>JBBAAC010000280.1:0-2504 GCA_041658465.1 bacterium | reverse complement strand
GTTGTGCTCCTCGCCACATACAGAGCGGTGTCCCCAGCCCATCATCTCGCAAGCCGATAACGAGTTTAAGTCAGCTTATAAGGCTAACGTTGAATTAACTGCCACCGCGGTCCCCATTGCTCGAAGCTGGGCTGGGGACACCGCTCGTTATGCGCCTTGATACAACCTGCACGCAGTAAGCAGGATTTCCCCGCTTTTCGCAGATCGTCTTCCGGCACGAAGCAAGCGATGACCCGCGGCAGGCTTCGAGCAATGGGGACCGCGAAGGCTGATAATCCATCGTTAGCCGGATGACCTGAGCTCAACTCCGTGTCGGTTTGCGAGATGCCAGCCGCGGGTTGCCGCGTTCTCTGGCACGGTGTCGGTTCGTGAGGCGATGCCAGAGGGAACCCCGCGTGGTTTCATGACGAGCAGCTTCGCGGGAGGCGCGTTCCGAAACAGATGATCCTGGAACGCCGGCACTTCTGTCTGCGTCACTTTACTAGCTTGTCGATCATCTCTTTCTCGCGTTTTTCGTAGCGCGCCTTTTCGAGGCGGGTTCGGTAGGAGTTGGCGATCGGATCCTGCGGCCAGGCTGAGAGGACCATGCTGACGTACTTCTGGCACGCCTCCAGATCCTTTAGTTCATAGGTGAGTATGATGAGCTCGCCCAGCAGGGTCTTTATGGGATTCGGCGTGACGTTTTCAGGCGGCTTGGTCGAGAGCGCGCGCTCGAAAAAGGACCTTGCCTCCGGATACTGTTTGCCGGCCCGAGATATCTGCCCGAGCATGAGCAGTATCATAAAGTCGTTAGGGGATTGTGCCAGGGCCTTCTGCAGATAAGGGAGCGCACGCGCATAGTCGTCGACCTGGTAAAGTGCTCGGGCCGCGTGCCTGGCTATGGAGTTGTTGAGGGGATGTCCCGGGTAACGCGCGGCAATACCGTCTGCGGCCTGCGACAGCAGATCAGCCGCCTCTTTGAATTGCCGCCTGCTTTCCCTGTAGATGCCGAGCCTGAAGAGGACCAGCGGGTCGCGGCAGCCCTTTTCATATGTCTTTCCCAGGAAAACTCCCGCGGTGGCAAAGTTTCCGCTGTCAAAGGTCGTGAACGCGGGTTCGATATATTCATCCCAGCTAGCGTTGCGATCGCCTGATTTCAGATAAAGCTGATAGTCGTCTTTGGTAGTTGCCTGTTCTTCCGGCACAGGGGTTTGCGGGAGAGCGGCCTGACCTGCAGCAGGAGGAGTGGTGCCCTGCACGGCCGGTGCTGCAGGGCCCTGCGGCTGTCCCGGAGCAGGTGCGGCTGTCGGCTGCTTTGGCGCTTGCGCCGCGGGCGAAGGGATATCCATCCTCGGTGGAGGAGTCGAAACTGGTGGCAATGGCAAAGGTTGTACCACAGGGGGAGGGGTCTGGACAGTCGGCACATCGGTCTTGGGCACCAGCTGCGCGGCCGCTGTTTGGGCGACGAGAAGCAGAGAGATGGGCCCTATTATGAGAAATCCGCACTTTATAAATCGCATTTAATCCCCCGTAGTTAAGCCAGACAATAAACTTAAAACTTTAAAAAATCAAGCCGCTTCACGTCAGCTGCGTGCCATGAAGTGCGCCGTCCTCTCGGCGGACGAGTCGAGACCGTGCCGAAGAGAACGCGATGACCCGCTGCTGGCATCTCGCAAGCCGACACCGAGTTGCGCCCGGATCATAAGGCTAACGGTGGATTTCCAGCCTTCGCGGTCCCCATTGCTCGAAGCCTGCAGCGGGTCATCGCTTGCTCTGTGCCGGAAGACGATCTGCGATAAACGGGGAAATTTCGCTTACTGCATGTCACTTCGCAAGTTGTATCAAGGCGCATAACGAGCTGAGTCCCCAGTCCAGCTTCGAGCAATGGGGACCGCGGTGGCAAGTGATTCAACGTTAGCCATATTAGATGACTTAGACTCGGTGTCGGCTTGCGAGATGATGGACTGGGGACTCAGCTCACTTTGTGGCATGGAGTGCGGCCCCGCGCACTTCTTGGTACGTGGTCTTTTTTATTGCATCTTAAATATCAGCATGTTAATGCCAGCGCACTTTTTTCTGCAATAAAATCCGCATCGTAGCCCATGGCCGCGCTGCGGAAATCCCTCAAGCCCCTCCCTTTGGTGCCGCATGGTGCGGTCTCGAGGGGCCCAGAGGCAAACCAAAGGAGAAGGTTATGTCACCAGAGGTAATAGTAAAGGATCTGTTGGAGGCAGGGGTACACTTCGGGCACCAGACCAGGCGTTGGAATCCAAAGATGCGGCCATACATCTTCGCGGCGCGCGACGGTATCCACATCATTGACCTGGACCAGACCGCAAAGCAAGCGGAGCGCGCGTACAAGTTTGTCGCGGATACCGTGGCGCTCGGCCACACCGTGCTGTTTGTGGGCACGAAGAAGCAGGCGCAGGAGATCGTCGAGACAGAGGCCCAGCGCGCGGGGCAGTACCGCGTCACCAGGCGCTGGCTCGGCGGCATGCTCACCAATTTCCAGACGATCAAGAAGT
>JBBAAC010000279.1:0-2574 GCA_041658465.1 bacterium | reverse complement strand
ATTTCCAGAGCGATCAGACGTGGGACGGCCCTGTCTGACGGTTCCGGGCTAGGCGATCGCGCCGGTCTCGCGCAACTCCTTGATACGCTGCGGCCTATAGCCCAGAAACTGCCCGAGGACCGCGTCCGTGTGCTCGCCCAGCCGCGGCGGCGCAGCGTAGCTCCCCTCACCGGCTGCGGACAGCTTGATCGGGTTGCCCGGTACCCGGATCACTTCGCCGTCGTGCAACGCCACATCGACGACCATACCGCGGGCACGGATCTGCGGATTCTCGAGCGCCTGCTTGAAATCGTTGACGGGCGCGCAGGGGATGCGCGCGGCGCGCAGCTTGGCAAGCCAATTCTCGGCGGTGTCGGTCAGAAGCTCTTCCTGAATGACGCGATTGATGAGTTCGCGGTCCGCGAAACGGTCGGGCTGCTTGAGATACTTCTCCTTGCGGAGCTCGGGGTGCGGCACCACATCGAGAAACTTCTCGTAGAAAGCATCGCCGATGCAGGCGATGATGATGAATCCGGTCCGGGTCTTGTAGGTGTTGTAGGGCACGTGGACAAAATGGCCGTTGCCGAGGCGCTCCGGCACGATGCCCGACATCAGGTACATAGTCGCCATGTAGTTGAGCAGCGATATCTGCACGTCGAGCATGGAGACGTCGACGTGCTGGCCGAGGCCGGATTGCTCACGCGCCACCACCACCGCGAGCACACCCATGGCGCCGAAGATGCCACCGCCCAGATCGCCGATGGGGATGCCGGAGCGCACCGGCCCGCGGTCGGCAAAGCCGGTGATCGACATGCCCCCGCCCATGCCTTGCACCACCTGATCGAAGGCAGGCCGATCCGGCTCGGGGCCGGTCTCGCCGAATCCGGTGACCGAGCAGGTGATGATGCGTGGGTTGATGGCCGCCAGTTTCGCATGATCGATCTCCAGCCGCTTGGTAACGCCAACGCTGAAATTGTCGAAGACCACGTCCGCCTTGCGCACGAGGTCATAGAAAACTGCGCGCCCCGCCTCCGACTTCAGATCGATGCACACGCTCTCCTTGCCCCGGTTAAGCGTAATAAAGTAGGCGCCCATGCCTTGTCGGGAGTATTCCTTGCTGCCGGCAAGCAACTGGCGAGTTCCTTCGCCAACGCCTGGCGGCTCGATCTTGATGGTGCGGGCACCCAGGTCGGTCAACAGCATCACCCCGTACGGCCCGGAGAGCATATGGGTAAGATCAAGAACAACCAGAGCCTCAAGCGATTTCATTGGTCACCACTTCTCTATTATTTGGATTACCTTGCAAAATTACTTCCCGAGATCCTTAATCAGCAAAATAGATGCCAGATACCAGACTAATTAGACAACTCATTTATTATATTACTATTATTGTCATCCTTGTTGTTGCATCTACCGCTGCATCACTAATGCTGGCATTTATTTGAAACATCTGATACTGTTTCGTGAACCACCATGAAACACAGTCCGCCCGTCAAAGCGAATGGGATCCTGCAAAAACAGAGAAGAGGAGAAAACCCAAATGCAGAAAAGCATCATCTCCGCGTCCCGCGCCACCGAAGCAGATCCGCGCCCACGCATCAGGGTCATCAGCTACGCCGGCTTAAGCCGTCTTGTCCACGCCGTTGCCCCCGAATACCAATCGCGGGCGAATATCGAAATATCCGATTCCATCTTTGATAACGCCCTCGCGATGGGACACGAGTTGGAGCGCGAGGGCAATACGGACGTCATCATCAGCGCCGGCGCCAACGCGGCGATTCTGCGCTCATCGCTGTCGCTGCCGGTGGTGACGATCAAGCTCACTGGCTACGACGTCCTGCTCGCCTTGTTCAAGGCGCGGCGCTACGCCGAGCGGGTGGGGATCGTCACCTTCAGGGAGCCGATCCCCGAGATCGAGCAAATCAAGGAAATGCTGCGTATCGAGGTATCGCAGCGCACTTACACGACGGTAGACGATGTCAGCGAGTGCTTCCGTGCGCTGGCCGATACCGGATTCAAGGTTATCGTCGGCTCCAGCCTGGTAGTCGACCTGGCAGAACGCGCAGGCATTACGGGCATCCTCGTCTACACCCCCGCATCGGTGAAACAGGCGATCGAAGACGCGATCGAGATCGCCCGCGTCCAGCGCCTGGAAGCGCAGCGTTACGAGCAACTGAGCGGCGTGTTGCGCCACCTGCACGAAGCGGTGCTCGCCGTGGATGCCAAAGAGCAGGTCATCGCCATCAACCCGCTGATGGAGCGCCTGATCGGCAAGTCGGTAGATGAAATGCTCGGCCACCGGCTTCGGGACGTCATGACGGAACTCAATCTCGGCGCGGTGCTGGAAGGCCACGCGCAGGAGACCGGCGAGGTAGTGCTGATCAAAGGCCAGACTTACGTCGCCAACCGCATTGCGATTCGCGAGCACGGCAATATCTCGGGCGCCCTGCTCACGCTACAGGACGCCGATACCATCCAGAAGGCCGACGGCAACATTCGCACCCAGCGGCGCGTCCGTCAGCTCGCCGCCCGCTACCGCTTCCAGCAGATCCTGGGAAACAGCGCCGCCTTCCAGCGCGCCTTGTGCGCTGCGGA
>JBBAAC010000278.1:0-2589 GCA_041658465.1 bacterium | reverse complement strand
CGGAAAATAAGCCCCGTTGCGGGAGAACGACATCTCGCGGTTCGTGATATTCGTCCGCAGTTCCTTGGAGCCCACGTCGCGGTTCCCCTCGAACTTGAGCACGCGGATCTGCTGCGCCGGGCCCTCGTCCACGTTGAACGCGATGACGATGGTCCCGTCGGGCCGCTCCGATTGCTTCGAGCTCACCTGCGCGTCCGGATAGCCGCGCGAGCGCAGCAGCGCCTTTATTGCGTCCTCGCTGGATTCGATTTCGTACTGGTCGATCGAGCCCTCTTTGAAGATCGTGATCGTCTTCTTGAGACGTCTCCCGCTCACACGGTGCTGACCCGTGAAGATCGCCGCAACGTGCGGCCCCTCGTTGACCGCGAGGGTCAGGTCAATGCGCAGGGCCTCGAAGTCGATATGCTTGTCCTTTACCGTTATCTTGGCGCGCGGATAACCGTGGTTCTGGTACAGCTCCTTGAGGTCGCGCAGCGACTGCCTGAGCCGTTGCTCGGAAAACGGCTTGAGGGGATTCACGACGGATGCAAAACGGCCCCTCGGGTACGCGTGGTTGCCTTCGACCGCGATCTTCCGGTAGCGAAGCAGGTCGCCGTGGCGGATATGGAACGTGAGCACTAACTGGTTTTCGTCCGGCCTGCGCTCTTCCTCCACGTAGACCTCAGTGCCCACATAGCCCTGCCTCAGGTAGAACTCCTTTATGCGATCGACCTGCTCCTGCACGCTGTCCGGCGTGTAGATGTCGCCGGCGTGCAGCGTGAAGTATTTGCGGACCTTTGTCTCGATGTACGGATAGTTTCCAGTGATGTCTATGGAGGCGACGACCGTGGCCTCCTCCAGATTGAAGACGAGGACGATCCCCTCGGGGGACGCGGATGGATAGACGTCGATAGCGTCGAAGATGCCCCACTTGCGCAGCCGCTCCACCGCAATGTCGACGCGCTCGAGCGAGAAGCTGTCTCCCGGCGAAATGTCTATGATGTCGCGAACGGCCTTCTCGTCGAGGTTGACGAGCCCGGAGATCTTCACTTCGGCCACTTGCTCGCCGTCCGCCTTCTGCGCCAGCGCCGCCGCGTTCGCGATGGCGAGTGCCGCGAGCAGGGCGACGCACAGGGCGATAAAAGGCCCAAGCCTGCCGGGCCTCCGCCGTCTCCCGCGCCGCGCTGTGATCGGTTTACCCACGCAATCCTTACTTCAACCTGAACCGCAGAAGCCCGCTCATTTCGTAGTTAGAATCGGTGGAGCGGGTGCCCTTGAGCAGCAGGTTGTCGGTTATCTGGTACTCTGCAGAAAAGGTCTGCACGGCATTGTACTTGTTTACGTCGGTAGCGAACTTAACGGTGAGGCGGTCCGAAATCTGCTTGCCGATGTTGATGCGCGATATCGCGTGCGACGACGGATCCGATGCCTCCAGCCTGAAGACGTCAAGGTGCGCCACCTTTGATATCGGCCGCTCGATGACCCCGCTGACCGAGGAAGCCACCATCTGCGTGGTAAGCACTCCGCCCATGCGCTCCGCGGCCATTCGTTCCTGTTCGGTGGCGCCGAATATTATGAGCGATACCACGTCGCGTTTATCGAGCGGCCCCTGAGGCGATGTGGCGGAGAGGTCGAGCGCCAGGTTGTCAGTCGGGCCGTGCAGCACGAGGTTAACGTTGTAGATGTTGATCTCTTTTTGCGCGTGTACCTCCAGATACGTGGCCTCCCTTTCACCGCGGAATTCGACGAATCCCTTCGTGATGTCGAAGTTGATCCCCATGTAGTGGACCTCGCCGTCGGCCGTGTCTATCGAGCCTATCACCGACGGCTTCTCCCTCGTGCCCTTGAGCTCGATGTTCATGTTGAGCCAGATGTCGCCCACATTATTGCGTATCGCCAGATCACCGGTATTTCTCACCGTGAGATCCAGCCTCGGGTTGAACTCAAACGCCGCGGATTTTTTCTCAACCGGCTTGGGCGCCTTCTCGCCGGATATCACGTCGATTATGTTGAAGTCCTTGGTGTACTTGCCGTCCAGCACTCGCACCTCGCCGGAGAGGACCGGGCTTGGGAACGCACCGACGAGTCTCAGCTGACCGTCCAGCTCCAGGTTCAGCGTCTTATCTTCGGTGCGGTAGCGCATATCGCTGCCGGCGATGGTGAGGTCCGCGGACACGGGCTTGAACATCCTGTGCTCGATGTGTCCGTCGATCTTGAGCGTCCCGTCTTCTACCTCTGCGGTGATGCCGTCGAAGAAGATGTGATCGCCCTCGAAGCGCACTGCGCCGCTTACGTCGGCCAGCGAGATGCGCGGGTTCTTGAGCCTGAGCGCGTTCTCGTTGAGCTTGAGGGTGCCCAGGATCCGGGGATCAGGGGACGGGCCGCGGACCGCTATGTCCAGCTCCAGGGGCCCGGTCGCATCCCGCACCGGCGGGAGCAGCGCCGGCAGCACGCGCGCGTCAGCTATGCCGCGTATGCGCAGGTCCATCGGCCCGCCGGATGAGAGCGAGCCCTGCGCCACGATCTCCGAACCTTCGCTCTGCGGGTCCTTCCAGCGGATGCCGGCGATTGTCCAGCGGCTACCCTCGTAGTGATACGTCGTGTCTATGG
>JBBAAC010000277.1:0-2619 GCA_041658465.1 bacterium | reverse complement strand
GGCCGCGCGCATACCCGGTGTCACGCCCGCCGCAATTTCGGTGCTGATGATCGGTCTCTCATCTAAACAGGCTTGATGGACTTGAGTATCGGCGTATTCCATTCGAACGCGAGGCGCTTCCTGTGCTTTGCCGTACCCTTCTTGATCACGCTGCCCGCGATGAGCGGCAGCGAGACCGAGGGTTCCACAAACGCCATGCAGTGGGTCGCCTTCTTGCTCACCTTGCCCCAGCTCGTGGCCTCGGAGAGTGTCGAACCGGAGAGCCCTCCCCAGTGCGGCGAGTCGGTGGTCATCTGGATTGCGTAGCGATGCCCGCCCGTGTCGAGCCCGAAGATGTATGCCATGACAACCGAATCGTTGATGAAGTTCTTAGGCACGCCGCCCGCTACGTAGATAGCCGCGGTGGCCGGCGACTTCACGACGATCTGCGTGAGCTCGTAGTTGTCGCGTATTGAATCGATCACCACGTTCTCGCGGCCCTCCTGCAGGCAGCGGTGATAATGCTCGGTAAGCCCGATGCCGAGCGAGCTGTCATTGATCGCGGGCGAGAAGACCGGCACGCCGTTGCGCGCGGCAGCGCCGAGTATCGAGTTCGGATCCTTTATCGTGTGGCCCAGGATTTCTAAAAACTGCCTGCTCGAATACCTGCCGGGCGCGAGGGAGTCGCAGAACGCGCCTACGGAGCAGTCCAGCCTCCAGAAGAGCTCCTCGTCCACGTAGGTATCGTAGATGCGGTCGATGTAGAGGTCGCGCAGCGCGCGGTCGTCCGCGTCAGGGGTGCCCACGGCGTGCGGGAATCCCTGCGCCTGGTAGAAGTCCTGATAGAGGATTGCGCCGGTGGAGACGATCACGTCCACGAGCTTGTGCTCGATCATGTCGCGCAGCACTTTCCTGAGCCCCGCGGCGATCAGCGGGCCGGCAAGTCCCAGCATCACGGTCGGCCTGTCCTCATCCGTGAGCATGCCCTCGAGCACCTCGGCGCAGCGGCCGACGTTTCGCGCCTGGATCGAGGCGCCGGCGTAGGCGTCCACCAGCTCGTCGATCGAGCCGATCTTGTCGATGTCGATCTGCTTCACCTTATGGGAAAAGTGCCGCTCCTTTGTCGCGCGCTGTTCCGCGGTGAGCGTAGGGAAGATATGGGCCGACGGCTTCTCCAGGAATGTGAATTTTGCTCCGCTCATGAAAACCTCCATATGGTATTTTGCCGGCCTGTGTAACGACGATCGCCATGGATGTCAATTAAAGCCGCACCTCTCTGGCCGGCGTGCTCCGCGCCATGAAGTGCGCTGGGTTATCCAATCCATCGCAGAGCAAGCTGACATCGTGCCAAAGGACGCGGCGACCTGCGGCTGGCATCTCGCAAGCTCCGTGCCAAGAAGTGCGCGGGGCACCCCCGTTCATCGCTCAGCAAGCCGATACCGAGTCTGAGTCAGCTTATATGGCTAACGGTGAATCACCTGCCATCGCGGTCCCCATTGCTTCGCGATAAACGGGGGAACCCCGCTTACTACGTGCCACTTCTGCATATCGAAAACGGCACAGAGCAAGCGGTGACCCGCGGCAGGCTTCGAGCAATGGGGACCGCGGTGGCGGGAAATCGACCGTTAGCCGCAGAAACCGAGCCTTACTCCGTGTCGGCTTGCGAGATGCCAGCCGCGGGTCACCGCGTATTCTGGCACGGTGTCGGCTTGCTGAGCGATGAAATGGGGAGCACAGCGCACTTCATGGCACGTAGCCGCAAAGATACTTGAGCCCGCATGCGTTTCTGAGCTATCATATACGCAGGAGGTGGGCCATGCGGATGAGGGGAGCCAGGGCCGTATCTATTTCGGGAGCTCTCTTTGCCGCATCGATTCTCTGGCTCTCCGTTGGATGCTCCGGCTCCGGCACCGTCCACAGCCCCACCCTGGAGGGCAACTTCCTGCAATACCAAAAGGCGGATCTGATCAGCATGAACCTCAGCGGCAGGGCAGTATGCGGCGGCTGCGATAATAGTGCGCGTTTCAACGGGCTGCTCGTAGAGCTCTCCGTCAAGGACGATCCCACAAAGACGCTTGCGATAAACACCTTCGACGGCCTTGGCCAGTTCTCGATTTCAGGCGTGCAGGCGCCAAAGGGGATGGCGCTCCTGGTCAGCGGGACCCTCTATCTCGAGGGAGGACCGGATGCAGGCTCCCTGGAGACCAGCGCTGAGGTGACGGCACCGGACGGCGACGGCGATACCGTAGCGGTGGTCCTCGACTTCTCGCCGCGCAGTTGAACGCAGAAGATCCAGATTATTTACTTAGGCTTATTGTCGTCCGACACTTTATGCACCGGCAGGAGGAACGAAACGCCGGCGTTGATCGCAAGGTCTGCATTGAATGAATTGCCGGTCGGCTTTGGAGTGGGGTGCAGGTAGCTGGCCACGTCAAAGCGCACGGCGAGCCACGGGATCGGCATGTAGACCTTCATCCCGCCGCCGATCTCGATTAGATACTTCCAGCTCCGGTTGATCTGCATCGTGCCGCCGCCCAACGTGAGGAAGAGGTCGCACTCTATGATCGAATTGCCGGAGCGGAACGCGGCGTCGTTGGAGATCATCACCTGGGCGTTGATAGTGTGAGTCGTATTTGTGTT
>JBBAAC010000276.1:0-2624 GCA_041658465.1 bacterium | reverse complement strand
CCGGGTACGCTGCGCTTCCTGGTATTATCCGACGCCTGGGTTTCATAGGAATCGCTCCCCCCCATGGCAGCGTCTGCATCAAAGGCGAGTCCCTCCTTGGACGAGATGGTCTTCACTATCGCCAACACGCCCGCGGCAATGCCGGCATCCATGTCGCCTGACTTGAACCGCGGGATGACGGCCTCGTCCATGATCCTGCCGGCCAGGGCGTCGTTTATCGAGCCCTCAAGTCCGTAGCCGACCTCTATGCGCATTTTGTGCTCGTTGGGCACTATGAGAAAAAGGACGCCGTTGTCTTTACTCTTCTTGCCGATGCCCCACGCCTTGTAGAGCCCGACCGCGACGTCTTCGACCGAGCCCCCGTCGAGCGAGGGGATGGTGGCGACGGCTATCTCGTTGCCGCTCGCCCTTTCAAAGGATGAGAGCATGCCCTCGAGGTGCTGCCGCGTCGCGGGACTGATGACGCCCGCGAAATCGTTCACAAAACCCGTCGGCGCCGGGAATGCGGCAGCCGCCTTGATCGGGATGAGGATAAGGGCGAAGAGCGCAATAATGAAGTGAGGACGACGCATCGTGAAGAGCCATATAGCAGCAGGCATCGTCGAATGTAAAGCAGAGCCCGCTGCAGATCCTTTCCACAATTTCTTGACACTCACGACCTGGGCATTAAAGTGCATGAAGTACGCGGGGTCCCTCCGTTCATCGCTCAGCAAACCGACACGGGGAGATGCAGACTTACAAGGCTAACGGTGTATGCATCGCCAATGCGGTCCCCATTGCTTCGCGATAAACGGCGGGACCCCGCTTGCTGCGTGCCTCTTCGCGGATCGAAAACGGCGTGGAGCAAGCGGTGACCCGCTGCAGGCTTCGAGCAATGGGGACCGCGGTGGCATGAATTCGACCGTTAGCCGTGTGGGCTGAAAATAACTCGGTGTCGGCTTGCCCGCCTGCCGACCGGCGGGCAGGCGAGATGCCAGCAGCGGGTCACCGCGTAATTCAGCACGGCATCTGTCTGCAGGACCCCGCGCACTTCATGACACGTAGCTGCGCGGTGGTGAAAGGGGGGCTCATGCGTTTCCTAAAATTCGGGATCATCACGGTCGTAGTGGCGGCAATCATCCTGCTCATCGTCCTCTTCAGGCCGACGAGGCGCGAGGCGACTTTCTTCCCGATGGGGGGGATCCCATTCAAGGTAGTTGCATATGGCCGCACGATGCTCGCCTTCGACAAGGACATGATCGCCGTGAAAAAGCGCGTGGCAGAGCTCGAGGCGCTCTTCGATCGATTGAGCGATGTGAGCGAACTCAATCGATTGAATCATGATGCAGCTGTCGCGCCTTTCAGGATGAGCGCGGAGATGGGGCGCATCATGGCGCTCTCGCGCAAATGGTACCGCGATAGCGATGGGGCCTTTGATCCTTCGATCGGCCCGCTCGTGGATCTGTGGAAGTCGGCCGCAAAGCTGGGCCATCTTCCGTCGGAGCATGTTATCTCATCCGCACGAAATCGGGTGGGCCTCGACAAAATTTCCCAGGTGGGCGCAGACGCGATCTTCTTCTCGCGCGACGGCATGGGCCTGGATTTTGGAGCGATCGCCAAGGGCCTCATAGACGACGAGGCCGCAAAGGTCCTGCAGTCTCGGAGGGTGGCTCGTGGCGTCGTAGATGCAGGGGGCAATGCGCTCGCGTTCGGCGAGGGACGGTTCTCATTTGGAATCCAGGATCCGACCGCTTCCAGGCGTGGCCAGCTCATGGCCAAGGTCGATGTGCCGGCAGGCGCCGTAATTACATCCGGCAACTACGAGCGGTATGTGGAGATCAACGGCGAACGCTACTCGCACATCATAGACCCTCGCACAGGGCGCCCGGCTGAGAACGGCCTCATATCAGCAACTGTCATAGGCGGAAACGGCGCGGATGCTGACGCGCTGGCCACTGCAATCATGGTCCTTGGCAGGGAAAAAGGGATCGAGCTCCTCAAGCGACTTGGAAATTTTGAGGCAGTGCTCGTAGAGAAGACCCCGCAGGGATTTGAGGCGTGGATTTCTAGCTCCCTTGACGGAAAAATCGTCTTCACGCCCCCCTGGGCAGACAAGGTCCACAGCATGTGAAGAGACGGGACTGCGTTACTATTCAGGAGGGGTCACCTCGTGCGACGGCGCCATTCGCTGCGCTATTCCTTGCGAATTCTTTAACACATTCATCCCATTTGGTGTCTTCTCGCTGGTCAGGCCCCAAATGGGTGAATGTGTTTAAGAATTCACTTCGTCATACCTGCCTGCCGGCAGGCAGGCGCTTCGCTCAAAACCGCGCCTGATTGTCGCACAAGGTGACCCCTCCTGAATAGTAGCGACTACTGCCCGTTGCTACAAATCGACAGTGAGGACTGTCGCGGGTCATCGCTCGCTCTGCGCCGGATATGATTTACGGCACGCAGTAAGCGGGGTTCCCCCGTTTATCGATAGGCCACGGTCGGTGGCACGGAGCGAGCGGTGACCTGCGGCAGGCTTCGAGCAATGGGGACCGCGGTGGCTAAAATTCCACCGTTAGAATGACCGAAAGCGGTCGGCCTCGGGCGGGGGTTGTGATACCCCCGCCCGGATACGCAGTCGCCATGGTGGCGCT
>JBBAAC010000275.1:0-2628 GCA_041658465.1 bacterium | reverse complement strand
ATCCGCGAGAGATTCGGCAAGAGCTCGCGCTGCAGATCGGCTACCTCGTAGACCGCCTTTGCAGGTATCATCGGCAGCGACAACTCGCTGTAGCGAGCCCGCCCTTCCGGATCGGCGATGCTCCTCTCCAGGTCTTTCCGGATATTGCGGATAATCCATCTAAGCGGAGAATAGCGCACGAGCTTGAGCGCAAGGCTGTCCAGCGTAGAAAGGCGGAGGGCCGTGGCCATGAGCGCCATAGCCCTCACCCCCCACCCCTCGTCCAGCGCGAGCTTCATGCACAAAAGAGATCCGAGCGATATCCCCGCGCAGAAGACGTGCTCCGTCTCCTGCTTGAGCTGCGAGAAGGCATTGCGAACTTCACCGTACCAATCGCGCCAGGTCACGCAGCCGAGCTCCGAAACCGTTCCGCCGTGACCCGGCAGGCACGGGACCGCAACGCGAAAGCCCGCAGCTGCAAGGGCATCCCTTAGCGAGGCGACTGTGGCGGGGCTCCCGGTGAGGCCGTGTATGACGAGGCAGCCGTTCATCGAATCGTTCCTGTAACACACGCAGCCGGCGTTGACAAGGAAGGCCGTTGATGCGCAAATAGCCGTGATGCTAGACGGCATATTCATACCTATTCGAGGCGAGCTCGACCGAATGGATGCGGTCCTCTCGCGAGAGGCCTTAAGCGGCGTGGCCACCGGCGATGCGGTCGCTCGCCATGTGATAGAGAGCGGCGGCAAGCGGATCAGGCCTGCCGTATTTTTTCTGGCCGCGCGCACAGCTCCAGATGGACACCCTGCGGTTCATGATGTCGCGCGCCTCGCCGAGATCGCTGCGGCACTCGAGATGGTTCACACCGCGAGCCTGTTGCACGACGATGTCGTAGACGGGGACAACCTGCGCCGCGGCAGGGCCAGCGCGAACGCGGCCTTTGGAAATGGCGCCAGCGTCCTCGTGGGCGATTTTCTCTGGTGCGCGGCCTCGAGGCTCATCGTCAGCGCCGGCATTCCCCGCCTGACGGATGCGGTCGTAAGTGCGGTGCGCGCGACAGCGATCGGCGCCCTGCTTGAGATCGAATGCAAGGGCACTGTCCAAAATAACCGCGGGTCCTGGCTCAAGGTCATAGAGGGCAAGACTGCCGAGCTGTTCGCCCTCTGTGCGCGAGCCGGTGCAATCGTGGCCGGGGCGGAGGGGCGGCACGAGGAGGCGCTTGCAAGCTACGGCCGTT
The DNA here is from genome assembly GCA_041658465.1 of bacterium. Taxonomy (GTDB): domain Bacteria; phylum UBA10199; class UBA10199; order 2-02-FULL-44-16; family JAAZCA01; genus JAJZQH01. The sequence goes on along the minus strand of JBBAAC010000275.1, from coordinate 1,412 downwards.
CGGTCGGCATGGCATTCCAGCTCACGGACGATGCGATGGATGCAGCCTCGGATGATTGCAACTCGCAAGCCCGGCAAGGCATCGAACTGTTCGGCGGGGCGAATGCCGCTCTTGAACTTGCCCGCACTTATGCAAAAGATGCAAAGCAACACCTCACCGCAATCCCGCATTCCTCAATTCGAGAATCCCTCATGGGGCTGGCCGATTATTCTGCAAATCGAGAGTCCTGAGCGCTGCATCGTTTCGCAGCAGAGCTGCACGGATATGCATCACCTCGCCTCTCCCTACAAATAGATCACGCTAATGATTTCAAATAGTTCGCCGCGCTGCCATCCTGGCACGGCGCTTGCTTACTCTACTGCCGATATCACGATCGATCGTGCAGAAGAAAGGGAGCAAGTCATGGGCACTAACCAGCCGAGAGAGGTCTATAACATCATCGAAGGGAAGGACGGAAAGGCAAGATGGGTGAGGATCGGCTCTGCGTTCGTCAACAAGGACGGCTCCATCAACGCCATTCTGGACGTTTATCCGCGCGACGGAAAACTCCAGATAAGGGAGCGCAGGAACGGCAGGCATGATGAGAAGGACGGGGAGTAAAAACCATTCAACCAAAGGAAAAGGAGAGGTGTCATGAATAAAATGAAGAGTCGTGCAATCAGGTCGATGTCCATGGTTTTGGGGCTGCTCGCCGTGCTGGCGATCGCAAGCCAGGCGATGGCCGCAAAGCAGGCGCCCTCGTCACCGATCAACATCAATACTGCGACCGTGCAGCAGCTCACGGAGGTCCCTGGCATTGGGCCGGCCAAGGCGCAGGCGATAGTTTCATATCGCGATAAGACGCCGTTCGGCTCCACGAACGACCTGGTGAACGTCGACGGGATCGGCGAGAAGCTGCTGGCGAAGATCGCCCCGTACGTCACGGTATCCGGCAATAGCGCTGAGTCACCTGGCACGGCGGGAAAGGCGACCCGCTAGGGTTCGCGCCCGCAAGTTGAAGAGAGCCCGCCCGCATACCCCCTGTGCGGGCGGGCGCACTCTTCAAGATCATCTTTTCAAGCGCGCGGATATCTGTTATTTTAAAATCATGGAGAGCCTGAAGGATCTGCCGAAGATGCACGAGAGCCTCATGCCGGTACAAGCCGAAATCGCAAACCTCCTCACGATGTTCGATTTTTTTCTCTCGCAGCGGCAGCTCGGCAAGCCGATCGAGGTGCTCTCCGATTCCGTCCGCGACCTGCGCCTCATCCTCGGCCGCTTGCTAATGGATCATTTTCTGGGGCTCACGCGGGATAATGGCGAGCAATTCTGCAAAGCCATGGCGGAGATGCTGGCGGACCGCTGCGTGTCGCTTTTCGAACGGAATCCGGATGACGAGGAATACTGCCGCTACTGCGTGGGTGAGATACTCA
>JBBAAC010000274.1:0-2636 GCA_041658465.1 bacterium | reverse complement strand
CGCGCCCGTCCCGTACTGCACGGACGCGACGGCCTGCGCAAATCCCTGGCACGGCGTGCCGTTGTTTCCGGACGGAGGTGCGGGAGGCGTTGATTCATCTACCTGCTGCTGCGTCTCCGGCTCGGTCTCAGGCACATAGCGCTGCGCAGCTGCCCCCGTATTTATGGCGACGAGCGTGCCCGGGTAGCCCGTGAGCACGAAGAGGTCCTCGCCCTGATAATCGATCCCCCGTGATCCAGGCCGCACGGCGATCGGACCCGCCCCGGTATTTGCTCCGGATGGGTTCTCATCCGTGACGCCGGAAGGGAACCCGACCACAAACGCAGCGCCACGCGCTGGTTCCGATTGAGCCAGATCAAACGGGAGCACGGCGCTCTGCTCAAAGCTGGATGCGTAGAGATACTGGTCGTCGACCGAGAGCGCGAGTGCGGCGATGTAGTCCGCAGAGTCGCTCGCGACGATGGGGTTATCCGTGCTGCGCAGGACCTGCCGGTTTATCAGGTCGATCTCGTAGATATTTCCGAACGAGGCTGAGCTTATGAATCCGCGCGAGCCGTCGAGCGTGAGCGCGAATCCGTACGGCGATGCGGCGATCGGCCCGAGTGTAATCGTGGACTTGATTGCGAGCGAATCGAGATCGACCACGTCCACGCTGGCATCGGTTTGCGCTACGCCCCTGGAATCCACGATGTCGATCACGCCGGAGTTCTGCACAAGAAGTTCGCTGCTATTTCTTATCGCGAGCCCTGTTGGATTGAATCCGCTCGTCACCAGGACTTCTTCGCGCGAGAGCATGCTACTGGATGAGATAGCGAATATCTGCACGGTGCCGGGCCCCGCAACTGCAGGCGCCTGCGTTCGGATATAATTTCCTGACGAGACAAATAGCCTGTCGCCAGAGACGGCGATCCCGCCTGGATATGAAGGCGTGATGGTCCTGTCGGCCGCGCTGCCGTCGGAATTTGTGCGGCCGTCGCCTATCGATGCGGACGAAATGGCGCTCTGCATGTCGATGACAACGCCGCTCTCAGGATTGAACGATATCACGGCGTTCGATGTGAGAAGGAACGCGCGGTCCCTGGCCGTTACCAAGAGCCTCGAAGGTATTCCTGCGCCGTTTGGCACGGTGACACCCTTGAACGATCCCGAGAGCTGCATGGGGTTTGCATCGATGTCCACTGCGAGCACGCCGGAGGGGTTTGATGCGGAGACCACGAATGCAGTGGAGCGCATTCCATCTATGTCGGGGATGACGAGATCCGAAGGGAAGTCGCTCGCGAGCGCAAAGGTCTTGAGCGCGGATTCGCTGCCCTGCGGCGCCTCTGCCGTGATCGTGCTGCTGGAACAGGCATGTATACAGATTGCGATAAAGACAATTATTATTGCGTGTGCTGTTTTTTTCATAAAGGTTCCCTTTCAGTTTCAGTCCATCACTAGGGAGGGCACTTGCACCCTCCCCCTTTGTAAGGGGGAGTTGGAGGGGGTAGATCATGGTCTACCTCCCCTATCCCCTCCCCGCCTGCCGGCGGGCAGGCTTACAAAGGAGGGGAAGAGTGTATTATGTCTTTGCCCCTACGCTCACCCAATAGCTCCTCCTCGGCAGCGGGAATCCGCGCGCGTCGTAGATCTGAACGTTGGTCAGATCCTTCACCTCGAACGTGAAGAAGAAGCTCTTTGCGAATGCTATTGTGGTGCCTGCGTTCGCCGCCGTGTGGCTGGAGATCTTCACCGTGTTTGCAGTATTTAGCGGATATGAGCCCACGTACTGCATCTCGCCGAAGAGGGAGGCCCACTTGGCCCTGAGCTCCGCGCGCGCGTTCGCCTTGTGCCGCGGCCTGCCCGGGAGCCCGAGCCCGTTACTCACGAAATTCGCGTCCATCCACGTGTAGTTTGCATCTATGCGCAGCCACTTGAACGGCTCCACCATGGCCGTCGCCTCTATGCCCTGGGATTTCACGCGGCCCGTATTTATCGGCTGGATCGTGGTGGCCGAGATCGGCACGAACATGATCTGGTTGTCGATGCGGTTCTGGAAGTATGCGACCTCTATCGATGAGTGCGGCGGCTTCAGTATTATGCCTGCATCCCAATTGAAGGAATTCTCGTCGTTGAGAATGGGGTTCCCGCGCAGATAACCCTGATCAGGGAAGTAGAGCTCGGTGAACGTGGGATAGCGGAATGCGGTGCCGACATTTGCCTTGATATCGAGCCATTCGATCGGGCTGCCCACTGCGCCCACGCGCCAGCTGGCATGGGTCTTCCTGCCCGTGGCCGCCTCCACGCGCCCTGATGGGATGATCCTGAGCCTTTCTCCAAAGAGCCCGACCTCCTCCTCGACGAAGAGGGCGTTTGTGTTCCTGCCATGGCTGCCCATGAGCGCCGCGCCGGCAAAGGGAGAAGAATCAATGGAGTGATCGTAGTTGTACTGATAGCGCAGTATCGTGTTGAAGGTGGCGGGACCGGCATCGGTAGAGTGCATGAGTTCCAGGTAGGCCTGTGGAGCCACTGTTACGGAGGTCACGTCTATGGGATCCCCGATGGCAGGGGACGGGTCCGTGAAGTGATCGTTGCCAAACGTGTTTGTCGCGCCCGCTTCGAGCGACAGCCCCTTAATGAAGAGTTCGTCCAGCGCCAGG
>JBBAAC010000273.1:0-2640 GCA_041658465.1 bacterium | reverse complement strand
GGTCTCTGTCAAGCAGGGTCTCCACAACGCGCTGCGCATTCGATGCGGAACCCAGGCCCCATGCATGCAGGAAATCGGCTGAAAACACCTTTGAACTCCCGGAAGCGGCCGCAAGTCCGCGCAGGAGCTTGCGCTGATTCACAGCCAGCGACTCCCACAAGGCGGTATACGCGTACGACTCGCGGTCGAGCAGGAGTTGCACGGCCGCTTCAATAGTGCTGTCTCCGACCTCATCCCCCTTTTCGCACAATTCCCATACCGCGTGACACAGATGTTGCGTATAAAATGGATGTCCCTCCGTGAGATCGCATATTGAGCGAATATGCCCTTCCTCGATTTCTCTGTTGGAATCCAGAAAGCGCTTCCGGATGAATGGAAGCCAGTCTTTGAAGGCGATCGGGCCAAGGGGATAATGCCCTCCCGCGCGATACAGGGGACGGGATTTATCAAGAAACATCCGCTGGATCAGATGTTTTCTGCTCCCCGAGAAGATATAAGATACATTTTTGTGGCGCTGGATGGCGCTGCGAAGTTTTCGTTCCACGATATCGTCGCTATACTCGAGGATGCGCTGAAATTCATCGAAGACGATGACAACGCTGCACCTCCGGCGACGCGCGATCTCGTGCGGTGCGGCAAGGACCTCATCGATCTCAACTCCCCTGGATCCGCGCGAACTCAGTTCGAACGCCACTTTCGGACTTCCATCGTCATCAGCCGTGATGGTCGGGACCAGCCGCCCGAAGAACTCCTTCGCGAATCCGAGCATCCTGTCGGCGGTCGTCGCCATTCCCTCCGTGAGGGCCTTTGCCATCGCGGCTGCAAATGAGGCCTCGCCGTCGGTGGGCCAGAGATCAACGTATGCGCTGAGAAAAGCCTTTCCCGGGAGCCGGCTCAATGCAAGCTGCAGAAGCGATGTCTTCCCCAACCTGCGCTCCGAATAGACAAACAGCCGTCCGCCGTCCTCCATGGTCCGCAGGAGATCGGCAAGCTCCTTGCGTCGATTGCAGAAGGCGGGCGGACCGACTGTTCCGCCGTACTGGAAGGGATTGCGGGGATTACGCATCATGCGTTACGCATTATGCGTAATCGGTCGTCGAAATCAAGGTTTTTATGCGTAACATGACGGAGCCGTTCTGACATACTCCCGCGCCCGGAGGTAACCCGGTTGCCCGGCACCTGGTTGTCATTGTCATTCCCGAGTGCCTTAATCGGGAATCCAACCTGCCTGCCGGCAGGCGGGGAGGAGTAAGAGGAGGTAGATCTTGATCTACCCCCTCCGCCTCCCCCCTGCCTGCCGGCAGGCAGGCTTACAAAGGGGGAGGGTAACCTGGTTGCACGGTTCACGGTTCACGCGGGCATGAGGCCGGCGAACTCTGCGATGAGGCGCTTCTCAGAGCCGCCCTGGAAGCGGACCGTGACCTTGTGACCCGAACTCGTGCGCTCGCAGCTCATTATCACGCCGACGCCGAACGTGGGATGGCGCACCCTGCGGCCTTTTGCGAGCGCGCCACCCTGCTCGTCCGGAGGGCGCTGGTCGAAATCGGAAAAACCGTGACTGGTGACTTGTGACTGGTGACTTGTGACTTGTACATCATGACCGACAATTCCCCTCCTTTGTAAGGAGGGGGAAGGGGAGGTAAGATCAGGATCTACCCCCTCTGACTCCCCCTTACAAAGGGGGAGGACCACTACCCCTCCCCTCCCTCCCCTTTCACCCTCCGGCTCTCGCCTTCGGGTACTCGCCATGACACAACGATCAACCACGTCATGCGGGATCTCATCCAGGAACCGCGATGCAACATTGTAGCGCTCGGAGCCGAAGACGCTGCGGCGGAACGCGTGCGTGAGGACAAGCTCGTCCATCGCGCGCGTCATGCCGACGTAGCAAAGCCTGCGCTCCTCCTCGAGCTCTTCGGGGTCGTCAATGGAGCGGGCGTGGGGGAGCAGGCTCTCCTCCAATCCGACCATGAACACGCACGGGAACTCCAGCCCCTTTGCGATGTGCAGCGTCATCATCGTGACGGCGCCCTGCGTCTCGTCAACCGAATCAGCATCGGAAACCAGCGCCACCTGATCGAGGAACTGGATGAGAGGGTGCGAACCGTCGGAGGGCACAAACTCCTCCACCGCCGCGACTAGCTCGTTTATGTTCTCGAGGCGCGCCTCGGACTCGATGGACGAGTCCCTTGCGAGCGCTTCGACTAAACCTGTGAGCTCCAGTACATCGTGCAGAAGCGACGGCAGGGGTTTGCCCATTCCATCGCGATCGATCGCGTCTATCGTATCGTGGAACTCCGTGAGGCGCTTGGACTGCGCGGTACCCGCCGCCTTTATCTCGACAAACGGCACGATCGCATCGAAAAACGAGAGACTTCTTTCCGATGCAAACGCCTTCAGTCGATCGACGGTGGTCTTTCCGAGCCCGCGCGCGGGCACGTTGATCACGCGAAGCAGCGCGACGTCGTCATGCCGGTCCACGATGAGTCTCAGGTACGCCAGCACATCCTTGACCTCCGCGCGCTCGTAAAAGCGGATGCCGCCGTAGATGCGATACTGGAGTCCCTCCCTTCGGAATATCTCCTCGAACGGTCGCGACTGCGCGTTCGTTCGGTAGAATATCGCAAAGTCGCGCAGCTT
>JBBAAC010000272.1:0-2663 GCA_041658465.1 bacterium | reverse complement strand
CGCTGGCGTCGCATCAGCGCGCGGTGGCGGCGATTGCGTCGGGCAAATTCGCCGAGGAGATCGTGCCTGTTCCGATCGCTCAGAAAAAAGGCGATCCGATCCTGATCAGCCGCGACGAGCACCCGCGCGCTGACACGTCTCTCGAATCCCTGGCCAAACTGCGGCCGGCATTTCGTCAGGGCGGCACGGTGACGGCCGGCAATTCGAGCGGCATCAACGACGGAGCCGCGGCGCTGTTGATCATGAGCGCGGACAAAGCGCGCGAGCTGGGCAAGCAGCCGCTGGCCCGCATCGTAACGGGCGCGGCAGCGGGCGTCGAACCGCGCACGATGGGCCTGGGACCGGTTCCGGCGATCCGCAAGGCGCTGGAGCGCGCCGGGTTGAAACTCGAAGACCTCGGGCTGATCGAGCTGAACGAGGCTTTCGCCGTGCAGGCGCTGGCGGCGATGAAGGAGCTCGGCATACGGCACGAGATTACAAACGTCAACGGCGGGGCGATCGCGCTGGGACATCCGCTCGGCTGTTCGGGCGCGCGGCTAATGTGCACACTGGTGCACGAGATGCGGCGTCGCGCCCCCAACGAGCCGCGACCCTATTACGGGCTGACGACGTTGTGCGTCGGCGTGGGGCAAGGCGAGGCGACTATCGTCGAGTGGGTTGACGGCTGATTGACGGTGGGCGCGTAGGACCAGTTGCCGACTTGTCCGGCAGGAGGCATAAGACCTGCCATCCGCCGCCGAGCGTCGCGATAGCAAAATTTCACGGCAGCCCTGCCAGCCAGAGCCAGGCGGGGGCGACCATGATCTGCTGATCGCCGTTGGATATGAGCCGGTAACGATCGCCCGCTTCGATCAGTTGCAGTGCAGGGACCCGCAGGGCCTGCTGAAATTTCCTCAAAGGCGCTGACGGTTCCCGTTCCGCGAGCTTCGCTTCAACCAATAGAAACGGTTCACGATTCCTCGTCAATAGAAAATCGACCTCCTGTTTTTCCTTGTTTCTAATGAAATGGAGGCCAAAATCTCCCCATCCCAGATCATTCCAGGAGGTCACGGCGCGCCACAGCTCAAGGGCCACCCGGTTCTCGAACCGCGCCCCGTCATCTTTGATGCGTGGATAATCAAAGAGATAAACCTTCCGTTCTTTCAGGATCGCCCTGGCAACCTTTTCGGTCCAGGGCGCAATGCTGAAGACAAGAAAAAAACGTTCGAAGAGGTCCAGCCAGTTTCTGACCGATACGGGGGAAACCTGAAGATCACGAGCCATGCCCGAAACGGAAAGCGGATTACCAACCCGGGAAGGAAGCAGATGAAACAGCGTCTCCATGGCCGTCACCGAACGCACATCCGTGAGGTCCCTGATATCTTCGCGAATCAGTTGCCGGGCGTAGGAGTTCGACCAGCGGGAATAGGTTGCCGCCTTCGCGGTTAAAAAGGGTTCCGGATAACCGCTGTAACTTCCAAGCGAATTCCATATTTCCCGCAATTCCGATCCGTTGGCCGAACTTACGGCAAAAGGCTCCACCATGAATTCTTCACAAGGCCTGCGCACATTGCCGAGCTCAGCCAGCGTAAAGGGGAAAAGGTGGAAGAGGAGATAACGCCCGGCCAGGGAATCGCCGCCCTTCTGATAAATATCCAGGCGGCCGCTGCCGGACACCAGAAAACGGTACCCGTTTCTGGAGCCGTCGTAAACCCCCTTCAGATAGTTTTTCCAATCTCGGTATTTGTGAATCTCGTCGAAAATGATCAAAGGAGGGGTGGCATCCTTCCTTTCCACCTCTTCAAAAAACGAAGGGTTCTGGAGGAGCCGGGATCGCTGTTCGGGGATATCCCAGTTGAAATAGAGTGAATTGGCAAAACCTTCGGCGATGATGCCCCCCAGCGTTGTCTTGCCTGCCTGGCGTGGCCCTGCGAGGAAAACCATCTCCTTGTCGGACGCCAGTTCCTGCCAGATATTTCTGTAGAGTTCCCTTGCGATCATGCCGGCTATTATTTACTTTGTTAAAAAATAGTCAAGACTATTTTACAGTACATTAAAAATTAGTCGCCGCTCATCATTGAAATCATACTTTTTTACGAAGGGGTTGTATCGCGACGGCCGCTGAGGTATAGGGGGAGCGGAGGTTGGAGCATGAAGGTCATCTTTCTGGGCACGAACGGCTGGTACGATACGGAGACGGGAAACACAATCTGCACCCTCGTGCAGACGGAGCGGTACGACATCCTTCTCGACGCCGGAAACGGCATCCACCGGGCGGCCGGTCTTCTCGAAGGCGCAAAACCGGTTTTTCTTTTCCTCAGCCACTTCCACATCGATCACATCGAAGGTCTTCATATCCTTGCGAAGTTCCGGTTCCGCGAGGGGCTGACCATCTGCGCCCCCACAGGGGGGAGGGAGATCCTGGGAACCTTCATCAACGCCCCGTTCACGATCCCCCTCGCCGCCCTTCCCTATCCGGTCCGCATCCTGGAGATGCCGGAAGAGTCCGCGTCCCTCCCCTTCTTAGTCAAGGCCCTGCCGCTCCGCCACGCCTCGCTTACGCTGGGCTACCGATTCGCCATCGACGGCCGGATCATCAGCTACTGCCCGGACACGGGCTACTGCGAAAACGCCGTGAACCTGGCCCTCGCCTCCGATCTGCTGATCACGGAATGCGCCTACAA
>JBBAAC010000271.1:0-2676 GCA_041658465.1 bacterium | reverse complement strand
ATCTCGATGGAGTTGGCGGCCTTCTGGATGTCCGCCGGCTTGAGGGATCCGGCCTTCTCCAGCACGTGAACCCAGACCTGCAGGCCGGTAAAGGAACGGGCGGACGCGCCGCTCAGATCGTTGCCGGTCTTGGCCTTGTACATGGCGTTGACCTTGGCGGCGACGGGCTTCACCTGCCCCACCTTGCGGATGAACACGGTGCGGGTCAGGACGCCGTTCGCGGTGGCCCCCAGCGTGTTCACAAACTCCGGCACCTCAAATCCGGCGTTCTGTCCCCACAGAATTTTGGGCTGGGCTTTCTGGTCCTTGAGCGTTTTCATCATCAGAATGGAGTCCGAGCCGTAGGAGGCGAAGAGCATGGCATCGGGCTTTACGGCGGTCAGGGAACGAACCTCGCCGGAAAGGTCGGTGGCCTTGGCGCCGTAGAGGATCGATTTCTTGAGATCGAATCCGTACTCCTTGGCGTACTTTTCGATTAGTTCGGCAACGGCGGAGCCCCATTCGGTCTTCTCGCAGGCCGCGGCCAGGTTCGTGATCTCCTTCTTGGGCACGGCGGCGAGCCCCTTCACCTTGCCTTCGGTCATTCCCTTCAGGAACTCGAAGAGATCCTTGGTAAAGTAGTTGTCGTGGGGGGTGGTTCTCCAGAACCACTTGTAGCCCTGGCGGGTCAGGTCCGGCGACGTCGATGAGTCGTTGATCAGCGGCACCCCGTACTGTTCGGCGACACCGCTTACGGCCTTGGTCACCGCACTGTGATAGGCGCCCATCAGTCCGTGGACCTTGTCGTCAAGGATGAGCTTTTTGGCAAGGTCGGCACCCAGCGTGGGGTTGCCCTCGTGGTCCTTGAAGATGAGGGTGATCTTGGCCCCGCCCAGGCTCTTGATCCCGGCATTCCTGGCCATGGCCATTTTGAGGTCGGGCATGACGTTGTTGGCGATGTCGGCGGCAAGTTCGGCCCCCGCGCGAAGCTCCCTGCCGGCCGAAGCCGCACCGCCGGTGAGGGGGAAGAGAACCCCGATTTTGATCTCGTCGGCGGCAAACAGCGCGCCCGGCAAAAGCAGCGCTGCGATCAGGACGGCTACCGACAACCTGCGCAATGATTTCTTGGTGTCTTTCATGGCAATCCTCCTTCAATGAGAATGGTTTCCGGCTACAGTCAAGCCTGGTGCGGGTGGGACAGCTGAATCCTAATTCATTTAATGGAGCGGATCAAAGGCCCTTCACATATATAGAAACCCGGTCCGTCTGTCAAGCAGCCATGCGAAATTTTGGGTATCACAAAATGGTCAGCTCATCGTCCTTGAGGTCGGAGACGAACATGTGTCCGGGTGCGTGGGTGATCACCAGCGGTAACGGCACCGACGTGGCCGCCAACTGCGAGGTGACTCCGCAGGCCCAGAACACGGGTATCTCGCCGGGTCGGATGGCGACCGCGTCGCCGAACTCCGGCCGGGCAAGGTCTTTGATGCCGATTTCGGCGGGGTCTCCCAGGTGGACCGGCGCGCCGTGGGTCAGGTGGAAGCGGGTGGTGATCTGCACGGCCCGCACCGCCTGCGCCGGGGTCAGCGGCCGCATGGTGACCACGAGCTTCGCGGAGAATGGCCCCGCCGGGCGGCAGTCGCGGTTCGTGATGTACATGGACACGTTCTTGTTTTCTTCGATGTTACGAATCGGAAGCCCCGCGGCGATCATGGCGTTTTCAAAGGAGAAGCTGCAGCCCAGAAGAAAGCTCACCATGCCGGCGTGGAAGTAGTCGCACACATCATCTGTTTCGGCTTTCAGTTGACCGTTCTCAAAAATGCGGTAATGGGGCAGATCGGTGCGAAGGTCGGCTCCCGGCGCAATGTGCGGCTCGAACTGTCCCGGATCGAGTACGTCGAGGATCGGGCAGGGCTTCGGGTTTCGGACGCAGAAGAGCAGGAAATGGAAGGCCGCCTCTTTCGGCAGCATCACCAGGTTCGCCTGGACATAACCGGAGGCAGCGCCGCTGGTGGGTTTGGTCCACTGCCGGGCGCGGATCATCTCCCGCAGGCGCTTCGCGGAAAGGTTCGATTCCATGATGTTTCCTGCTCTGTTATCAGGGTGCGACCGGCTCCTGGAGGCACCGGCAAAACAACGCTCTTCTGGACGATCAACGGTCTTGAGAGTCCTGATTCGGATTTAATTTAAAAGAAGTTGCTTTTGCGTGAGTTGAGGATACGGAAAGGAGTCTTGTGTGTCAAGAAGATTTGCAGACGGCGAGCAGGAAGCGCTCCAGCAGAAGGCGGGGTTCCTGTCCCGTGGACTTGAGCGCCAGATCGATCCGGACCAGCATCTCCAGATAACCGGCCAGCTCGGAGCGGGTGAACCGGTCCGCGTTCTTCAGGGCCTGATAGACGACGTACGGGTGCTGCGAGACGAGGTCGACCTGCTCTTCCCCCTCGCCGGCCCCCTGCTTGAGGGAGGAATAGACCGACTTTTGAAAACGGCCGTAGTCCATGTTCGCGCTGAATCCCTTCAGGCGCCCCGAGGCGATCAGCAGCTTTGCATGAAGGAGGAAACGGATCTCCCGCGTGATCATGGCCATGATCCGGAGCGGCGGGACGCCCTGATCGAGAAGATCCCTCGACGCCCGGAGGGCGGCCGTCAAGTTGCGTCCGGTCAGCGCCCCCGTCAGATCGAAAACGGTATCCTCTT
>JBBAAC010000270.1:0-2691 GCA_041658465.1 bacterium | reverse complement strand
ATGCGCTCTTTGGATGCGGGCGGCAGGTCCGACATTGCCAGCGCCTTCAGCACGCGCGGGGCCTCCATCCTCCCAAGCTTGCTGCGACCCGCCAGCGCTTTGAGTGCGGAGTTGAGAATTGTCTCCTTGGTGCACATTGATGATGTATTTTCTGCCAGGCGAACCAGGTCGTCTGCCGCAACCGTGCATTCATCTCTGCTCTGCGTTGTCTTGAAAGCGTCCCTGGTCCTCTCAAATTCATCGACCTGGACCTTGAAGTCTGGGATCGTCTCGAGGATAGCGGAGAAGAGAACCGAAGGGTATGATTTGCACACCCCGCGACCCAGGGCACATGCCTTCTCGACAGCGGCCACGTATTCGTCCGCCCTGTCGAGAAAGTTGTTGTTATTGCCCTGGCGATCCGCCTCCACTAGATAGGGCCTCAATGTGGGATCATACGTGCTGATTTCAATGCCGGCCATATACGCCTCCCTTGGACCCTCATGCCCTATATCCAGAAACGTTTCGGGGCATTGAAGGAAAGAGGGCCAGAACCCGTATAAGGCCTTGAGAAACAAGTGCTATCGGCTACAGAGGATCAGCGGAAAGGTCTGCTAATTCCGGCGAGTTTTGCTCTGGGAAACGTCCCCGTTTCTGACGGGCTTTACTGGCCCTGCACGCAACGGCAGGTACATGTCTTAGTTGGGCAGTCGAGGAAGATCTTTGTGTATTTATCGTAATTGTATTCGGTTGATGACCCGAGCTGGCCGATCGGCTCCTTGTATTGCCTCTTGAACTCCGCCTTGTCGGCAGCCTGTCCCTTGGTGACGAGGTTCGTGCAATAACTCTGGCAATCGGTCATGCTTCTTGTCTGCTCTGGCGGAACCCCGATTGCGCTCATCGGCTGATCAGCGGTGGGCCTCGTGTATTGTCCGGCTTGCGCGCACACGGCCATGCCGAGCACGACAACGCAAATCACTGCCAACCCAAACAGAGCAAAATTCGTTTTTTTCATAGATTCCCCCTTTTTTGAAATGTTTGTGTATGACCACGCAAAGGAAACACATCTTCCAGCCTAAGACAATCCAAAAACAGCAGCGACGACCGACAGAATGGCAAACAACGCCCGCGCACATTTCAGCGCCATACATCTTGTAGAAAGAGCCGCAACTCCGTCGAAACCCGCTCCGTCTGATTGGTTTTCAACTGCGGGAAACATCCCCTTTTCCCCAAATATATAGCAACCTATCTAGGTTTATGCCGATAAGTCAGGCTGAGGCGCTATGAGCGATCCGAACAGCACCGTCGCCCGCGTGAAACCCGCGGGTATCGATCCCAATCCCCATGCCCAGGGAAAACCTGGTGAGGACATCTCTTTCTCCCCCACCGAGAAGAACGTCTCCTTTCTGAAGGATACGATGGGCCTGGATGTCACCGTGCCCGAGGATGGCCTGGGCCATATCTCAGCAAAAGATTACGAGGCATATGGCTCGCTTCTGCCGGATGTCTCGCGCAACATGCCCTGGGGTACGGACTTTTATCTGGAAGAGCAGGAGATGGCGTATCTGAAGATACTGGTCAATTATGTAGCTGACAGCAAAGACGAGAACCGAAAAAAGGAAAAAATACTCGGCATGAAGAAACTCCTCCACGATCTGTGCTGGGGTCAGAGGCACGCCTATACCAATCTCTTCAGCAGAACCTATTTCGAGCCCACGCTCCCTCCCTACGAGGGATGCGCCTACGACGACATCCCGAAAGAATTGGATCCCTGGGCCCCGATCCTCGGCCGCGCACCTGTTCCGCTGACCGCTCTCCGAAATTTCGCGTGCAGCGACGTCGAGCGATCCATGCTGAAGTTATCCTATACCTATGCCGTCTGCCACCCAGACGAGTCTGATCTTGGGTCCGGGACAGCGATCGTCATTGATAAAGAGGGAGGGCTGCTTCTGACGGCAAGGCATATGTTTAAAGAACCGGTGGAGGGTGTGACGCACATCACCTTCGAGGGGCCGGGCGGAGACTTCGAAGTCTCGATCAGCGATATAGAGGCGGCCCTTCCAGACGGCGAGAGAGACTGGATGGTTCTTCGCCTGAAAAACCGAACGCTTCTTGAGAACTACGCGGACATAACCTTTTCTTCTGCCGCGCTCGCACGTGATCAATACGTGGGAAACTATTATTCGATGGGGTATGGGAAATATTTTGATAGTGAAAACACGACCTTTATCCCCTCGGCGGTGAGACTCCTGTGGTTTGGTGATGAATCGCACTTAGGGAGACTGATCGCGGGCATGAGCGGGGGGCCTATGGTGACGGAATCGTGCGAGCTCGCGGCCATCAATGTTGCACACCATCTGTACATGGGGGTTTCGTATGCTCATTGGATCACGCGTTCAGAGGTAGACGCTATCACGGCCCATAGGTTCCAGCCGCTCAAGAATGTCATCCCGTGGCAGGAGCTCGATTGTTGCGAAACTCGGCAAACCGAGTAAATCCCCCTCGCGAAACGTCCCGTTTTCCCATCGCGGTATCATCGCTGCATCATCGCGCGACCATCGTCTTAACATCGCATTTTCATCATAACAGATCGGGACACTCCAGACGGAGCGGAATTGGGCAGCGGTGCAGCGAAACACAGCAGCGATCTCGGCGCCATTCGTTATAATACCCCTCAACTAAGGTTATATCGATAGACCTACTTGGCATGCC
>JBBAAC010000269.1:0-2697 GCA_041658465.1 bacterium | reverse complement strand
GATAACGGTGAGGGTCTTGTGCAACACCCAATCCAGCACCCAAATAAACAGCGCGATCAGCACCACCAGCGCGAACACCACCAGCGTCATCTGCATGGTTTCCTTGCGCGTCGGCCATACCACCTTGCGCAACTCGACGCGCGCGCCCCTGGCGAATTCCCAGGTCGCACGACCCGGCACCGTCAGGCTCGCCACCGTCACGGCGATCGCCAGCGCCGCCAGCAGCACACCCCACTGGACGATCTCCGGCTTGCCGCCAAAGTAATAGAAACCCCCGATACCGCCCGCGAGGATCAGTATCGAAAGGGCCAATTTCAGTTTGTCCGCCATGCACCGCCTGACTGTTCGTTTCCCGGCCGCGTCACCGCGACCGTTGCGTGCCTCCGTGCACGCGATTGCCTTTATCTGGCAGGCCAGGAGGGTCTCGAACCCCCAACCTTCGGTTTTGGAGACCGACGCTCTACCAATTGAGCTACTGGCCTACAAACATCAGAGAAAAGAGAAAAGTAACCCAACCGTGCCCGGTCACTCTTTCCCGCCCATTCTTTCTCTTTCCTCTTTTCTCTTTGCTCTATTCGATGACCTTCGCCACCACCCCGGCACCGACGGTGCGGCCGCCTTCGCGAATCGCGAAGCGCAGGCCCTGTTCCATGGCGATCGGGTTAATGAGGGTGACGACCATCTTGATGTTGTCGCCCGGCATCACCATCTCGGTGCCGGCGGGCAGTTCGCAGCTGCCGGTCACGTCGGTGGTGCGGAAGTAGAACTGCGGCCGGTAGCCCTGGAAGAACGGGGTATGCCGCCCGCCTTCTTCCTTGGTCAGGACATAGACCTCGGCCTCGAATTTGGTGTGCGGCGGGATCGAGCCGGGCTTGGCCAGCACCTGGCCGCGTTCGACTTCCTCGCGCTTGGTGCCGCGCAGGAGCACGCCGACGTTGTCGCCGGCCTCGCCCTGGTCGAGGAGCTTACGGAACATCTCGACGCCGGTGACGGTGGTCTTGGTGGTCGGTTTGATGCCGACGATTTCGATTTCATCGCCGACCTTGACCAGCCCGCGCTCGATACGCCCGGTGACGACGGTGCCACGGCCGGAGATCGAGAACACGTCTTCGATCGGCATCAGGAACGCACCCTCAATGGCGCGCTTGGGCTGGGGGATGTAGGAATCCAGCGCTTCCGCGAGCTTGATGATGGAGGGCTCGCCGAGTTCGCCTTGATCGCCTTCGAGGGCCTTTAAGGCCGAGCCGACGATGATCGGGGTGGCCTTGCCGGGGAAGCCGTATTTGTCGAGCAGGTCTTTGATTTCTTCCTGGACCAGTTCCAGGAGTTCCGGGTCGTCGACCATGTCGGCCTTGTTCAGGTACACGACGATATAAGGAACGCCGACCTGGCGCGCGAGCAGGATGTGTTCGCGGGTCTGGGGCATGGGGCCGTCGGCGGCCGAGACCACGAGGATCGCGCCGTCCATCTGGGCGGCGCCGGTGATCATGTTTTTGATGTAGTCGGCGTGGCCCGGGCAGTCGACGTGGGCGTAGTGGCGCTTGGCGCTCTGGTACTCGACGTGGGTGGTCGAGATGGTGATGCCGCGCGCGCGCTCTTCCGGGGCGTTGTCGATCTGGTCGTAGGCCCTGACCTCACCGCCGAACTTGGCGGCCAGCACCTTGGTCAGCGCCGCGGTCAGCGTGGTCTTGCCGTGGTCGACGTGGCCGATGGTGCCGACGTTCAGGTGCGGTTTGGTGCGTTCGAATTTTTCTTTGGACACAGTGGACCTCGTCTCGCTATCTCAATGTCGCGTTCGTTGCAAAATGTTCAACCACAAACATCTACCATCTGGAGCCCATAATCGGAATCGAACCGATGACCTCTTCCTTACCAAGGAAGTGCTCTACCGACTGAGCTATATGGGCGATAAAAACAGGTACGAGGTGCGAGATACAAGGTACGAGAAAATCTGCGATGCCTCTATGTACCCTCGTATCTTGCCCCTCGTACCTCGTATCTGTCGTTCTGGAGCGGGTGATGGGGATCGAACCCACATCATCAGCTTGGAAGGCTGAGGTTCTACCATTGAACTACACCCGCATTCGCACTCTGGATGTACTCAACCATCGGAACGAACCCGCCTTGGCCGCGTCCGCCCGACTCCAATGGTGGAGGGGGGTGGATTCGAACCACCGAAGGCAGAGCCGTCAGATTTACAGTCTGATCCCTTTGGCCGCTCGGGAACCCCTCCCAAAAGGAAAGCGGCGGATTCTGCTGGAAAACACCGCCACAGTCAACAGGATATCGTTGATTTCCGATAAAAATCCGGTCGCCGCAGGGACAACTAACGGCCCACCGCCGCAGGGACCTTGCGGATGGCGTTCAGCGCCGAACCAGCCATGAACCAGGCGATTTGATCGCGCGTCAGACTGTGGTGGGCGGCGAATTCCTCCCGGCGGCCGTCGGCATGCGTCAGCCGCACGGCGACCGGTTTCCCGAGGGAAATCTTGTCCAGATCGGGGAACGTGACTCGGTCATCCTGTTTTATACGGTCGTAATCCGCGGGATCGGCGAAGGTCAACGGCAAAACGCCCTGTTTTTTCAGATTGGTTTCGTGAATGCGCGCGAAGCTGCGCACTAACACCACCCGGCAACCGAGAAACCGCGGGCTCATGGCCGCGTGCTCGCGCGAGCTGCCCTCACCGTAGTTCATGT
>JBBAAC010000268.1:0-2702 GCA_041658465.1 bacterium | reverse complement strand
TCCCCAACCCCTTTCCTTATGAAGGGAAAGGGGCTTATGATTGGATTTAAGTTAACCTTACTTATCTGGTTCTCCTTCCCTCCATAAGGGAAGGAGATAGAGGTAGGGTTGACGGATTACCAACAAAACAAAAATTTTTTAGAAAACTACCCTTTTAGAGGCAGTTTTATTTTGCTTAATTTAGCCAAAAATATCCCCCTTGACAAGCATAATAAATTATGCTAATGTACGCAGTTATTTATTATGGGTTTTTTGCGTCCAATGATAGGGTTTCATTCCAATAGTATGGAAACCTGCCATTGGCAAAGAATCCGCCCAAAGCGGGTATTTGCTTGAACATTACAAACTACGTGGAGAAATTATTAGTGGTGGTAAAGCGAATACGATACACAAGAGCGCTTTGTTTTGGAATTATAGGACTGCTTACTTTATTAGGTTCTCCCCCTGTCAAGGGGGAGTTAGAGGGGGTTCGTTGGGTAGACCCACCCACCCCTCCCAGCCTCCCCTTGGCAGGGGAGGAGAGAAAAAAGAAAGCGTTTTGTAAATTCAAAAAGCACAAAGTACTGTTGTGTATCGTATTCGTCCGGATTTTCTTCGGAAGGTCTGGCGCAAATACGAGCTCTGGCCCGGCGTCGCGTAGTGCGGCGTTTGGGTTGTGTTTTCGTAGAAGACAAGACAAAAGGAGTGAGAGATGGCGGACATCAAAGATGTGGTAGCGGATTTTGAGACCCTGTTGGGTCTGGTTGCCAGGATACAACACACCAACGCGACGGTCATTCCACCTGGACCCGGCGTGACGGCGTTCGAGCCCGTCTTGCGAGGACAGCATGCGGTCGAGATCGCCGATGGCCTCCGCCGTGACGATCTCATCGGTGAGCGGCTCACCCGTTCGGAAACGAGCCAAGGGACGCTCAACCAACGGCTCGTCGACCAGCTCGAAAAGATGGGCGAGAAGTTGGGAGACGAGGTGTTGGAACGCACTCAGCTCGACGGCCGTGTCGACTTGGTTGACCACAGGGTCGGCCAGGTGGAAGGGCAGGCGACTGTCCTGCGTACCGACGTCACCGTGTTGCAGAGGGACATGAGCTCGGACCGGCGGGCGATGAGGAACCACTTCACGTGGGGCCTCGTCGTGTTGGCACTTCTCATTGGCATCGCCGTGTTCATCGCCGTGTTGCTCAACAACAGCATCGGCAAGAACAGCGGTGGTATCGCCGTCCTTGACGGTCGCGCCAATCAGGGTGACACGGTGGACGCCACCCACACGGCCGACATCGCCACCCTCGCCATCGACTCGACCGAGCACGAGACCCGGCTCAACGGGGTTGACACCCGCCTGGATGACGCCCGCGACTGGGTCTCGGGAAACTACCTGCCCAACTCAACGTTCACGGTCTTTCAGACCGGGAACTCGAGCGCGTTGGACGCTCTCCGGGCAGATGTCGCGACGGCTCAAGCTCGTCCCACCGGCGCCAGCCAGAGCCGGGTCAACGAGCTTCAGAGCCAATTGACCCAGACGCGCGAGACCCTCGACGGTCTGCAGCGCGAGCTGGAGTTGGAACGGGCGCGTGAAGAGGGTCGCGCCGAGGCCAATGCCCAGCACGCTGACGAAGCGCCCCCCGCCCAACAGGCGGGCGTGGGCTACTCCCGCCACGACAGCGAGTAGCCGCAGGTTCTTTCCACGTAGTAGCGCCTCGTGTTCTTCGGATCACGAGGCGCGCTACACTTTGGACATTTTTATTAAAGTGTTCAGAGTGTAGACACGACCACAGCGATGTGCTAATGTCTCAATGATCTTTACATTCAGCATGTGTGTTATATATTAGGACCTACGCATTTTAGGAATAGCGGATTGATCCCGATTGAATCGAGAGAAATCCGCGCTGTTCGAGCGCGAAATTCGTCCCGATGCGAATCGGGACTCATTTCGCTACTCCACGTAAAAATAATCAAACGCGTAAGTCATGTATATTTAATTAAGACGCGGCGGGAAAAGAGCGCATTATTTTTTTGATGCTTTCTTTTCCTTGCCGCGTCTGGTGTCGTGGTGACACAAGAAGAAGCGCGGCGTGTATCTGTGCAATCCATTCTCTAACGAGGAGATAGTTCGATGAAGAAGAAGATCGCGTTCGTCAGTTTTCTTTTTGTTTCTCTCACCCTCACCGCCCTGTCGGCTTTCGCGCAGGAGGAGGCAACGCCAACCGAGCCCGAGTCAATGCCCGCGGCGCCCACCACCGAATCCGCTCCGGCGGCCGTTCCGGCTGACGAGAGTGGGGAGCTCGTAGCGCACGACATCGTGTGCTACAACGAGCCGTTCCACGCCATGGCCAACCCGCAGGAGATCGTCCTCGGGGCCGACGAGCGGCCGTCGCTCGTGGTGTGCCCGGAGGGGTACTTTGCGGATGTGACGTTCGTCCTGCCCGGCGTGCCCGACGCTCCGCGTGTTCGCCTGTCTTTCGCCGCCGCCGGACTCTATGGTCTTGGCTGGGATCCTGACAGCCATCATGAGGGCTGGAGCGGACAGGGCGAAGTGTCCGTTACCTGGCTCGCTGTTGGCGGAAACGGGCCAGGGCTGGCGGTCGGCGGTGGTGCCGGGTCGTTTCTTGACGAGGCGACCTCATTCCTCGCGTTCCGCCCGTTTTACTTCCTTGACCTTGAGGCCTTGGACTTGGAGCTCGGGCTCCGGTACGAGGTCGCGGCCG
>JBBAAC010000267.1:0-2704 GCA_041658465.1 bacterium | reverse complement strand
ACGCGCTCGCGTATCTCGCGCACGTCGTCCACGCCGGTGTTGGAGGCTCCGTCTATCTCCTGCACGTCCATGGAGCGCCCCGCGGTTATCTCGGTGCACGGGGGGCAGTTGCCGCACGGCTCGAAACCTTCTGGCTTCTCGCAGTTGAGCGCTCGCGCGAGTATGCGCGCCACGGTCGTCTTTCCGACGCCGCGTACGCCCGTGAAGAGGTACGCGTGATGGATGCGGCCGGACGAAAGGGCGTTGCGGAGCGTGACCGTTATATGCTCCTGGCCCACGACGTCGGCAAAGGACTGCGGCCGGTATTTTCGTGCCAGTACCTGATAACTCATGGGTTCCACTCTCGTGCGTTCGTGCGTTCAAAAAAAGCAGGGCGGCCAGGTTGATCCACGGCACCTTCAGCGAACGGGTACCGTTGCTCCCTTCCGGGCCTGGCGGGGTTCGCCGCCACTGAATCGCATGGGACCCGGCCGCCCCCAAACCTCGTGAACCGTGATTAGTGATTGGTGGTTAGTGGTTAGCGTGAATGACTAGTGTACCATTGTTATCAACACTTGCCATTTACCGCCAGTCACTAATTACCGGCCAAGAAAGCTCTTTCCCTTGCAATAGGCCTGCATTTCTAGTCAAACAGGGCCTCAAAAGGCAAGGTATTTGAGGGGTCGTATGGGGGGGTCCCGATTTCACGCAACTTTTTCGCGATATGGGCGAAAAGTCATGCGGAGAAGGACTATTCGGGATCTCGTATGATGGAACGCTCTAAACAAATTCGCCCATCGAATCAGGTCGATTTTGCGCCTGCAGGCATTGAGGATGGAGCTCCTTCGGTGTCCGATGATGCCCTCGCATCACCAGGCCAGCCGGCGGATTCGGCCGCCCTATTGTCGGCCCTGGTACAAGGCGGCGGTATCAACGGCGGGGCGGGCGCCATAACAGCGCCTTGCCTAATTGCACCGCCTGAACTCATCCGGGCAATATCGAAACAATCGGCATCAGCGATGGATCGTCTCGGTCATCTGGGATCGAACGGGAAGGTCTTTGGGAATAAAGAGGCGGCGGACCGCGCCCTCGCGCTTTCCGCGATGCTTTGGGAGATTGCGGATGGTCCTTCCCTCGAACTGCTGCGCCTCGCTTCCTTCTTCAACAACGAATCCTTGCTCGGCTTCTACGGTAAACTCTCACAATCGTGCGAGCGCTTCATCTTCAAAAACGTGCTGCGCTCCCTTGCTTTTTTGCGCGGCGAACTCGATGCGCGGTTCGCAAGAGACGGTTTTGATAAAGTGAATGCCTACCTCTCCGCGTGGATCAAAGTTTTTAATGATAAATACATTAATCCGACAGATCATTTTGTCGTCGCGAATGACGCCATGCGGTCATTGCTGGATCGAGTAGTAGAGGCCGGCGGCCCGATCAACCCCGAGAGACTTGATGTGTGGCGTCGAGCCTTTTTTGAAACAAATGCGTTGCTGTCAGACGTAAGGGATGCGTTGAATTCTGCGCATCGTGAGTTGGTTCGCCTCTGCGGCGTTGAACCAGGACGTGCGTTCTCGAAAGCCCTGAAAAGGCTGCCTCACAGAGGGATTGAGACGCTGGGCGGTTGTGTCGAGATGATTGTCGGGCTCAACCTGTGCCGAGCCGAAGCCAGGAAGATCACAATGAGCGTCAGCCGGATAGCGGCGACCGAGCTGCCGGAGGGCATGCGCGCAGACGTGTTTCGGGCGATAAATAGGCTTGTGATGGTGGCGATCCGATCTGTGAATACGGCCAGATCCCAGCGCTGGGTCAAAATTGCAGAGTTGTCCGACAATTCATTGATTCGCATCACGGTCGCGGACAACGGCATCGTCGTAGATGGCACGCGGGATGAGTTCGAGTGGCGGCGGCGGGGCTTCACAGATGTAAGGCGTCTGGTGCATAAACATGACGGGACCCTCAGGATAATTAATTATGGCGGCGAGGGAACGGTGACCGTGTTGAGTATGGATATAGGGGGGGCGCCGACCGAACCACAGCAGGGAGAAGGAGGAGGGTCAGAAGATCCGGCTCAACCGCTGGCGGATGTGTCGGGCGAGTCAGCCCTGCACATCAACGCAATGCCGATGGGCGCTGCCATGGCCTTCGGAACTCCTGTGCGGTGAATCTGCATGTTCCGCAGTCGAAGTATCAAACATCATTTTGACTTGTGCGCTTACGGAGGTCTTTTTTCGCGGATTGTCGGTGCTTCTCTTCGAGCACCTTTTCCTTTGCGCGGCGCGAGCGGCGGCGTTTCTGCTTGCCGATCTTCCACATAAGCTGCTCAGCTGCACTCTGTGCGCCATACACCATGCGCTCCAGCTTCTCCACGAGTATGCGGCGTGCGAGGAATCGATTGAGCGCCTGGCTGCGCTCCTTCTGGCACTTCACCTCTATGCCGGTGGGTATGTGCTTGAGCACAACACAGGTCGAGACCTTGTTCACGTTCTGGCCGCCCTTGCCGGAGGCGCGCACGAAGTGCTCTTTTATATCGCGCTCAAAGACATTGAGTGCAGCCATGCGGCGGGCAAGGTCGGATTCTTTTTTCTTTGAGATGGGCATGTGTGCAGTGTAACACAGAAACATGAAAAAGTAAGGGGTCCCCTACTCAGGACCCCTCTCTCCTGGCGGAGAGGGCGGGATTTGAACCCGCGGTACCTTTCGGTACACACGCTTTCCAGGCGTGCACCTT
>JBBAAC010000266.1:0-2726 GCA_041658465.1 bacterium | reverse complement strand
CTGCAACACTTCGGCAACCTGCATTTTTCAGGCCGGCGTCGGTGTGGAAACGGGCCTTTACCAGAATGTCTATGCCCTGATGACGGATCGCTGTTCCAACGGCCCCCATACCGTCTGGCCTAATCCCCAGGGGCCGGGCGGCGAGGTCATCTCGGAAAATTGGCTGATGGACAATTTCTCGCGAGACCCCTGGGCCAGAGGCCCCATGATCCAGACCGCGGAAAATGTGGCCAGGGAGACGGGCATCACCCGGGAAGAGTGCGACCGGGTGAGCCTGAGGCGTTATGAACAATACCTGGATGCCCTTGCCAACGACCGGGCCTTTCAACGGGGTTACCTCTTTCCGGTTGAGGTGAAGGCCGGGAAAAACAAGACCTTACGGGTGGAAAAGGACGAGGGCATCATGGAAACGACGGCCGCTGGACTGGCCGGCCTGAAACCCGTTATCCCGGAGGGGGTCCATACCTTTGGTTCGCAGACCCATCCGGCGGACGGCAACGCCGCCGTCATCGTCACAACCAGGGAAAAGGCAAAGGAGTTAAGCGCCGATCCCGAGGTGGAGATTCAGCTCCTCTCCTATGGGTACGGCCGGGCAAAAAAAGGCTTCATGGCCATGGCAACCGCCCCCGCAGCCCGGATGGCGCTCGATCGGGCCGGGATCGCCGCAGACCAGGTGAAAACGGTGAAGACCCACAACCCGTTTGCCGCAAATGACATCTATCTGGCCAAGGAGCTGGGGCTGGATCTAAACGCGATGAACAATTACGGCAGCACCATCGTTTATGGACATCCCCAGGCCCCCACCGCCGCGCGAAACATTATGGAAGGCATTGAAGAGACGGTGAAGCTGGGAGGGGGATATCTTCTGTGGGCCGGCTGCGCGGCAGGAGATACGGGGGCCGCGCTGGTCGTCAAGGTCCGTTAGCGGAACGCCGCGGCCGATGTCTGTCGGGCCTTTGGAGATGCAATCTTCCATTGACTTGGCCATGAATCTTCAATATATGTTATCCGTATCAGGATACTCTTTTCATGGCCGGGCTCGTAAACAGCCCCTCTCTCAAAGGAAATGGCAAAGTTGCTGTAATCATAGATGATTGAAAGGAGGTGCAAGCGTCTGGACTGATCGTCTGAAAGAGGCGCTCCGGGAACCGTGAGATAATCAATCATTAATAAAGGGGGAAAATAGCATGAATAACAAAACATTAAGCAAGGTCAGTCTGATCACCGCGTACACCCTGTTTTTCTGCATTTTCTTGACGGGTCCGGCCATGGCCCAGGGGCCGATCAAGGTCGGCTTCGTGGCTGCCATCACCGGCGGCGCCTCCTGGCTCGGACAACCGCAGAAGGACACCGCCCTGATGGTTCAGGAATGGATCAATAAGGAGGGGGGGATCAAGGGCGTTCCGTTGGAAATCATCATCGAGGATTCCAAGAGCGATGCAAGCCAGGCCGTTCTCGCGACAAAGAAACTGATTGATGGGGACAAGGTGGTCGCGATTATCGGCTCCTCCACTTCCGGCGAATCGATGGCCATGGCCCCAATCTGCGAAGCCGCCAAAATCCCGATGATCTCGAACGCGGCCGCCCTGCAGATCGTGACGCCGGCCGATGAATACAAGCGAATCGCCGGGACATCTGAAATGCCCCGCGTTCAGCGTCCCTGGATATTCAAGACCCCGCAAACGGACACCTCCGCGGTGGAAGCCATCTACGCCCATATGAAGAAGAAGGGCATCACCAAGGTGGGCATTGTCACGGTCAGCGACGGCTTTGGGAGTGCCGGACGAAACGAGCTGAAGCGGATGGCGCCGAAATACGATATCAACCTCGTAGCCGACGAGGTCTATGGACCGAAGGATGCCGACATGACGGCGCAGTTGACAAAAATCAAGACCAGCGGCGCTCAGGCGGTGATTAACTGGTCCATCGGTCCCACACAGGTGATTGTGACGAAAAACTGGAAGGCCCTGGCGATGGGGATGCCGCTTTACCAGAGCCACGGCTTCGGCAACAAAAAGAATATCGAACTGGCAGGCGGTTCCGCCGAAGGGGTCATTGCTCCGCTGGGCCGTCTTATCGGATGGGAGAAACTCCCCAAGACCCATCCCCAGTATAAAGTCCTCTCCCGTTATGCCACGGAATACGAAAAACGAACCAAGTCCGATGTTTCAACTTTTGGCGGCCATGGCTATGACGCGCTCTACCTGGTGATCGACACACTCAAGGCCGTAGGCCCGGACAAGACGAAGATCAGGGACTTCCTGGAAAACAATATCAAGAATTGGCCGGGTACGGGCGGTGTATTCAACATGTCCGCTGCAGACCATACCGGGCTGGACCTTACCGCATTCGAGATGATCCAGGTCGTAAATGGCGACTGGGCTTTCGCCAAGTAGAGATATACGCGACATTCCGTTTCGTCAGCGGTTGGCAGTCTCTTGATGATTGCCAACCGCTGACTGTTGCATGGCGAAAACGCATACAAAGGACGAAGAGATGGATCTGCAGGGTCAAATCATTCAATATCTCGCAACGGGGCTCACCCTGGGCAGCATTTACGCCATGGTGGGCCTGGGTTTCACGATCATCTACAATGCGACGGGCATCATCAATCTGGCGCAGGGCGAGTTTGTGATGTTCGGCGGCCTGATCATGGTTTTTTTTACAACCACGCTCGGCCTTCCGCTATTTTTGTCATTCTTCATCACACTGGCGCTGACCACCGG
>JBBAAC010000265.1:0-2775 GCA_041658465.1 bacterium | reverse complement strand
CACGGGAGAGCTCACGCCGACCTTAAAGATCCGACGCGAATTCACCAGCGCAAAGTACAGAGAGGTGCTGGAATCCCTGTACCACGATTAATCAAGGGTTTTTAAAAAAAGGGGTGTTGCACGCAGCCACCATTTGAGGCATAAATGGCACAACCGAAAAAGGGGGGATTATGATTTGTGCAGGTCAGACGCCAACAGGTACGCCGCCATCAAGCGGGTCGCAGGGTACGGGGCTAGCGCCTAACATCGCAAGCCTTCTGTGCTACATCTGCGCGCCGATCACAGGCATCATATTTTTGCTGATCGAGAAAGAGAACAACGATGTAAAGTTCCACGCATGGCAATCGCTCGTATTCGGCATCGCCTACATCGCGATCGTGATCATTCTTGAGATCCTTGCCGCGATATTGGGGATGATCGCCTCAGTGCTCGGCATCATAGTCGGTTTCTTCATTCCGATCGTCATGCTGGCCGCTTTCATCGTCTGGGTCGTATGCCTGGTAAAGGCATATCAGGGCGAGCGGTGGCGTATCCCGATCGTCGGCGATTTCGCTGCAAAGAAGGTCGGCGTATAGCGCCGGAAACTGCAGTGGATCGGATAAGATCCGCATTCGAGGGCTGGGGCGTCCTTCTGGGCGTCCCAGCCCTTTTTCTTAGCGCGTATCTCTACACGTTCTTTCCCTCCATAAATCGCATCGAAATATGCGCGGTGAGGATGTTTCTCGGTTTTGACTGCCCAGGCTGCGGGCTCACCCGATCGTTCGCTGCCATGGCGCACGGCCATCTGCAGAAGGGCATAGATATGCATCCGCTGGGACTCGTGATCGCGATCTGGCTTTTATATCTCTTCGTGCGGGCACTGGCGATTGTCGCGACGCGCCGTCGGTTGCCGGAGATCCTTACGCAGGAAGGGCGCGACCTGCTCGTAGGTGCTTTTGTGGTGGCATTGCTCGTGCAATGGGTTGCAAAGCTTGTCATCTCATGATTGGAACAGAATATGAAAATTGCAGTCGCACAAATTGACAACACCGTCGGCGATTTTGAAGGAAACGCCGCCAAGATCATCGAGAAGCTGCGATGGGCGGAGGATGCCGGCGTGGACCTCGTCTTGTTCCCCGAGCTTGCCGTATGCGGCTGTCCGCCGCGCGACCTGCTGGAAAAGCCGTCGTTTGTTGCGCGCAACCTGCAGGCCGTGGAGAAAATAGCAAAGCAGACCGGCCGCGTGGGCGCGGTGATCGGCTATGTCTCTATAAATGAAACGGCCGAGGGCAGGGGACTCTACAATAGCGCCGGGCTTTTGCACGACGGCGCCGTCAGGTTTGTACAGCATAAGACGCTCCTACCCGAATACGACGTGTTCGATGAGGCGAGGCACTTCGAGCCCGCAAAGAGGCATGATGTGTACGCCTTTGCTGGGTGCAAAATAGGGCTCACCCTGTGCGAAGACATGTGGAGCCTGCATCGGTTCGGGGGACGCAGGCTATATAAGATCGATCCGGTGGAGCGGCTCTCTTCCGCAGGCGCTGACGTCATACTCAATTTATCCGCATCTCCCTTTACGCTCGGCAAACAGACTATCCGTCGGGGGCTTGTCTGCGACGAGGCGCGGGCCTACGGCCTGCCGGTGATATACTGCAACGTCGTCGGCGGGAACGACGAACTCGTCTTCGACGGCAGGAGCTTTGCCGCTGATGCGGCCGGCCGCGTATGCAGCGAAGGAAAGGCTTTTGAGGAGGACGCGTTCATAGTGGACCTCGACAACATGATCCCTCTGAATAAACTGCCGATCCTCGACGACGAGGAGCTGGTTCGCCGCGCCCTGATACTGGGCCTGCGCGATTACATGCGCAAATGCGGGTTCGAGCGCGTGGTAATAGGCGTCTCCGGCGGCATCGACTCCGCCGTGGTGGCCGCCATCGCATGCCAGGCCATCGGCAGCCAGAAGGTCATGGGCGTTATGATGCCGTCGCCATACACGCTGCCACGCAGCGTGGCTGACGCTGAGAAGCTCGCGGCGAACCTCGGCATGATCACGTGCACCGTGCCGATAGGCGAGATCTACGACGCATACCGCCGCACCATAGGATACGGCGGCGGGCCTGACAGCAAGGTTTCGCTCGCCGAGGAAAACATTCAGGCGCGAATTCGCGGAAACATACTGATGGCGATCTCGAACCGCGAAGGGGCGCTGGTGCTCTCGACGGGAAACAAGTCCGAACTATCAGTCGGTTACTGCACGCTCTACGGAGATATGGCGGGAGGCCTTGCGCTCATCTCCGACATACCAAAGGGCATGGTCTATGCGCTGGCAAGGTACATCAACAAGAGCGGCGAGATGATCCCGGAGGATATAATTACCAGGCCGCCGACCGCTGAATTGAAACCCGACCAGACAGATCAGGATTCGCTTCCTCCTTACGATATCCTCGATCAAATCATGAAGCACTACATAGAGGACAAGATGAGCGTCGAGGCGATAGCGGCCGCGGGCTTTGATCAGGCGACCGTGGAGCGCGTGGCGGAGATGATAGACCGCAATGAATATAAACGCCGCCAGGCGCCTCCGGGCTTTAAAATAACCTCTAAAGCATTCGGGCTTGGCAGGCGTTTTCCGATCGCGTGGAAACCCTGACATGGCCGGGACCCTCTACATCGTAGCGACGCCTATCGGCAACCTCGAGGACATGACCCTGAGGGCGATCCGCATCCTCAAGGAGGTCGATCTCATCGCGGCCGAGGACACGCGCCACACGCGAAAGCTGCTCACTCACTTCG
>JBBAAC010000264.1:0-2787 GCA_041658465.1 bacterium | reverse complement strand
TGCTCAGCGTTACACTTTTCGAGAAAACACCGATTTTACAAGCCCTGGAGGGCGATGACGATGATGCAAATATCACCACTATCGCTAACCAGTTGAATCTATTCAACTAACGTTGGGACAGCTGTGGGGCTGTATATGAACAAACCGAGTCTCAATCCAGACCCGTGCGATGCGATCGAAGGCTATCAAAGCCTGTTTAACCGCTATCCCGATCACAACATGATACGTTTTATGCTGGCAGGATTTGAGGTGGATTGTTACAAGAGCAAGGTCGGTCAATCCGGTCGCGCGAAGTACGTGCCCATTCTTGATGCTGGCGTGGGACATCTGAAGGCGCTTGCCGAGCGTCTCGAGCCCAATGCGGCGTTGCCGCATGCCACTCTGTGCTCTCTCGCGTATTATCTCAAGGATTTCAATCTTGCGGCTAAAGAACTGAAAGACGTTGCCCGTCTGATGGCGAAACCCGAACAATCATTTCTTCCTGATCGGCGTTACTTTACCAAACTGATCGAGATCGGATGCGCATTGGGAGAGAGGGACGCCGTTGCCAAGCTGGTCAATTCGTTCAAATCGTTTGCAGAGAGAACCTGGACCGAAACTCTGATAGGCGCACTGAATTCGCACATGGCCGATATATATATTGCAGACATGCAAAAACCGCCTTCGGTTGATGAGCTCAAGGCGCGGGTCGGAGTGGTGGAAGATGTGCTCAGTCAGCTTTGTAGCGCCGGCGTCAATAAATCGAAGGTGGAGATGATCAGGATGCGTCATGCCGCCTTTCTTCTCATTGTATCGGAACGCGATAAGCAGATACCGACGCGGATGCTCAAGGATATTTCATTTGAGGATGGGTCGAGGTGCGCGCAGTTCGCCGAAATCGTAGAGCATGTTTTTGCGCAGCCCTTAATCAGGTCGGCCGGCAACAAAGGCGCTTTAAAAATTGCGCGATCTGCGGCAGATTATTTAAACGGTATCTTGCCCCCCGGACAAAAACGAGCCCTCCTGCCCGCTCTTACAGCCACTGCGTTGATGGCGTATGCAATAGGAGACGTGAGCGTGGGTGATGAATATATGCGCCGTGCATTTCGTATCGACTCGAAAGAGGCTAGACGAATCTACACCGACGAGGCTTGTTTATTTTTGCGGAGAGAGTCGGCGGGCGGCTGGGCAGCGTTGGATGATGCCGAGGGAGAAGGATCGAAGCGATTTGATGAAGAATGGCGCGATCCGCATAATGTCCCGCTTGATTTGCGCGCGCCAGTGGCAAAGTTACTCAGGCACCTCGCGGTAGGACACGAGGCAGCGCGCGAAAACGCGCCAAAGTCAGAGGCGCTTCAAAAGGCTGCCGCGCTTGAGAGGCTTGCCCTGCTGCATTCGAATAAAAAATAAGGCGGACGCCTGTGGTGCCGATGTAGCTCAGGATACAAGCTCCTCGCGTCGAACCAAAGCGCTCGGCCCCCCCCCTGAATGACAACACCTAGCCCGAAGACTGCGCGCGTAATCCTAACTGCTCTAACCCCCCGGATTTTTTGCCTATTTGATCTCAGGTGGATTTTTTTCGTTTAATCCGCGCAACTTTTTCTTTCGGCTGCCGATACTAATTCTAGAACTTGGGAAGAAAGGGCAACAGCTGATTTAAGGAGGACGATATGGCAGATCCAAAAATGCAGCCCTGTTTACGCTTTCTCGGACCTGCGATCAAAGAGTATCTGGTCGATATCGATAATGACGGGAGGCTGGACAGGTTGACCGTCGCCCCTCCGTTGTCGGCCATTACGGAAGAGGTCAATTGCGATCTCGTCAATAATAAGGCTCAGTGCGATGCGAGCTTTGTTCCAGGCTCTCCGAGATACGAGGAAGAATTGGCCCGTCTGTGCAAGGGCACTCACGGTATTATCACGCGGCCGGCCTCCTATGGGCGTCTTCCGCTGATGATCGACGGCGAACACCATACGTTTGCCGAGGGCGCCAGGACGTTCTTGGGCGCAACATTTCGAAACATCAATGGCGAGTCGTTTAAATGGCATGACAGGGTGAGGCTCGTTTCTGACGACGGAATGGATATCGATGACAATTATAAACATCAGCCCACCAGATTCCCTCAGTGGAACAGCCAACATCCGTGGACAATCAATTCATTTGATTTGAAGGGATTTTCTTCCGATCCAAACAGAAAAGACCTGAGCGATATGACGAGGTATCCGGATTCGACCCATAAATATGCCGTCATTTATGCCCATATCATGTCTACGGATGTAGTTCATTACGAGAAGCGCGACTATTCGAATTCGATGTTCATGTCGATGTGCATCTGTTGCAGCCCGATCATCGCGTATCATCGGTACAAAGAGGTGCCAATAGAGTTGCTCAGTGAAAAAAATATTCCTAGCGAACCGCCCAAAACGGCCTGCCCTGAGGAGGAATCGTCTTCGTCATGTGGCGGGGGGCGGAGGATAGGAACGACACCCGACTCGCTCGCACGAACAGTATTCGGGGGTGGGGCAGCATCTGATCCAGAAAAAGCGTCTCAGATAACCGCTCTACCGAATATCTCCGCTGCTATTCCAACGTTAGGGAATCCAAGCCCTAACCTGGGTTGGCAACCTTCATCGAGTCTGATGAATCCGTTAACACTTCAGATGAAGTACTAAGGGCCGCAATCCCCGCATCAGGCGTAAAAAATGCCGCCTTTATCGTGGACCGCCGCGGCGACATTCCCAGCAAGCCATAAACGCGGTTTTAAGCCGTTATCCGACGCTTCAAAATACCGCGCAACTTTCTGGGATT
>JBBAAC010000263.1:0-2821 GCA_041658465.1 bacterium | reverse complement strand
GGGCCCACCTTCGACGACGGCGTGGATTCCACGCTCCCCTACGGCTGTTCGAGCGGCATGATCATGGACGCAAATGCCGACCGTTATCTGGACCTTGTCTGCGGCGATACCCTTTATAACGCCAACGGAGGGATCGCGGAGGGCTCCCTGCTGGTGCTCTTCTGACCCTGTCTAAGCCCCATATAAATCGCGCAACTAATCCAGCCATGCGCCGATAAGGGTGTTGCACGATGATGCACCCGGACGGCGCTGCGCGTCTTGATGAAACTCGAGGCATGAGGCATGAAGCAGGAGGCAGGAATAACCCCAGATGTTTTTTCATGCTTCGTGCTTCATGCTTCGTGCTTCGACATTATATGGCTCATAAATTAAAAATAGGCTTGTTGCTGACAGTGGCGCTGTTGCTGGCGTCGTGCACGGGCGGCGGCCAGTTCACGGGCTGGCAGACCGAGACGTTCGACACAACAGCGGTCACGAAGAGCACCACAAAGACCTTTGTGCTGGGCAACAGCGAGAGCGATCAGGAGCAGCACATCCGGGCCATCGCGTTCGACCGCGGCAGCAACTCCGCCGGCAACTTCAGGATCGACAGCTTGACGGTGGGGGACCAGGCAGTGAGTCCGACGGACATAGTCGTGCCGCCGGGCAGCTCGCTCCATGTCGCGGTCACCTATTCGCCCATGAACCTCGATGTCACGCGCGCGTCGTACGGCGGCTGGGTTACGGGGCAGGAGGAACGCTGGATACCGAAAAAGCCGGAGGATGTAGGCAAGGAAGAGAAGGGCGCTATAGTCCAGCGCGCGATAATCGAGGCAGTATACGATTATCCGGGGGAGGGGATATATTATGTGCAGCTCGTCGGTGACGCTGCTCCGGGGCCGAACGGGGAGCAAGAGGCGGGCGGTGCGTTTGCCGCCTGTACGCCCGGCAACGGGACCGCGTGCTATACGGGCGGATTTGAAGTCGACATACCGGAGCTTGCCCCCGGAGGCCCGCAGGCGCTTACGCTGACGGGCCCCATGCGGCTCGGCATCAACGGAGGGGCGGTCACCCTTCGGATGGACGACTTCCCTTATGCGATCATGTACCTGCGCAGCGAGGAGATCCCCAAGCTGCCGTCCGGCGTCACGGCAACGCTCGTCATCAGCGGCGCGCAGGGCGTTGAGGCTGCCGGCACCTTTGACGGCGCCAGGCTCACTATAGAAAAGGTTTCGTTCAGGATCAGGGTGGCCCTCGGCGAGCTTACGGTGGACCAGATCAAACAGGGGATTTCGGCGCTGGTCGATTTCGAGTTGCCGGATCTCACGATCGAGACGATCAAACCGTTATCACAGGGCTTGATCACGCTGCATATGGAGACAAAGCTCCCTGAGAATCCCTCGGGCAACCAGCTCTTCGATCAGTTCCTCTCGGGAGCAAAGATCACCGCCAGCATGGAAGGCGAACTGGCGTTCTGATCGCGTAGAACACGAAAAAGGTACATATGTCACCGGTGGAATCAGCAATAATATCTTCGTTTGTGATGGCGGCCGCGGACCAGCAGTTAAATGCGATAGTTCCGGTCGTGGGGGAACTGCCGGACGATACGGATTCGCTCGAATACGTTGCCAGGGCGAAGGATTCTTTAGCCGAACCTGAGCAAGATCTGGTCGCGCACGCGTCGCTCGGCGAGATGCGCAGGACGTCGGCACCTGAGGCGGCTCCGCTTTCGATCAACGGCTTTTACGAAGATGCGGATCAGTTGTGGAAGAATGCGGATCTTAGTTTGGGAACCGCTGACGGCCTTCGTCTGGCTAATTACGCACAATCAAATCGCGTAGCGATAATCTACCGCCGTGGGATCCCGGGAGATGGCGTCCGTCACATAGCTCAGATCTTAAAGGGGATGCAGTGGTATCTCGAAGATCCTGCCGTTGAAACGGCGCACGGTCGGGTTGAAAACGGGATCCGCGAGGTCGTGCTCATGTTGCATGCAGGCGCGCTCGGAGTATGGGAGAGGCGCTTTGCGCCGTACCTGGAGAATCGGGATAAGTTTCGGCTCGTGGTCGAATGCCTCAACTGCCTCGACGATATCGCCCATGAAGCGTCGGCTCACGAGGAGGCGAACGCCATTCATTGGGTCGCGTTATCAACCGCGTTCGGAACCAAGTTCGCAACCGCATCCGAGGCCGTTACCAGCAGGCTCTTGAAACATATCTTGGAATATATTGACGATCCATCGCAGCGCCACCCGCTGCTCCCCGTGCCGCGGCTCTCGACCGAAGAGGCGACAAAGGTATCTCAAAAAATCTACGAATCATTCCTGCAGCGCGGCGATCTTGAAGAGCTACGCCTCGATCCCTGGCAGGAAACCACTATCAAGACCATTCACGCGGAAGTGCTCGATTATGCCTTACGCATAAAGGAGACGATCGGCGTGAGCGTGGAGGTATCGCCTGAAGAGATAGCGCCCCTTGCAGAAGAGCTGCGCGCGCTAGGTATTCCGGAATTCGCAGCGTTGACGCCTCAAGAGCAGGATGAAGTTGCCCGCAGGATCATCAAGGAGCGTAAAATATTGGGCATGTAAAGATCGTCAAATCGAATCTTTATCTTAATCCTATTCTTCGGTTCTTCACCGCTTAGTCAAAATCTCTTTTGTAAGCTTTTTCCCGAGTTCCACCCCCGGCTGATCGAATGGATTTATTCCGTACAGCGCGCCCACGTACGCCGTGGCGATTTCGTAGAGCATGAAGAATTCGCCCAGGTGATGCGCGTCCACGGTAGGGAACGTTACCGTGAGGGATGGTCTGCCTGCGTGCGCCAGGGCCTCGGTCGTGGCCTG
>JBBAAC010000262.1:0-2835 GCA_041658465.1 bacterium | reverse complement strand
CCAAACCAATGGTTTCGTTGATTTTGTCAATGGGTGCTCAGCGGAGAGGGTGGGATTCGAACCCACGGTCCTCCTTTCGAAGGACAACGGTTTTCGAGACCGCCCCGATCGACCGCTCTGGCACCTCTCCGCTGAGCACCCATCTCTTTTCATCTGCTTTTTGGGGGCGAAATACACCATACCGGCCAGCCAAGCGCAATACCAAAGAGGAGCCTGTCTTGGCCAACATCAATTTTAACGCAACCATTTTGGATGCCTGCCGATAAGGCCATTGACCAATATGGGCAATCTCAATATCCGCACTCTTTACGGTAGCGCCGTGGAGGAAAGCGATATAGAAGCCTCAGAGGGCGCATCTGATGAAAGACAGGCTATTCCACATACTCTTCTTCGGGCACAGGGATCCAAACATCATCGCGTGGTGGGATGATGTGCTCAATGCGACAAAGGTCCAGAGCCCGGCCGAGATCTTTGACTATGACGAGCTCAAGGCAATAGCCCGCGAGCCGCTCGTCCTCATCGGCGAACAAGCGGAAGAGTTACGCAGCCAGATCGAACGCATAGATGAGCTGGTGCTCTCGCAGAACGAGCAGCTCAGGCAGAGGGCTCAGGGCTTTGAGTTGCAGCTCACGCGCTTTGCGCCGGATGCAGCGGCGCTTCTTTCCGGGAGGGTCACGCGGTCACGCAAGGAAAAGGCGCAGCCGCTATCGGAGATGGAGCTCAAACGGCTTTACGGCGATGTTGGCTCTAACGCTGCCAGGCTTCGCAGGTATGCGGTCAGTCTGGCCGATACGGTGCAGATCGATTTCCTTCGCGCACACTTTGAGGATCTTGCAAACCTGCTCGATAAGACGGCTGCGGGAAGGAACAGTAACCCATTTCTCGCGCGCCGCAGACTTTTTGAGATAGAGCTCATGATGGCAGATGCAGTATCTCTGCTCAAGATGCCGTCCGAAGGATTCATGAGAGAGGCAAGGGCGATCCTCAAGGAGATCGATGATGCGAAGGACGGTCTTGCCCCTGATGTGAGGGATACGTTGGAGCCGTTGGCAGTGCTGATCAGCTCGGGGCTTGAATCGTCCGGCATGTACGAGGCTGAATTGAGGGAGCTTGTTCTAGAGGCATACACGCTGCTCTTTCACCATAGCCCAGAAGGGGATCTAGAGGATCGCGGAGGCGAAGAAGCGAGGCGCGTCCCCTTGTTGAGGCGCATCATCAATGCTGTTGGCAGCGACGATAATCCTGCTGAATCCGGGTATGAGGGGAGAGCGAAATTCAGGCAGGTATCCAATATAGTCTATGGCCTCATCAAGTCAGGGGATCCGAAGAGCGCGATCATCGCAGCCCGGTCCATGGGCCTGGGTGATGCGCTGGTTGGGGCAGCGCTGCTTGACGCAAGCTATCGGCACTGGCAGGGCGAGGGGTCATTTATATATGCAGATGTCTTTTCTCCACTCATCCGCCGCACCCTGATGACTGACGTGGGCGCGAGGTCACCGGCAGGGCCATTGATGCGCCATGGGTCCGTCGTGATAGAGCAGCTGCTCCCGCTCGTCCGGATAGGCACACCCATGATACTTGAGTTCAGCGGCGGCAAAAATCCCTCGAGCATAGCATTGGCCCTGAGGCACAGGGGTGTAGCTGTAGCGTCGATCGACCAGAATGCAGACCCGGTGATGCACGAGGAATGGCCCGAGAACTTTGTCTCCATTCCAGGGAGGCCGGAGGAGGTGGCTGTGCTCGCAGCTGTCTTTGGCCCGTTCGCAAAGCAGGTGGTGATAGTTTCCCCGCCGCCTGCCACGACCCTGCCGATGGTGCTTGCGGGCCTTGCCACCCTTTCAACTGGTGGAGCAATGGAGATCTTCAATTTCCGGGGCAGGAAGGATTGGCTGGATTCGCTCCCGGATGCGGGGTTTGAGCTTTCTGTGAGCACTTTGCAGCCCAGGCATCCGCTCATACCGTTGGGCTTAGATCAGACAAAGGAAACAGAGATGGTCCGCATCCTTGCAAGCAGGACTGACAATCCGCCCCCTGGCGATGAGGTCGATGGCGGGCCCGAGCACGGGCTGATAAAGGTCTCTGGTGGCGGCGCCAGGGTACAGACGCGCAAGCGGCCGCGGAGATGGAGCTCCACTGCGGAAGAAGTGCCCAAAGACCCTGAGGCAAGTCAGTCGCTGGAAGCTGATACGGCTGACGAAGAGGCGCTTAAGATGCAGCTGGAGGACTTCGCTGGATACGTCCCCATTGCTTCAGCTGCACTCCTCGTGCGCGGTTGATATCAATCCCTTTCGAACCTTCTTGAAAAATTCGCTCAATACCTCGCTGCACTCCTTAGCGAGCACGCCGCGCACGACCTCGATGCGGTGGTTGAGGCGCGGGTCGTTCGTAACATCATAAAGTGTGCCCATCGCACCTGCCTTCGGATCAGAGCAGCCAAAGACCACGCGGGGGATCCTTGCCTGCAGTATGGCGCCGCTGCACATGAGGCACGGCTCACAGGTGACGTAGATTTCCACTTCTTCCAGTCTCCAGCTCTTCCTTGAGCGCGCGAGCCCTTCGATGAGCAGGAGCTCGGCGTGGCCGAGCGGATTGTGCGTGCGCTCGCGCAGATTGTGCGCGCGGCCGATTATTTTTTCGTCCGAAACCGCGACCGCGCCGACAGGCACCTCGCCAACGTCGGCGGCCTTCGCAGCCTCCTTGAGCGCCTCTCTCATCCATATCTCATCGAGCTCGGAGCGAGTCATGTGGTCATCTCCATTCTGGGGTCGGCAGGAAATTAGCAGCGTGCGCATATTTCCTGCAAACATTTTTTAAAAATCTGTTGCATTTCATTCT
>JBBAAC010000261.1:0-2868 GCA_041658465.1 bacterium | reverse complement strand
CGCAGAACGAGCGGTGTCCCCAGTCCAGCTTCGAGCAATGGGGACCGCGGTGGCAGGTGATTCGTCGTTAGCCTTATAATCTGACTTAGACTCGGTGTCGGCTTGCCCGCCTGCCGGCCTGCGGGCAGGCGAGATGATGGACTGGGGACTCCGCTCACGCAGTGGCAAAGGGCAAGGCGAGCAATCAAAGTTGCCTGGCACCGAAGTTAGCGAGATGCCAGCCGCGGGTCTCCGCGTGCTTTATGACATTGTGCTGACTGACAGGACCCGAAGCCGATACTTGTTGAGCGAGGCGACGACGGCGTACCTCGATACACACATCCCTACCAGGGCGCAGAATATTTGAACTCGGAGGCGTGGCTTGCCTTTGGATTTGATTCGATATACGCATGCGCATCTCAATAGGAAAGGGGATGGACATGGGTAAGGGACAAGATACCGATCTGCGCGAGGAAGCGCTTCGCTACCACCGCGAGGGGAGGCCGGGCAAGATCGAGATCGGCCTCACAAAGCCCTGCGCTACTCAGCGCGATCTTTCGCTTGCATACACGCCTGGCGTTGCGGAGCCGTGCCGCGAGATCGTGCGCGACCCTGCTGCGGCGTTTGACTACACTGCGCGCGGAAACCTCGTGGGTGTGATCACGAACGGCACCGCAGTCCTGGGGCTGGGCGACATCGGCCCGCTTGCGGGCAAGCCCGTGATGGAGGGCAAGGTGCTGCTCTTCAAGCGCTTTGCGGACGTGGATGCGTTTGACATCGAGGTGGACGAGAAGGATCCGAAAAAGCTCATCGAGATAGTCAGGAAAATCGCGCCTACGTTTGGAGGCATAAACCTCGAGGACATCAAGGCGCCGGAGTGCTTTGAGATAGAGCAGGCGCTCATCGAGGCGCTGGATATACCCGTGTTTCACGACGACCAGCACGGCACTGCGATCATCACCGCAGCTGGGCTCATCAACGCGCTCGAGATCGCGGGGAAAAATATGGACGCGATCAAGGTCGTCTTTTCCGGCGCCGGCGCCGCGGCCGTGGCGTGCTCGCGCATGATCGAGTCGATGGGCGTGCCGCGCGATAATATCTGGATGTGCGACAAGGCAGGGGTGGTGACCCTGGATCGCGCAGAAGCCGAGCCGCACCGCGGCCGCTACGCAAAGGGCACAAAGCCCGCCACGCTTGCGGACGCGATGCGCGGTGCGGATGTATTCATAGGTCTCTCTGTGGCAGGCACGGTCACGCGCGAGATGGTGAAGTCGATGGCAAAGGGGCCCATCATATTTGCGATGGCGAATCCCGATCCCGAGATCATGCCGGACGATGCCCGCGCAGCCGCGCCCGACGCGATCATCGCCACCGGCCGCTCCGACTACCCGAACCAGGTCAACAACGTGCTCGGATTCCCATTTATATTCCGCGGCGCGCTCGACGTGGTTGCACGCAGGATAAACGAGGAGATGAAGAGGGCTGCAGCTCTTTCGCTCGCGAAGCTGGCTCAGGAGCCGGTGCCGGCGGAGATCTGCAAGGCATATGGCGTGGCGAAGCTGGAGTTCGGGCCCGATTATATTATCCCGAAGCCGATCGACCCGCGCGTGCTCCTGTGGGAGGCGCCAGCGGTTGCAGAGGCAGCGATGAAATCCGGCGTGGCCCGGCGGCCGATCAAGGATATGGAATGGTATCGAAAATCCCTTGCTGAAAGAGTGAGATCTTAACCCTCCCCCTTGAGGGGGGAGTTTCCGAACACATTCCCTCCCTTTGTAAGGGAGGGTTAGGGAGGGTAGATCGTTGATTCATACCGGATCTACCCCCTCTAGCTCCCCCTTACAAAGGGGGAGGATGACTTCGGAAACACCCCCATTAAGGGAGGGGGATTAGTCCTCAATTTCAATCAACATATTGATATCCGCTGCCGGGGCGGAGTGCGTGAGGGCGCCGAATTTCCTGAATGTCATTCTGTCAAAAAAATTGGATTAGACTGGCCAGAAATCGCGCAACTTTTTTCTCGCTGACGCGATAACAAGACAAAACCAGAGGATATTATGGGCACTGCAGGAAATGGAGCCATCTTCGGACCTGGCTGGATGCAGGTGTTAGAACCCTATCAAGCTTGGACAGAAGATCCGACCGCCGGAACTGACATCCCTTCAGACACTCCACTCCAATTCCAATTGGAGCAG
This sequence comes from bacterium, assembly GCA_041658465.1. GTDB lineage: Bacteria > UBA10199 > UBA10199 > 2-02-FULL-44-16 > JAAZCA01 > JAJZQH01. The sequence continues at coordinate 697 of JBBAAC010000261.1, read as the reverse complement.
GACGGGCAAATTGAATCCAGTGAATTAGGGGCAGATATGGGAGCAGCAGCGCCCATTGGTAACCGGCGTTTCGCCATGAGTTTTGCAGCGGATGATGAAAGTGGTAGCAAGGGCGCTCCAGCGACCACGCCTGATTGGCAGATTGCTTATGACCTGGGGAGAAAAGTGGAGTCCGACTTGCCGGTTATGGTTAATAACAATCCGGGCGAAATTCTTCCTCGCCTTCAGAGCGATATGGCGAAGATTCCGGTCGGGGCAGGGGCGGAGGCGATAAAGAATTATATTCTATTTGCGTTGGGGGAACTTGGGTATGACGACAAGACCTATCATCCCGATATCTTTCGCGCCGTTCATTACCTCTGCGCTGAAACAGCTCGAATAGCGAATGGCCTCTCAAATGGGGATCGGTTTATGAGTCTGTTTGAACGTGTGGGTTATTTGCACAATAAATTGCGCAACCCATTCTATTTCGCACTGGCCTGGGAGAAAAAATTTTCCGAGAGTCTTACAGCAAGCGATAGGGAAAGGGTTGCGGACATCATCTATATATTTGGCGCCTGGGGGCAGAGGCAGTATGCGGTGAGGGGAGGGGGGAACGGTGATCAATTCTTCGGCAGGAAAATTGCGATGCTGACGCTCAATGCCATTCGCCGCTACGACATATTGGGACTCACGGAAAAAGCAGCCGAGGCGCGAC
>JBBAAC010000260.1:0-2892 GCA_041658465.1 bacterium | reverse complement strand
TGCGCCCCATCGCAGCGAGCTTTGCGGACGAAAAGAGGACGGCGCGCGCGCGATCCAGCTCTTTTGAGCGCTCCTCGACCAGCTTCTCCAGATTCTCCGAGTATTCCTTCAACTGATCCTCTGCACGTTTGCGTTCTGTGATGTCGCGCACGATCGCCTGCAGATACTTTTCTCCGCCAAGGTCGATGCGATTGAGGCTCACCTCGGCATCAAAACAGACCCCGTCATAGCGGCTGTGTTGCCACTCGAAGAACTGCGCTTGTCCTGCAAATGCTGCCTGTATCTTTTCGAGCGCCTTATCCCGCGAGCCCCGTCCATCAGGCTGCAATGCAGGAGAGAACCGATACGGCGTCTCCCCTATGATCTGATCCCTCGTGCACCCGAACATCTCGAGGGTGCGGCGGTTGCAGTCGACGAAGATGTCTTCACTCACGATAAAGATCGCGTCATTTGCGTTTTCGAAGAGCGTCCTGAATTTGATCTCGCTCTCGCGCAGCGCTTCCTCGGTCTTACGGCGCTCTGTTATGTCGCGCACGTATTCAATGACCCCCGTCAGACCGCCCGCCGTCTCATCGAACAGGGGAAAACTGTAGAGATCCAACCATCCGGTTATTTCGCCCTTCGCCCCGATCTTTGGGACCACCTCATACGACTGTTTTCCCGTCCTGAGAGAATCGCGCGTAGGGCAGATCGCGCACTGCTCCTCGCGACCGTGGTATGCCTCGTAGCACTTCTTCCCGATGAGCGGCATCGCATGTGCGTACCAGCGCTCCATCGCAGGGTTTACGCGAACGATGGTGAAGTCTTTATCGAGTATGCTGATGCCGTCCTGAATGCTCGAGAAAACATTGCTAAGGAACTTCTCCTCCTGGCGCAGCTCCTGCTCCACTCGCTTGCGCTCGATGACATATGCTTCGAGTTGCGCGGTGCGATTACGGACCAACTCGTCGAGATGATCATGTTGCAGCCGCAGCGCCTCCTCCGCACGTTTGCGCACAGATGACAGGTACGTGACAATTCCGGCCACGAGCACGAAGATCAACACCCGGACAATCGCCTGCAGAAGTACTGCCGCTTCACGCGTAAAGCTCACGATGAGCAAGAAATAGATACATGCCAGGATGACGGAGAAGAAAAATCCGCGTTTGACGAAGTACATGCAGGCGACGATGATGGGAATATACAAGAGGTTCTGGACAATGATAAACTGACCACGGTAAAGGAAGAAGACGCACGTCGCGATGCTCAAGATCGTGGTCACAGCCAATGCGATAAAGGGCACGCGATTTGACAGCGAAAGGATACGATGTTTGACCACGGTCATGCTCCTAGTGGGTGACCTTCCCGTCCTCGCCTCTGCGCACCCATGTGCGATCATCCGTAAGAGAACCGGTCATGATGCTCCCCTATATAATCGGCGGATGGTTGATTATGAGCCAGTAAAGTCCGACCTGTGAAACCGCATGTATGAACTTATCAAAATCCACCGGCTTTATTATGTAGCTGTTGGCGCCGAGCTTGTAACTCTCAATTACGTCGCGCTCCTCGGCGGAGGAAGTGAGCACCACAACGGGAATCGACCTGGTGCACTCATCGCCCTTTATCCTGCGCAACACATCGATCCCGCTCACCTTCGGCAGCTTGAGGTCCAGGATCACGACACAGGGAAAAACCCTTGGGTCATTCTGGACATATTTGCCGGTGGCGAAGAGGTACTCCAGCGCCTCAGCGCCGTCCTTCACCACTAACACCTTGTTCGCCAGGCCGTGCTTGTCCAGCGCACGAAGGGTCAGCTCCACATCGTTTTGGTTGTCCTCCACCAGCAGGATATCCATCTGCTTTGAGTTGTTCATTTGTACCTCCCTTTACCACTATTTCGCTAAAGTGAACGATATTTTTGCACCCTCCTTGTCCAGCGGGCGTCCCTCGATGCGGATGAGCGCATTCTCTTTCGGACGAGTGAATTTAATGGCGTTGGACAAGAGGTTCGCGATTACCTGTTAAAACAAAATCCCCACCGCGGACTGCCATCACATATCGAACCGACGATCCCGAGGAGCTTATGGTTGCGGTCTGTAATAATGATAGGTTGTATACTAAAAGAGCGGCTGAGAAAGTCAACTGCGGATCCCCGAATGGGGGGATGGGCCATTTTCAACGACCCGCCAATAAGGAACAGGGGGGCTGTCTCACGACAGTCCCCCTGCTTGAGAAAGGAGGGTTAGGGATCTTTTTTATGCGTTATAGGCCGTCAGCGTAACCTGCTTCTGGTGCATGAGGTCTGCCTCGAATTCCGCCAGCGCATACGGATCGTAGGCAGCCAGGGCCGCGCGTGCCTGAAAATATTCGCAGCGGCAGTCATGCATATACTCGAGCAGGTCTTCGCGCTTCTCGCGATCACCGGCGTCATCGAACTCCTTGCGCGCGTATTCGTGATTAATGGAACAAGTCGCCATGCGAAGCTGTAGCTCCAACAGTTCCTTGCGCATCTCGTTTGTCGCATCGGCGCCGGCCACCGGGCATATATCGATCGCCGGGCCGTCCGTCTTTGTCTGCTGGCTCTTTATCGTATCCATTGCCCCTCCCTGGTATGTCTGCACCCGATTAAAATGCATAGACGATGCCAACTTGGCCCTTGAGGAAGCTGGCGTCTAACTAGTTGTTTTATGAGCATTAATAGGCAGGGCAAAAAATCTTTTGCACGGTTAAAGGGCAGAAATCGGCGTCCAGCAGCCCCTTTTCGGGGACCACAGCCCCCACCTCCTGATTCATATATTCGGCTTGCTCCGTGCCATGAAGTGCGCGGCCCCCCCCGTTCATCGCTCAGCAAACCGACACCGCGCCACAGTACGCGATGATCTGCGGCTGGCATCTCGCAAGCCGACACCGAGT
>JBBAAC010000259.1:0-2901 GCA_041658465.1 bacterium | reverse complement strand
CTTGGCGGCAAATTCCGCGGCCGTCTGATCCCGCTGGAGGAGCGCGGCGTCGAGATCTCCATCCATGGCTGGGTTGCGGAGGGCGGCAGGGCCGGCGGCAAGGATGCGCACTTTTTCCTCAATCGCAGGCCCGTGCGCGACCGGATCCTCATGCACGCGCTGGTGGAAGGCCTCGAAGAGCGCGAGATCGCGGGTGCAGGGCCGGCGGCGGTCCTCTGGATCGAGATCGATCCCATGCAGGTCGACGTGAACGTCCACCCGGCGAAGCGCGAGGTGCGCTATGCAAAGGGCGGGGCTGTGCACGACTTTGTGAAGGCCTCTGTGCGCAAGGCAATTGCTGCTTGCGGATCGTGGATCGTGGATCGTGAATCGAGGATCGTGATGAATGACAGCTATCCTAGCGATGGCGTTGCTCTGACGATGCGGCGGTTTGAAGATAGGCGGTTGGGAGTTCCCCTCCTTTATAAGGAGGGGATAGGGGAGGTAGATCGGGATCTACCCCTCCTAACCTCCCCTTACAAAGGGGGAGGACTGAGGCCGCTCGGCCAGCTGGGTCTATCATATATTTTGTGCGAGCACGAAGACGGGTCGCTGGCACTCATCGATCAACACGCTGCCCACGAGCGGCTCGCGTTCGATGTGCTGCGCGCGCAGTTTGCAGACGGCCGCGTGCACGTGCAGAGGCTGCTCATCCCGCAGCGCGTGGAACTGGGAGCAAAGGAGTCGGCTGTCATTATTGAGCAGCTTGGTGCGCTCGAGAACGCGGGCTTTGAGGTCGAACCGTTCGGCGGCGGCAGCGTCATGGTCAAGGCGGTCCCCGAGATCCTGGGCGATGCGGCTGTAGCTCCGCTCTTTGCCAGGCTCGCCGATGAATTCGAGGAGCTCTGCAGCTCAGTCGCGCTCGCCGAGGCAGTGGAGCGTATATTCGCCGTCGTCGCATGCCACCGCCAGGTGCGCGCCGGCGACAAACTCTCGCCGGACGAGGTCTCGGCGCTGGTGGCAGACATCGAGCGCCATGGCGTTGCGACCTGTCCGCATGGACGCCCCGCGATCGTGCGCATCGAGCGCAGCGAGATCGATAAGTGGTTTAAGAGGACGTGAATCGTCTGTCACTTTCCCCCTCCTTTGTAAGGAGGGGCCAGGGGAGGTAGAGCATGATCTACCCCCTCTGACTCCCCCTTACAAAGGGGGAGGACCGCTACCCCTCCCATCCTCCCCTTACAAAGGGAAGGGGTTGATAGTCACAATATTATGCATTGCATTGTAATCATCTGCGGACCCACCGCATCCGGCAAGACCCGTGCCGGCATCGAGCTGGCTTTGAAGGTCGGCGGCGAGATCGTGTCTGCGGATTCCCAGCAGGTGTGGCGCCACTTCGATATCGGCACGGCAAAATCCACAGCTGCCGAACGCGCGGCAGTTCCGCACCACCTGATCGATATCGCGGAACCCAAGGAGCGATTCGATGCCGCGCAGTTCGTGGGGCTTGCCGATGCTGCCATAGAGGATATCACTTCGCGCGGCCGCATGCCCATCGTGGTCGGCGGCACGGGGATGTATCTGCGCATGCTCGTGTGCGGCATGTGCGAGGCGCCGCCACGTGATCCTGACGTACGAAGCGGGTTGGAGGGTGAAAGCGAGAAGTACGGTCTCAAGAGATTATATGAGCGGCTCATCGAGGTCGATCCAGAATCGGCTTCAAAGATAAAATCAAACGATCCAGTCCGCATTATCCGGGCGCTGGAGATCCATCGCATCACGGGAATCCCGGCCTGCGAGCTGCGAAAGAGGCATGATTTTGGCGAGCGCCGCTACGAAGCCGAATGGATCGGCCTTACCCTTGAGCGCAAGGGGCTTTATTCCCGCATCGACTCTCGCGTGGATGCGATGATCGCAAACGGGCTTCTAGAAGAGGCGCGCGCCTTGAGAGATCGCTACGGCGATCAGGTGCAGCCATTCGCCGCGGTCGGATACAAAGAGATGGCCTCGCACTTGCGCGGCGAGATTTCATTCGACGAGGCCGTTCGCCTCATCAAACAGAACACCCGCCGTTTTGCCAAACGTCAGCTCACATGGTTCCGCGCGGAACCTGCGGTTGTCTGGTATTCCGGGGACGATATCGAATCGATCGCAGCGAGCGCGCATGCGACAAGCTGCTTGTGATGCCCCAGGGCCCATGCTATTATAAATTCATGATAAATAAAGGTGAATGGCAAACATTCGAGGATGAGCTGGCGAGCCATGAGGATCTGACGCTCGAGCAGAAGTACAGGATTCTCGACGGCCTGTACGAGGAGGCGAGGGGGCTGGGCCTCTTCCCTTCGACTGATCCCCTGGAAGGTCTGGACGTGGACATCCGCATTGCAAAGGCGGTCAACAGTGTTTCAAAAGCTGCTTAAGAGGCTGGCCGCAGCGCTGGAGAAGGCCGGCATCCCCTATATGGTGATCGGCGGTCAGGCCGTGCTCCTGTACGGCGAGCCGAGACTCACGCGCGACATCGATGTCACGCTGGGCATCGGGGTCGAGGGGATCGCGAAGGTCCGTGAGGTTGCGGCGGCGATGGGCCTTGCGATCCTCAAGGACGACGACGAATTCGTGAAGCGTACGATGGTGATGCCCCTGCGTGAAGATGCAAGCGGCATCAGGGTCGATCTGGTCTTTTCGTTTTCCCCGTACGAGAGGCAGGCGATCGCGCGAGCCAGGGGTGTGGATATTAACGGCGCCGTCGTCAGGTTTGCTTCTCTCGAGGACGTGATCATCCACAAGATGATCGCCGGTCGGCCTCGCGATATCGAGGACGTGAGGACGATCCTCCTCAGGAACAGGGGCTATGATCAGGACTATATCACGAGGTGGCTCACGGAATTCGACAGGTCTCTGGACGGGCATTTTTTGAGAACT
>JBBAAC010000258.1:0-2901 GCA_041658465.1 bacterium | reverse complement strand
TCGCCAAAAAGCCGTTGGCGTCCATGCGACTTGAAGATCCTCCTTCGTCGGATTTCAAGTCGCGACGCCAATCGTCTTTTTAGCTCCTCATACGCTCGTCTCGTAAACGCGCCTTTTACGCTCCTCGGGAAGGCCTCCCGAACCTCGCAGCAACCAGGTCTTCTAACGTCACAAAGCCGGTTGACGTTCCATGTGCAGATTTCATTCTGGCCGGACTTTGGTTCGCTACGCCCTGAAATCATCTGTTCGTCGCTCTGGGATCGTCTGTTTCGGAACATCGCCGGGAGCGGCGGGGGATTTTACTGATACAGCGGAGACACTCTGAGCGTGATCGTAGATCGCGCATCGGTACCCGTCGCAATGAGCGGGCGGTGACGACCTTCCAACAGCATGGTGTATCTTATGCCGAAGTCCTGCGGCGTGGGTACCGCGCCGCAGGGCGGCCGCACCAAATCGCGACGTCAAAACGCAACGTCCCGAGGACTGACACTTGCTGGACGTTGCAGTTTTTGACTCGCGATTTGAGTGTGGAAGCCTGCCTGCCGGCAGGCAGGGTTCGCCGCCCGCGAATAGCGAGAGGGTCGCCGCGGGAGGCGCCGTTCCGAAATAGACGATCCCAGAGCGACGAATATGTGAACTTGAGCGCAGCGAATATCCGTCACGGCCAGAATGAAATCTGCACACGAACTTGTGCTACTGATGGACGGTGATTTTGTGGCTCTTGGCGTAGTGGCACATTGGAGCCACGGGGCATTGGGGGCACTTGGGCGAGCGCGCGGTGCAGAGCGTGCGGCCGTGGTGGATGAGCCGGAAGTGCGCGGCCACGTTATCGGCGATACTTGGATGGGTGCTTCTTTACGCGTGCTGGTTTTTCAGGTTTGGATTCCTCTGCGCGCGATCCCTTGGCCAGCGATTCAATAGGCACCTCGGTGCCGCGCGGGGGCCAGTGCGCGGCCAGCGCCTCTACCTTCTTGTCAGCGAGTTCGTCGGGCGCCTTGCCGCTCCCCCCTATCGCGGCGATTATCGCCTCCTTCTTCTTCTTCGTGCCCTTCAGCTTGTTGTAGTAATCGGGATAAAAGACGAGCTTGTCGCCACGCACGATCAGGGGCTTGTACGCCAGCCGCACCGGCACCGGCTGATCCAGCTCCACAACGTATGTCGTCCTGCCGTTCTTCTTGTAGAGCGCGCGCAGCGACTCGTCCTTTTTGCTCGAGAAATGGCTCTGCAGGTACCACGCGATCTCCACCGCGTCGGCGTTGAACATGCGCATGCAGCCGTGCGACGCGGGCCTGCCCACGGACTTCTCCTTGTTCGTGCCATGGAAGAGTATAGCGTCGGAGAGCGCCATCTTGACCAGGCCCAGCGGGTTGCCCGGGCCCGGCGGCGTGGGTTTGTCGTTCTTCGCCCACGCAGCATTCGGCGGCGGATACCACCACGGGTTCCATTCGATTTTCTTTATGTGCGATTCCTGCTCGGGAGTCGGGTAGACGCCCTGGCCGATGGCGATCGGTTTGACGTAGAGCGGTTTGCCGTTCTCGAAGAGCGTGAGCTCCGTGGCTGGTATGTTGACTTCGATATATACTTCAGGCGCCTGTTCCTCAGGCGGCGCGGCCTCTGCGGCGGCGGCCTCTTCGGCAGGCGCTGCCGCCTTCACCCTCTCGCGATGATATTTGTTCGGCGCGGCAAAGGCGCTGACGGAGATGAATGCGGTCAGGAGTACAGCGAATGCGATGGCGTGTGGCGTGCGCAAGCTTCTCATATGGCCGCGCAGCATCTTATAGTGCAGTGGATTTTGCAAGCGCTGCAGCATTCAGCAGGGGAGCCACCTTGCGCGACGGCGCCATTCGCTGCGCTATTCCTCGCGAATTTTTGAGCACATTCATCCCATTTGGTGTCTTCCCGCTGGTCAGGCCCCAAATGGGTGAATGTGCTCAAAAATTCACTTCGTCATACGCTCCGCTCAAGACTGCGCCTGATTGTCGCGCAAGGTGGTTCCCCTGATGAATGGTAGCTCGCTATCAATAATACCTGCGGATCGCGGCCTTTACGATCCCGCCGATGGTGAGTTCGCCTTCGGGCCTTATCACGGGGTACTTCGGGTTTGCGGGCACGAGCTCCACCTCCGAGCCTGCGCGGTGGAGATATTTGAGGGTCCACTCGTTGTCCACGCACGCGAGCACGATGTCGCCGGACTTTGGCCTGCCTCCGCGTTCGACGATGACGAGGTCGCCTTCGTGGATGCCGGCGTCGATCATCGAGTCGCCGGAGACCTTGAGCAGGAACGACGCCTCGGGCTTGTCGATGAGAAAGTCGTCCAGCGAGAGCGTATCGATGAGTTCTTCCTCGGCGGGCGTGGGGAACCCTGCCTGCACATAGCCCACTAGCGGTATGCCCATCCTCTCGCCGCAGGGGATGAGCCGGCCCGCGGGGTCCTTGTCGATATAGCCCTCGTCCACGAGCTTGGCCGCCAGCCGAAACGCCGCGTTCTTCGAGCTGTAGCCGAAGATGCGGCAGATCTCCGAGTAGGTGGGCAGGCGTTTATTACGGCGCCAGAAGCTGCGGAGGGCGTCGATCTGATCCGACTCTATTGGTTTTGCCTGGTTGGCCATATTCTCTCTGCCATTGCCCCCGCCCTGCGGGAGGGGTAGTCGCGCAGGGCAGGGGGAAGGCCGTCAGCCGTCGCCCTTCGTGGAGGTCCCTCGACCTTTTTATCCGCGAGGCGCCTTACCGCCGGGCGATGGCGCATCCTGAACGAAGTGAAGGATCCCGAGGTAACCGTGGGATCCTTCGGCAAACGTGCGTCTGCACGTGGCCTCTGGACTGCGCCCCGTCAACTGGAACGTTTAGCCCCTACAATTAGGGGACGGTTTGCAGGCCATGTTAGTTGACTTCTCCATCATC
>JBBAAC010000257.1:0-2913 GCA_041658465.1 bacterium | reverse complement strand
CCGCGATCTCCGTTTACTCGGCCGAGATGCTTTCGCATGCCGGCGTGGCCCTCCGCGCGCGTTCGTGGATAGACGGCCTGAGAAAGCGGCGCGGCCATGGGAGGGTGGCGGCAAGGAGCCTGGGCGCGGCCGAGGCAATCGAGAGCTCGCTGAGATCGCTTTGCAGTTCAGCCGGTTTTCTGGGCGCGGGAAAGGTCGCGCGCGAGCAGTTCGCGCAGATGCTCTCGGACGATCTCTGCGAGCGCACCGCGGCCTCTACAATGCTCGAGTCGGTGCTCCCATTCACGCTCCACGCGCAGGGCTCGCCTCTGGCGACAGAGGCCGCGCGCCTCATCGTGCCGCGCATGACCGAGGGCGGATTCCCCTCGCGCGCGGTCGAGACCCTGTTCTTCGGCGACTGGAAGGAGGATGCGATCCGCAGGATATTTCCCGACGCGGAGGACCTGCACGCGCGAGAATCATACTCCTTCGAAACGATGATCCAGAAGTGCCGCGGCGCAGTCACGCTCATCATGCCCGCTGTGACCGACGAAGGCGCCGAGACGATCCCCTCGCCTTTTGCGGACCGATTCCTGACGGATGACGCGGCGCCGAAGCCGACGGCTGCCTGCGCGCTGGGCCGCACGGACGAAGGCCTCATGAAAAAAGAGATGGAGCGGCTGGTTGCCGTGGAGTCCGCGCGGATCGAGGGGCTCGATCCGCTGGAGTCGCGCCTCGGCCCTTTTCTCGGAGTGCTCGCGTCCAAAGAGGCGCGCGGCATGGTCCGAGAGCGCTTCGTGGAGGCGGAGCTCAACCCCACCTCGCTCGAGAGGTACGCGAACTGCCCGTTCTCGTTCTTCGCGCAGGACGTGCTTCGAACCGTCGAAGAGCCGGAAGAGACCCCACAGATACGCGCCACCGACCGAGGCGGCGTCGTGCACGAGATACTCGCGCGATTCTACCGCGACCACATGAAGGAAGCCGTCGAAGCGAGGTCGGACCGCCCGGATGAGAAGAAGGTCGCACGCACGATATCGCGGATCGCGCGGACTGTGTGGGAAGAGAGGCAAGACGATCTCGGGTACGTGAAGCCGGGCCTCAGGGAAAGGGAGATCGATGAGGCGGCGAAGATGGCGCTCTGCGTGGTTGCAGCGGAGGCGGACGAGGCCCTGCATATCTCGTCCCCACTCATGCCGCGGGAGTTCGAATGGGAGTTCTCGAAGAAAAACGGCAACGCCCTTGAGATCGACGTGAAGGGCCAGGAGCCGCTCTTTGTCCGCGGTCGCGTTGATCGCATCGACGCGGACAGCGCCGAAAGCCGCTTTCTCGTGATCGACTACAAGACTGGAAAAGAGGATCAGGTGGTGAACCGCATAGAGAGCGGCGAACATCTGCAGCTCCCGCTCTACATCGCCGCCGTGAAGAAGTCGCTCTACCCGAAGGCGCTTCCGATCGGAGGGCTGCTCGTAGAGATAAAGGAGACCACGTCCGCCGGCGACGAGAAGAAGACCCCGGGAAAGACAAAGGGGCTCGTGCTCGGCGAATTCGACGGGGCGTGTTTTCGTCTTGGCCGCTCGCACGCGAAGATCGACGAGGAGCGGATGGCCGAGCTCATGGACGCGGCCCAATCAAAATCGGCCGAGTTCGCTTCGAAAATCAGGAACGGATTTTTCCCCGCCTCGAACGAGGCATTCTGCGATTACTGCAACTATGGCGATATCTGCAGGCATAAAAAAGTTTCAGCCGACTGAGGCCCAGCGCGCTGCGATCGAATCCGTGTCGATCCCCATGGCCGTTGACGCGGCCGCCGGCTCGGGAAAGACCGCGGTGCTCATCCGCCGCATCCTGACAATCGTGGGCTGCGACCCCGACGTGCCGGGCAGCGGGGACTGGGCGAGGCTCGGGGGCGTGCTCGCGATCACCTTCACCGAAAAGGCCGCGGGCGAGTTCAGGGCAAAGCTTCGCCCATATCTCCCGGCTGCGGAGCGCTTCAGGCTCGATCAGGCCTGGATCGGGACGTTCCACTCGTTCGCGGCCAGGCTCCTGCGCAGATTCGGCCCGGCCGCGGGCCTCTCGCCATCCTTTAATCTGCTGGATGAGAACGCGGCGGGAATGCTCGCTCGAAAGTGCGTACGCGATTCCCTGCTGGGCCTGCTGGAGGAGAAGGACGAGGCGGCGGCTGGACTTGTCGAGGAGACAGGGTTCGCGACCGCTATGGGGGTGCTCGAGGAGCTGATGCAGTTCCGCTGGCATGCGAAGGCGGCGCTCCTTGACCGCGAGGGCGCGGAGGGCTGGGAGATCGCAGTCCTCGATTCGCTCGGAACGGTCTTCGAAGCGACCGGCCGCGCTTACGCGGCCAGGCTCTCCGAGCTCGGCTCGCTGGACTTCCAGGAACTCGAGATAAGGGCGCTCCGGCTTCTCGGCGATGAATCCGTGGCATCCGCATGCCGACGGATGTTCGGCCACATACTCGTGGACGAATACCAGGACACGAACGACATCCAGACCGAGCTCGTGCTCAAGCTCTTTGAGCCCGCAGTGAACAAACTCTTCATCGTGGGAGACGAGGCACAATCGATCTACCGTTTCCGGGGCGCTTCGGTCTCCTGCTTCGCGAGGGTGCGCGGCGAAATTGCGCGCAGGCGAGGAAAGACGGTGAGGCTTGCGCACAACTTCCGCTCTAAAAAATCCATCATCTCGTTCGTCAACCTCTCGCAGCGGGTCCTCGCGGACGGACTCTTCGCAGACCCCGCTGACCCCAAGCCGATGGAGGCCGCGGCTTCCGACGAGGGCGGCAAAAGACCGTCCGTGATCGAGCTGGCAATACCTGCCGCGGAGGACATGAGGGCCGCCGCGCTGAGGGCCCGCGAGGCACGCGCGATCGCGGAGACGATTGCGGTCCGCACGGCCTCGGGCGAGTGGAGTTACGGCGAT
>JBBAAC010000256.1:0-2924 GCA_041658465.1 bacterium | reverse complement strand
TATCGTGCGAATGCAGGTGTAGGCATCCATCCTTAATGATTTGCGAGGCCAGAGACAATGGAACCGATCCGATGCGAAATTTCAGTCGTAGCCCCTCTATATAATGAAGAGGCAAACGTCCGGGAGCTGCACACCAGACTCACCAAGGTGCTGGAGGGCATGGGCCGCTCTTACGAGATCATATTCGTGGACGACGGCAGCCGCGACGCCACGTTCTCGATCGCCAAAGAACTGACGAAGGGCAATGCCAATCTCACGCTCGTTCGGCTGCGACGCAACTTCGGCCAGACCGCGGGGCTCTCGGCCGGGCTCGACCGCGCGGGCGGCAGGGTAATCGTCGCCATGGACGGCGACCTCCAGCACTTCCCCGAGGACATCCCGCTCCTGCTGGCCAAGATCGACGAGGGCTATGAGATGGCGAGTGGCTGGCGCAAGAAGCGGGTCGATAACTTCTGGCTGCGCCGCTTCCCATCAATGATCGCAAACTGGCTCATGGCAAAGCTCTCGGGCGTTAAGCTGCACGACTTCGGCGCTGTATTCAAGGCCTACCGCCGCGAGGTGATAGAGGATTTGGACCTCTACGGCGAGCTGCACCGCTTTATACCGGCGCTCGTGAGCTGGAAGGGCATCTCTGTCGCTGAGGTGCCGATACAGAACATCGTGCGGCCGGCCGGCAAGTCCAACTACGGGCTCTCGCGCACGTTCCGCGTGCTCATGGACCTGCTCACCGTAAAGTTTATGATCAGCTACATCGCAAGGCCCCTGCACTTCTTCGGTTTCATAGGGCTCGCGCTATTTGCCGTTGGCTTTGCCGTGGCCTTCATCATCACGATATTCTACTACTTCGGCAACCTCGTCATAGCAGAGCACCTGGGCAACCTCATATTCGCCATGCTCTCCATGGTGCTGGGCATCCAGCTCGTGGCGCTCGGCCTCTCGCTCGAGGTCTCCACCAGGATCTACCACACCACGCACGGCAGGCGCATCTATGCGGTGCGCGGGGTCTACCGCGAAGGCCAGGAGATCGGCGGCGAGCCCGAGGGCTCGGTGGCCTTCGCCAGGCTTCATGCCGCAGGATAGCGCACCGCGTCTTGATTTACTGCTGCTCAATCCTTAATTTCCGCATAATTCCGATCAAACATCTCAGCGAGGATCACCAGCTATGGGGACGCCGGACGTCATCATCACGAGAAATAACGGTTCAACACCAGCCTGCGCGATGCAGATGGGGCTGATTGCGCCGCGCGCCGAGGCGCTCCTGCACAGCGGCATCAGCCGGGGTTTTGCGGAATTCCCCATCGACCGCGCGAGACTCTTCTCGGACATCGTCTCGACGTTTCTCACGCCGCAGATGCTCTGCACCGTGCTGACGACGCCCTCGGGCGCCACCGCCGCCAACCACAACCAGCTGCGCGACCAGTACAAGGGCGACTCTATGACCCCTGCCGAGGCGCTGCAGCGCGGTGTTATAGCCCGGCGCCTGACGCTGCACACGGCGTGCCCCGCAAACTACGACTGGAAAAACGCACCGATCTACAATAATGTGGATAGCTGCGACGACGTCACGAAGGAGTTGAGCGACGGCATCCCGGTGACGATGTACACCGTGCCGATGGAGGCACACCTTCTGCAGCAGCGGCTGGAGACTCTCTCGGCTGCGCCGTTCTACTCCCGCTATTCCAACAGCGGTCCTGTTGTTTGCCGCGGGGTGCCCGGCTCTGTGGATACCTATCACTCGCTCTATGTCTCGCCGATCTGGGCGGATCTTGACTTCGTGATGCGGATCTTCCAGGGCGCCGCATGGTCGGCCTGGCAGCTGCGCAAGAGCTGCGTTGGCGGCGATAATAAGACCTACTCGTACGATGACCTCATGTTCGACTTCGGGATGCGCGCCTACATCCCGATCGAGGTGCAGGACGGCGCTGCGACGAAGAGCTGGACGCTCGTGATCGGTGCGGTCGCAGCCGCCTCCAACCACCCGCTCGCGGGGCTGATCCCCTCCTCGCTCCCCTATCATCGCTATGTCGGCGGCGAATACACAAAGGAAGTGCTGGCACAGGCATGGGCAAACGGTTGGAAGGTGACGCGATAGCGTCATCCTGAGGCCAATCCTTCCAACTCGCATGCCGAAGGATCCCGTAAATACCCCGGGAGCCTTCGGCGCAGGGTGTCAACGGGATCCTTCGCTCAGGATGACAAGTTGGCAAAAGTCGTGATCTCGACACCCGCGCAGCGGAATGCATCTGCGAGGGCCAAATCGGACAGGATGGCGATCTCCTGCTCGCGGCCCGCGTCGTAGCGATCAGCGCCGGAATAATATCCCGGGTGCACCATGATCTCCGTAAGTCCCCGCGGCAGCCTTCGGGCCGACTCCATCCAGCGCTCCCTGATCGCAGGCCCCGCGCCCAGCGCGAATCCGCCAAAGTGATCCGGACAAACGAATCCCCTCGCACGCCAATACGAAGGCCTGGATGCCGGGAGCGAAGCGACAACAAGCCTGCGCACGCCGGCCCAATGCCACGGCGACCAGAATCCCTCGCGGGGGGCCCGCACGAATGAAATCTTGAACTCGCGCGCAAGTTTCTCCACGGTCCGAGCAACGACTGGAAACGCGTGGCAGTGGTGATGCCCGTCTACATGGCTGATCTTCTGCGTCCTGGATGCGAGCCGCATCAATTGTGCGCGGAGCTCGCGATAGACCTCTTCGCCCGACACCCTTCCGGAAATGGCCCGTTTGAGGAGCTCGATGCGCTGATGAAACCTGCCGTCCGCGTCGACGAGCGAAGGTATTTCTTTGGGATTCGAGAGGGGCCTGCCCCAGGTGAGATTCGCGTGAAATCCGACGTCAAGCGGTAGATTGGATGCAGCCAGATCCTGCATGGCCTGCTCGAATTCGGGCGCGTTGGTCATCACGCTCGTCGCTC
>JBBAAC010000255.1:0-2945 GCA_041658465.1 bacterium | reverse complement strand
GCATAAGGCCCTCTCGGAGTTGGGCAGGGCCGCCTCATTCAAGCGCCATAATCCACATGCGCTGGTCGGCGTATGCGGATGCGTGGCGCAGCAGGACGGCGCTGGTTTGCTCGACCGCTACCCGGGGGTCGATTTTGTTTTCGGTCCTGATCAGATCTGGCGGCTCCCCGAGCTCATCGAGAATGCCCAAGCCGGCTGCAGAGGCGCTGCTCTCGAGTTAATAGATGATCTCAAGGCATATCGATTTCTCGATCATACGCCGAGAGTCAGCGGAGATCATCTCATAAATCCCCTCCCCTTTGCGACCGAGGCCGGGGACCCACTGAAAGTGGGTGGCCGAGGAAGTACCCGAAGGCGAGAGCCGGAGGGTGAAAGGGGAGGGACAGGGTGGGGTAGATCTGCCTCCCCTGACCCCTCCTTACAAAGGAGGGGAGCTCATGCAGTCACGTCTTTTGTTACAATCACAAAGGGATGCAATTGCGCGTGCAGCTACTGCATCGTTCCGTCTGTAAGGGGCCGCGAGATCTCCCGTCCTGCGGACGATATCGTTCTAGAGGTGACAAGGCTTGCGGACTCAGGCGCAAAGGAAGTGACCCTGCTCGGCCAGAACGTCTCCGCATACGGCGGCGAGGGCGGACTTGCCGCTCTCATCGGTCGCATCGCACTTGAGACAAAGATCCTGCGCATACGATTCACATCTCCCCATCCACGCTGGATCGGCGAGGAGCTCCTGCGCGAATACGCGCAAAACGAGAAGCTCTGCCCGCACCTGCATCTGCCTGTACAGGCCGGGTCCAACGCCGTGCTCAAGCGGATGCGCAGGGGTTACACTCGAGAGAGATATGCCGGGATCGCACGGGCACTAAGGGCGGCCCGCGAGGGCATGTCCATTACCACTGACCTCATCGTCGGCTTCCCTGGTGAGACCAGGCAGGATTTCGAGGATACCCTGGCCCTCATGCGCGAGGTGGGCTTCGACCAGGCGTTTGCATTCAAGTACTCGCCCAGGCCGGGCACGGAGGCAGCGCACGAGATGGATGACGACGTGCCTCAGGCGGAGAAAGAGGAACGGCTCTCGATATTGCTCGACCTGCAGAGGCAGATGTCGCGACGCAGCAATGAGGCGCTCGTCGGGAAGAAAGATGCGGCGCTCGCCACGACTATGGACCGCATGCATAAAGTCCTTGTAACCGGCAGGTTGCCCGACAACAGGATCGTACATTTCGCTGGCCATCCCGGTCTCATTGGGGATATAGTGCCGGTCACGATTACGGCAGCTCACGACAACTCGCTGTCGTGTGTCATCCTGAGCGTAGCGAAGGATCCCCTGAAATCCGAGGGAGTTCACAGATGAACGCGCACGAGAATCATGGCACACCTGACTTTCTGCAGATGAAGGTTACGGGTCTCACTATAGACCCCTTCACCAGCATGCCGATCATCATACTCAAGGATCTGGAAGAAAAATGCGCACTGCCGATCTGGATAGGCCTCATCGAGGCATCGGCGATCGCAACCGAGCTCGAACACATTCACCTCTCGCGCCCGATGACGCATGACCTGCTCAGGAACATCCTCGAGGAGATCGGCATCTCGGTCAAGCGCGTGGAGGTGAACGACCTCGCCGACAACACCTTCTATGCGCGGATATTGCTCATGCGCGGGGAAGAGGAATTCATGATGGACTCCAGGCCGTCGGACGCCATCGCGGTCGCGCTTCGCGCGAAGGCCCCGATCTATGTCGCGCGTCACGTGATCGACAAGTCCCGCAAGATCGACCTGGCGAAGGAAGGTTCGGGCGATGAGATGAAGAAACAGAAGTGGACGGAGATACTCGAGAACCTCTCGCCCGAGGATTTTGGGAAGTACAAGATGTAACAGCGCGCTTCAAAACGAACCAACGCACAGTTTTAGCGATCGCACTTCTCATATAAATATGAAATATATCCGCTGGTTCATAACACTGGCCTATGCAGCCGGCATCTTCTACCTCTCATCGAGGCAGTGGGGCGGGGTGCCTCTCTTTCCCTATGCCGACAAGATCATACACTTCATGCTCTACGCCGGGCTCGCGTTTCTCTGCGCATGGTCCCTCAGGGTGACCGAGACTTACGGACACGCGATGATGCCGATCCTCGCTGTGGGCCTTGCAACCTCTTATGGCGCCATCGACGAGATTCACCAGTTCTTCGTGCCGGGCCGCTCCTGCGAGACATTGGATCTCCTGGCGGATGCGGCAGGCGCTGCGTTCGGCGCGCTGATGGCCCTGCAGGCGGCAAAGTGCTGCCGGCGCAGGCGGGCGGCAGAGGCTGACGAGACAGGAGGCGGACGATGATCGCGCAGGCGGGCGGCAAACGACCGGAAATCCACGCGAGCTGTTTTGTGGCGCAAGGCGCTGCGGTCCTGGGAGATGTCGTCCTGGGCGAGCGCTCCAGCATCTGGTTCAATGCGGTCGTGCGCGCGGACGTTGGCTTGATCCGCGTGGGCCTTCGTACGAACATCCAGGACCTCTGCGTGCTGCACACCGAATCCGGCGGCGGGCTTGCAATCGGAGACGACGTGACGGTCGGCCATCGGGCGATACTGCACGGCTGCAGGATCGGCAACCGCGTTCTGGTCGGCATGGGCGCGACGGTGATGAATAACGCGGAGATCGGCGATGAATGTATCATCGGCGCCGGCGCACTCGTGACGGAAGGGACCGTGGTTCCGCCTCGCTCGCTCGTGCTCGGCGTGCCCGCAAGGATCAAAAGGGAGTTGTCAGCCGACGAGGCCAGGGGCCTGGCGGAGCACGCTGCCCGCTACGCGGAGTTCGCTGCCAGATGCAAGGCCGATGGACTGGGGATTTGAACGTCATGCTATATCCTCTATTTCGCAGAATAGTTCTTGAAAAAGGGCTCATGGCGCACGGCGATCGCGTGGTCGTCGCGGTTTCCGGCGGCATC
>JBBAAC010000254.1:0-2959 GCA_041658465.1 bacterium | reverse complement strand
AAGGAACGCAGGCCCAGGGGCGCCGACCGTATTTTCGCGTTCGATCCGAACCTCTTTGCCAGCAAGCAGAAGCCGAGGCCGGAGAAGGAGACGAGCCCCGGGAACGGCGGATCTCTGGACGATTTCTATCCTGATTTCAGGCGCGGCGCTCGGACTTATCTCAACGTGCTGCGATATCCGGAGGTGGAATATTTTGTGCGGCTCAAGCGTGCGTTCAAGATGACCTTCAATCCTGAGCCGTCGCTGCGCGAGCACTTCTCGCAAAATCTCATCACTCGCGGTTCGATCGACGTGGTGCTGGGCGTCTCGGTTGACAAGATGGGAAACCTGACCGAGCTCTTTGTCTTTCGCGGCTCGGGTGTCCCTACTTATGACAAGGAGGCGCTGCGTACGGTCAGGGCCTCTTCGCCGTTTGCGCAGCCGCCCTCCAAATTCACGGACGACGACGGGATGCTGCGCATGAGCTGGACCTTCTCGGTTTACCTGTGATCTCCGGCTGAGGCCGGTTGCCTTGTATTTTCCGGGTTGCAAGAAAAGCATTTGCATTTATGCAGGCAGTGCCTAATATGCGCCAAACTTTCAAACCAACAGGAGGGGATATGAAGAAGATTCTGGTCGTAGCAGTAGCGATGGCGTTTGCGTTCGCAGTCGCCGGGAAGGCAAATGCTGAGGATACGAAGGCAAAGGTCAAGGAGACGACGAAGACCACGGCGACGGGCGATACGAAGACGGTCATAAAGGAAAAGACTGCTACGGGCACGGAAAAAGAGGTTGTGAAGACGACGGAAGGCGGCAAGGAAGTGACGGGCAAGGATGTCACGACGTTCAAGAAGGGCGATGTATACGAAGATACGGTGAAGTTCCAGAAATTCGACGAGAAGAACGGCGACTACGTTTTTGTGATGAAGGACAACAAGACCTATCGCATAAAGCACACGCTCACCGAAAGCGACAAGCAGAATATGCTCAAGAAGGGCGCCGGCACGACGGTCAAGATCACGTCCACCTATCCGCTCTCGCGGGATCAGCTCGTGGTCATCACGAGCGCGAAGTGATTGGTCGTACGTAGTTCGACCAATCATCCCGAGTGGAGCGAGGGATCTCCTTAGCTCACCGGGATGACAGATGCACAAAAGGCCTCGGGCATCCCCGAGGCCTTTTCTTTTCCCTCATCCTCGCTCTTAGTCTCGATCTCTCTCTTCAGTCTTTATTTCCCCGGTAAACACGATTGCCGTTGCGTTTGCTGCAGGCACGCTCTCGATCGTGCTGTCGTGTTCAAGATAAGAGCACTTGTTGAATTCATCGCACACCAGGTGCCCAGGTCGGACGCCTGAGACCGTCTGTTTGTCGAACGTTATACCCATAATGGCGTCTGCCCCCATCTTTGCCGAACGGATCCGCAATGCCTTGACCAGCACTTCGGTGTCCGTGTTTTTAGCCCCGACCGCGCGAACGGTTCCAATCTCTTCGTAAGGCGACTCGGGCGCATTTTTAGCAAAGACTTTCACCTGGGATGCCTTCTTGTGTTTTGCAGGTACGTAATCAGGCGTAGCTTTCGTGAATGTCGTATCGACCCGCCAGATGGCACAGCCGGCAAAAAGTGCTGCTGACAGGAAGATGCAGAACGCTATCGATAGGGCGCGCTTCATTTGCATTCATCACTCCTTTAGGACCATCTCCCTGGCCGCCTTTGCCTCATCGAGGCGCTTTCTGAACGGACGGTACGGTGCACCTTTAACGATATCCGGGTTCTCCTCGCATTCCTTCGCGATGGACAACATGGCATCGCAGAATTCGTCGATGACGTCCTTGCACTCGGTCTCGGTGGGCTCGATCATGATGGCGCCGGGCACGATAAGCGGGAAGTATACCGTGGGCGGGTGGAACCCGTAGTCCATGAGGCGCTTCGCGATATCCAGCGTCCTGACGCCGTGCGCGTTCTGGCGTTTGTCGCTGAACACGCATTCATGAAGAGACGGCTTCGAGTAGGTGAGCTCGTACGCCTTCATGAGGCGGGCTCGCACGTAGTTCGCGTTGAGCACCGCCATCTTTGTGGCTCCGCAGAGCCCCTCCGCGCCGAGCTCGCGTATATACGCATAGGCGCGAAGGAGTATGCCGAAATTTCCGAAGAATGTGTTGATGCGGCCTATCGACTCGGGGTGGTCGACATCGGTCTCGAACCTGTCTCCAATCTTCTTTATGCGGGGCACGGGCAGGTAAGGCTCGAGAGCAGCTGAGACCGCGACCGGCCCGGCGCCGGGTCCGCCGCCGCCGTGCGGGGTGCCGAAGGTCTTGTGCAGGTTTATGTGCATCGCATCCGCGCCTATCTCGCCGGGCTTAACATAACCCATGAGCGCATTGAGATTGGCGCCGTCGCAATATACGAGCCCGCCCTTCGCATGCACGATATCTGAGACGGCCTTGAAGTTTTCCTCGTAGATGCCGAGCGTATTGGGGTTCGTTATCATTATTGAGGCCACTTCGTCGTCCATGGCGGCAGCTACCGCGGCGGGATCCAGAAGCCCGTCCGGGCCGGATTTGACCGTCACCACATCATAGTGGCAAGTGACTGCGGAAGCGGGGTTTGTGCCGTGCGCAGAGTCGGGGATGATGATCTTGCTCCTGGGATTGCCGCGGGCTACGTGATAAGCGCGGATCATGAGCAAGCCGGTAAGCTCGCCGTGAGAGCCAGCGGCAGGCCAGAGCGTTGCAGCGCGCATTCCCACGATCTCGCAAAGCCATTGCTCCAGCTCGTAGCAGACCTCGAGATTTCCCTGCACCGTCGATGTCGGCTGGAAGGGATGCGTGTCCGCAAAACCCGGCATCGCAGCGACCTTGTTCGCTATCTTGGGGTTGTACTTCATGGTGCAGGATCCGAGCGGGTAGAAGCCCAGGTCTTTGCTGTAGTTGCGGATCGAGAGCCTGGTGAAGTGGCGCGCCACATCCACCTCGGCGAGCT
>JBBAAC010000253.1:0-2962 GCA_041658465.1 bacterium | reverse complement strand
GGCCGGCATTCCCTTCCGGAGCCTCCCGTCATGCCCCGTCACCTACGGCTTTGGGGCTGGCGACCGCATACGAGGGCGCGCAGGCTATGGTGGCACCTGATCCAAAGGCGGACCTCAAGGAACTGGCCCGGGAGATCGGGGTCCTGGAGTATCAGAGCGACGAGTACGACATTCCGACATTTTTGCGTAAACAGGCCGATTGAATCAAATTACCCCTCCTTTGTAAAGAGGGGTAAGGGGAGGTAGATCTACCCCTCCCGGCCCCTCCCCTCACAAAGGGGAGGGATAGTTTAAATAAAAATTACGCAACTTTTTGTGGAAATGTCGGATAACATTTTGACAGCCAAACTGCCGCTGCGCTATCATTACTATATAATGGAATAGCACGTGGCGGGAACGCGACTCTTGTTGAAGGGAGAAAAGATGGCTCTGTTTCGTCCCGCTGTGGCCCTTGTTCTAGCAGCCCTCCTCGCTGCCACCCTTTCCGCCTGCGCCTCTAAAAAGGACCTCAGGACTGCCCACGATTCTGGCAGGTACATAAGGGAGCATAACCTGAGGGAACTCCCCCAGTTCGATATCCCTATAGAGGTGAACGAGCGCGTGGTGGCCTGGATGGAATATTTCCAGGGCCCTGGCAGGAAACACTTCCAGAGATATATGGAACGCTCTGGCCGCTATGTCCCTATGATGACTAAAATACTGAGGGAAATGGGGATGCCGCGGGACCTGGTCTATATCGCCCTGATCGAGAGCGGGTTCAATACGAGCGCCTATTCCAGGGCAGCAGCGGTAGGGCCATGGCAATTTATAAGCGCTACAGGGAGGCGCTACGGGCTTAAAAACGATGGCTGGGTTGATGAGCGCAGGGACCCGATCAAATCCACATATGCTGCCGCCCAATACTTCAAAGAGCTGCATGGCGAATTCGGCGACTGGTACCTCGCTATGGCCGGCTATAACGGAGGCGAGGGCAGGGTGCGCAATGCCATAGAGATGACGGGCAGCCGCAATTTCTGGGAGATCGCAGAGGACGGCCGCGCATTCCGCGCCGAGACGCGCGACTATGTCCCCAAGTTCATTGCTGCAGCTATCATGGCAAAGGCCCCGGAGCGCTTCGGCTTCACCGACGTAGCGTATCAGCCGCCGCTCGATTTTGAGACGGCGAGGGTAGAGTCGCAGACGGACGTGCCCGTGATCGCACGCTGCGCAGGGGTGGACGAGCAGGCTGTCTACGATCTCAACCCGCATCTGGTGCGGGGCGCAACCCCTCCGAACGAACGCAACTACGAGGTCAGGCTGCCGCGCGGCACTTCGCTGAAATTCAAGGAACAGTACGCGATGTTGCCGAAGGAAGAGCGCATACAGGTTGTGCGCTACGAGGCCAGGCCGGGCGACACCATCGTCAAGATCGCGCGCAGGTTTGGCGTTGGGGCATCGCAGCTCGCGGAGGCAAACGGCGTCAGCGTGAGGGAGAAGCTCCATCGCGGGGACAAGATCATGATACCTGCCGGCGCCGCGGCCAGATTTGCGTCTGCTATGTCGCAGGATAACGGCGGCGGCAAGGATTCTCACGACGGTCGTTATTCCTCCAAACATCGCGTGCGCAAGGGCGACTCTTTGCAGTCAATAGCAGACAGCCACGGCGTCACGGTTGTGCAGCTCAGAAAATGGAACGACATCGGCCGCAAATCAAAGATCCAGCGTGGCCAGGTGCTCAAGATCTACAAGGAAAACCGCCGCGGCGCAGACGTTGCGTCGGATGACAGGCCCGGCAAGTCAGAGCGTGCCGGCAGATCCGCATCATACGTCGTGAAAAAGGGAGATACCCTGGGCGGGATCGCCGCAAAGAACGGCGTGACTACAAAGCAGCTCATGGCCTGGAACAATTTGACGAACCCGAAGGGCGTGAAGGCAGGTCAGAAACTTGTGATCCGGGGCGAGGCTTATGCCGAGCCGAAATCAAATGCGATTGCATCGCGCACTACCGCTGTACCTCTGGATGGCTCAGCACCTAGCAATAGCGAGGGCAAGGCGGCCAAGGTCGCAGAGTCCAGGGAGACAAAGATCGTAAAGAGCGAGAGCCACAAGGTGCGCAAGGGAGATACTCTCGGCGCTATCGCCGCAAAGTACGGCGTCACAACCAAGCAGCTCATGGCCTGGAATGATCTCAAGAATGCCAAGGGCCTGAAGGCCGGGCAGACGCTCGTCGTGAAGAAGACCACGGTGCAGACAAAGGGTAAGACATCAGCCTCTGTAGAGCCAATGCCGAGCGGGCAAGGGGCGAGGGATACTAACGGCGGAACGCCCATAAAAATCGATGGGCTCGGCGGGGTGAAGGCCGCTCCGCGCCCTCAAGAGGCGCCCGCAGCAGTGGAACTGCCCGACGTTGCGTCGCCGCAGGCGACGGCGCCAGCCGGCACGCCGATAAAGCTCGCTCAGGCGGACAACGGCTCTGAATCAGTGCGACGCGCCGACGCTCCCGTTGGCACCCCGGTGAAACTCGCTGCTGCACATCCTGCAACGGATCGCGCGAGCCAGCAGGCGGTCACCACGTACCGCGTGAAGAGCGGTGAGACGCTCTGGGAGATAGCGCGCAGGCACAAGGTCACCATCGCTCAGCTGCAGAAGTGGAACAACCTCAGCGATCCTTCCTCAGTAAAACCTGGCACTACACTGAAGATAATGAAAGATTGATCAGAATTCCGAGTCCATCGCGCAGCAAGCCGACACCGTGCCAAAGAACGCGATGAGCTACGGCTGGCATCCGTCCTCACGCACTTTGTCCATCGCCACTGCGTGAGCGGGGTCCCCAGTCCATCATCTCGCAAGCCGACACCGAGTTTAGCTCAACTTATAAGGCTAACCACAGCTGTCCCAACGTTAGTTGAATAGATTCAACTGGTTAGCGATAGTGGTGATATTTGCATCATCGTCATCGCCCTCCAGGGCTTGTAAAATCGGT
>JBBAAC010000252.1:0-3020 GCA_041658465.1 bacterium | reverse complement strand
CACGGCGGGCAGGCTTCCTTGGTGTCGGCCACGATGGCGATGCGCTTGAACGATCGCGCGCCCTCGGAGACCGCCTTGTAGATGGCGGTGCGCTCGGCGCAGCATGTAGCGGCGTACGATTCGCTTTCCACGTTGCAGCCGGTGAAGATGCGGCCGTCCGCGCACTCGATGGCTGCGCCGACCTTGAACCTGGAGTATGGTGCATATGCATGCTTGCGTGCCGCCCTTGCCTTGGCGATTAGCTGTTTCATAATTTCCTTTTACCAGATTTCCCTCCCCTTTGTAAGGGGAGGGTTAGGGTGGGGTAGATCTAGATCTACATCCCCTTACCCCTCCCCGCCTGCCGGCCGGCGGGCAGGCTTACAAAGGAGGGGGATGAAAATAAACACGCAACTTCCAGCCTGAAACAGCGATAATAATGATGTAGGATTGAGCAAGGGAGAAGTATGGGCGATGGACAGGTGGCAAGGATTCTGGAGCTGGCCAGGCCTGCGGGATATTACGATATCGACGCGGGTCAGTGCATTTCAGCGCCTGAGTCATCCGACAGATCGAGTTCCTATTATAATGAAGGGGCGCGGCGTTTTATTCCGCTATCCCTTTTCCCGGTGCCACAGGACAACGCTGCCGCAACGCGTGCGAAACGCGATTTCACCCCTTTCATCATCGCGCTGCTGGGCGGGCTCAATCCCATGGGCTGCGGCGGGAAGCTGAATATATGCCTGCAGTTCGAGAAGAGCGATTGCGTCGGAGATCACGTCGCGCCCGAGGTTCGCGGCATCCCCCAGGCCAAATACGGCTACAATATGGTGGACGACGCTCAGGCAGACATCAACGATGTGCTGCGAAAGCTGGACGACGGCACCGGCAACTCATGCCTGGCCACCGGTCTGAATGGAATATACTTCGAGGAGAATGATCCTGAGAAAGGGTCGTACACGCCGGAGACACAGATAATCCGGGTCAACCCGGCGCTCATGGATCATGGAACCCTTTACGGCGAGGCGCACAAATTCGTGATGTTCTTTCGCCTCTATCATGAGCTCGGACATCACGTGAATCACTACGTCTTTTACCACTTCTGCCCCGAAAGCGATTATCCGATCAGATTCAGTGCGATATCCTGGGACCTCAGCACGGGGAACATGAAAGCGGACATGAATCCCGATGTGAGCTCCGGCGACTTCCTCAACGAGGACGCGGTCAGGAATTCAGACGAGGACTTTGCGGTCTCGTTCGCATACTATGTGTGGATGCCGGGCGAGTTCCGAAGGCGGAAGGAAGGTCACCCGGCGCTGGAGGCAAAGTACGAATTCATGAAGTCGCTCTTCGGGGGCCGCGAGTTCCACAGGGCATGGGACGATCAGAGCGCGTACAGCGGCCACATTGCGCTCGACGGCGGGCTGCCCGGTTATGACGGCCTGAAGATCAGGATGGGCAGGTCTCTGATTGAGATGATTCCGCACCTGTTGATGACGAACCCCTCAAGGCCCGATCACTCCTGCGCGCGCCGCGCATCCCAGTAGATATATCCGCACAGCAGCAGGAGCATCGCGATCCCAAGCCAATTTCCAAATGCGCCGCTGTTTCCGAATTTCG
Organism: bacterium; assembly: GCA_041658465.1. GTDB lineage: Bacteria > UBA10199 > UBA10199 > 2-02-FULL-44-16 > JAAZCA01 > JAJZQH01. The sequence continues at coordinate 1,421 of JBBAAC010000252.1, read as the reverse complement.
GCAGGATCTCCTTGCCCACCACCTCTTTGGAGAGCCACTCCATGAACGCGCCCGCCACGCCCATGAGCGCGCCGCCCGCGATGAGGCCGGACGCGATGAGCGTGCCGCGAGCGTAGCGCCGTTCCGATCCTGCCTTGTCCCTCCCGCGCGCCTTGACAGCTGCCGAAACGAGCGCGCCGACGAGCATGGGCGCTGTGAGCTCGAACGGCAGATACATGCCGAGCGCGAACGCGAGCGGGGCCACGCCCACCATCTCCATCAAGAGCGCGATGACCGCGCCTATCGCATAGAGGAACCACGGCGCGTTGCCCTGCACCATGATCCCCTGGATCACCGCGGCCATTGCATTTGCCTGCGGCGCCGGGAGCGGATGCGGATGCTCCGGACTCGGGGCAAAGCCATAGACCTTTGCCAGCATCACGATGACCAGCGAGCAGACGATCGACGCGATCACGGAGCCGCCGATGTTCGCCCACTGGATAGAGCGCGGCGTGGCGCCGAGCCAGTAAGCGATCTTGAACTGGGTCACCAGCGATCCGGACATCGAGAGCGCGGTGCAGACCACGCCGCCTATGAGCAAAGCCGAGACCATGCCGCCCGGCCCTGAAAGGCCTGCCTTCACAAAGAGTATGCACGCTATGACCAGCGTCATCATCGTCATGCCGGATATCGGCGTGGTGCCGATGGTAGCGATCGCGTATGCGGAGACCGAGTTGAACAGGAATCCGAGCACGAGCGTCACGAGCAGGGCGACGATCGCCAGGAGGTATGGGTTCGGCTGCCCCGCGAGCGCCGCGAAGCGGAAGTAGATGAAGATGGCGATGCTTGTGGCCACGAGGATCAGAAGCGATATGTACATCCTGATGTCCCGCTCGGTGCGCTCGACCGTGAGCTCCTCTCTCTCGCGATCCTTTCGCGACTCGATAAGTTCGTGGAACCCCGTCTTGAACGCGCGGTACATCACGGGCAGCGACTTTGCGATCCCGATCACTCCGGCCATGAATATCCCGCCTATGCCGATCATGCGCACGTGCGACTTGAAGATCTCCTCGTTCGTGAGATCCGCCATGTTGCCGCCGCCGGCCGCGTTATTGACGTAGGCGATGAGGGGGACGAGCACGAACCACGAGAGAGCGCCGCCTGCGGTCATTATCGAGGTGTAACGCAGGCCTATGATGTAGCCCATGGCGGTTATCGCCGCGCCGGTGGAGAGCGAGAAGACCGCCTTGTACTTCGTGGTGAGCGTATCCATCGCCCCTATGATTCCAGAGGTGAACGTGTCGCGCCATGCGCCCATCGCCGAGCCCATGAAGTCGTACAAGCCGCCGATCGCCATAGTGTACGCCAGCACGCGGGCGTCGCGGCCGCCCCTCTTGCCCGCCACCAGGATCTCGGTGGTGGCGGTCGCCTCGGGGAAGGCG
>JBBAAC010000251.1:0-3032 GCA_041658465.1 bacterium | reverse complement strand
CGGACTGCCTTTACGTAGTTCTCGATGTACCTGCAGGCGATCTTTCCGAGCGGCACGACCCGGTCTTTGTCGCCTTTGCCGCTGTTCACTCTGACATAGCCTTCGTGATAGTCCACGTCCGTAAGAAGGAGGTTGATCACCTCTTGCCTTCTGATTCCTGATGAGTAAAGAACTTCGAGGATAGTACGATCTCGATATCCGAGCGCGGTCTTTGTGTCCGGCGCATGGATTACTTTTTTCGCTTCGGGTCCGGAGAGGATCGACCGGGGCAGTCTCTTCGGGGTCTTCGCGTAAGTAATGTCCTTTGCCGGATCGCCGGCAAGATATTTGTTCTCGCACAAGAAGCGGAAGAAGGCTTTGACGGCCTTCAGGTTGTTATTTTGGTGGAAGACGCTGTTCGGCTCGCCCTTCTTGTTTAGTTCTTCGTAAAGGTGCGTCTGGTAATCTTTGGCGACGTCCCTGGTGACGGCGGTGAGCTCGGTGATGTTGAGTTCCGCCAGGTACTTAAAGAAGCGGTTAAGGAAGAAGCGATGGCCTTTGATGGTGCCGGGGGCGTAGTTCAGGATCGCAAGATGCTGCCGGTATTTTTCTCCGAAGTCACTAAGGCTGGTCATGGCGATAGCGTCCTTTGATGCTCTGGATATCCGGCGTGGTCTCTTCCTTCTGCTCCTTGTCTTTCTCTCTCGGATGGCTCAGGCTATGGGTCTTCTTCACGTCCACGCCGGCGACGTGCGTGTAGATGTGGGTGACGCTGAGATCGGAGTGGCCGAGCATCTTCTGGACCGCGGTGATGTCCGCGCCGTTTCGGACAAGCTCGGTGGCGAAGGTGTGACGGAAGACGTGCGGGGTCACTTTCTTTTTGATCCCGGCTTTTCTGGCGTGGGTCCGGACGATGATCTCGGCGGCCGTTGGAGACAGAGGCGCGCCCCGTTGACTCACGAAGAGGGTGCGAAGCTGCTTGTTCTTTCGCGTGTGATGGGGACGGACCCGGGCGATGTACTCTTTTAAAAACTTGACGGCGTGCTTGCCAAGAGGGACGACGCGGTCCTTTGCAAACTTGCCCTTGTTGACTCTGAGTAAGCCGCCCTGGAGGTCGCAGTCGTAGATGGTGAGGCCGGTGAGCTCCTCAAGCCTGACACCGGTTGAGTAAAGAACTTCGAGGACGCAGCGGTCACGGATGCCGGTAAGCATGGAGAGGTTGGGGCCATCGAGGATCTTCCGGGCCTCGTCTTCGGTCAAGACCGCGCGCGGGAGCCGCGTTTCTTTCTTCGGCTCCTTGATGTGCTCGGCGGGATTCACGAGGAGCCTGCCGCTCTCTTCGAGATACTCGAAGAAGCGCTTCACGGCACGGAGCTTCACGGAGATCGTGTCTCTGGCGTAGGGTTTATTTTCTTTGGTGCGGTATTCGGCCTGGGCGAGCTGGTAGCCGGTGAGCACGTCCTTAGTCACTCGCTTGATGTCGGTGATACCCTTCGCCTTGAGATGATCGAAGAAGGCCGGGAGATGGCCGCCATAGGACTCGATGCTTTTGGGAGAGTAGTTCTTAACTTTGAGATGTTCCTTGAAGCTGAAGAGAAGCTCGTTAAACCCCGTTAGAGATTGCTCTCTCGTGCGAGATGACCGCTTTCTGTCGTCTTCTTCCGGGGATTGATGCCGCTGATCTAAGTCAGCGCTTTTCTCTAACGGGGTAAACTCGCTCATGATCCGCCTCGCTTGTATGGTTATGATTCGCGTTTTTCCCGCATCCGGTATATATGCTTTTCTTAAAAAGCGCCAAGTTGAGGCGATTTCGTTCGCAACGCCGCACTGCTCAAGGGTTTTGTGCATTTCGTTCGTGCCCTACTAGTGCCCTCCAACCGCCCTCCAAGTACCCTCCTAGTGGCCTTTTTTGCCCTCCAAGTTCCGGACCTTTTCCTTGAGCTGCTCGACGGAGGTGAGGCCCATGAGGAAGGGCTTGCCGTCTTCGCCGCCTCCCGGATAGAGAAGCTCGTACACGTATTCCTTGCCCTTCTTCCCGACGACGGAGTAGAGGTACTCCAGGTCCTCAAGCTGACGGATGTGGCTCTTGATCTGGAAGTCACTCCACCGGGTCCACTCGCGGATATCGCGCCGGTTGAAGTGGTACTCCTTGGGCGTGATGTTAAGCTCTTTGCACTTTGCCTCGACCATCTCGCGGATCATCTTGAGCAGGGGCCGCGAGGGAGGCGACAGCTCATCGAGCGAGCGGCCGAGGACCACGTCCGCGAGCTGGTTGGCTTTCTCGATGTCATCGTAACCGACCTCGATGTATTGCATGACCTCGCCGTTATTCTGGAGCGTCTTTATCTCGCGTTGGTACTGGTGCAGGAAGGCAATGGCCTTGATGAGGCCGAGATACTTCTTGTGATCGCGCCGGCAGCGCAGCGTCTCGGCAGGATACGTAAGATGCCGTGCAAAGGGGTTGATGACGTGGAGAGGCCGGAGAAGACGCTGAGCATTATGATAGCGTTTGATGATCTGCTCGGTCTCTGCTTTCTTGATCAGACCTTCGAGCGTTTCGCACTCGCGTTGCTTCTGGAGAATGCGCTCGGTCATTTCTTTGGATTCATCGACGGTAAGGATGATGAAGCGATTTGATGTTTCGTAATCGAGCTCAACTTCCGTTGTAGTGAGCATGAGGGACACGGGACCTTTTACTTTGTACTCTTCTGTCCTGAGCTTGCCGGTCACGGGGTCTTTGCCCGTGGCCGCGATGGAGAGATACTTTGATGATTGGATGTTCCTGATAGAGTACGATGCGTCCCGCGCGCCGTGTTCTTCCTCGATGGCAAGCAGCTTGTGGACCAGGCTGTCTTCCTGCATGTAGAACAGGGCCTGGCCGGTCAAGCGGGTGTATTTGATGTAGTCCTCTTCCGGAACCAGAGAGAGCACCGCGTCTTGCAGCGTGCTCTTGCCGGCAGCGCTTCTTGACTGGATCATGACGGACAGCGGTTCATCGAGCTTACGGCTCGTGGCCGCGAGGTAGCCCATGAGCTTGTTGGAGTTCTCGCCGG
>JBBAAC010000250.1:0-3046 GCA_041658465.1 bacterium | reverse complement strand
TGGAGAGCCTGTGGATAAGGGGATTTTAAAGGATCCCCTTATCCACAGGCATCGGCCAGGCTCCTAAAAGGAAATGAACATGAGACGAGTTCATAGACATTGACAGGCTGACCGCTTTAGGGAAGCCTTATTGTCTGAGCGCAACTCCGTGTCGGCTTGCGAGATGACAGCCGTGGGTCTCCGCTTGCTTTATGACATTGAGCTGAATGACAGGACCCGAAGCCGACGCTCATTTGGCGAGGCGACGACGGCGTACCTCGATACACGCATCCCTACCAGATCGCCGAAGATATGAATTCGGAGCTACAGGCTACAGGCGTGGGCCGGCTGCGATGACCTTTTCGCCCGCGTGTTCCGCGTATTGCCCGAAGTTCTTGCGGAAGAGGTCTGCGAGGTGCCCGGCAGCTCGGTCGTATGCGTCCTTGTCGCGCCAGGTGTTACGGGGCGAGAGTACCTCTGAGGGCACGCCCGGGCATGAGGTCGGCACGAGCACGTTGAAGATCGGGTCCGCATTGAACGTAGAGCCCGAGAGTTCCCCGCTGAATGCGGCGGCCAGCAGCGAGCGCGTGATGGAGATCTTCATGCGGCTCCCCTCGCCGTACGCGCCCCCGCTCCAGCCGCTGTTCACGAGCCAGCATTCGGTGCCGTGCTTTGCCATGCGCTCGCCCAGCATCTTCGCATATGTGGTCGGATGCAGCGGGAGGAACGGCGCGCCGAAGCACGTGGAGAACGTGGCCTGCGGCTCGGTGATTCCAACTTCAGTGCCTGCGAGTTTTGCCGTGTAGCCAGAGAGAAAGTGGTACATCGCCATCTCGGGCGTGAGCTTCGCTATCGGGGGGAGCACGCCGAAGGCGTCGCATGTGAGGAATGCGATATGCTTCGGATGTCCGCCCACGCCCTGGATCACGCAGCCGGGTATGTGTTCCACGGGATACGTCGCGCGTGTGTTCTCGGTTATCGTGTCCGCGTCGTAGTCAGGCACGCGCGTGTCGGGGTTCATGATCACGTTCTCGATGAGCGAGCCGAAGCGTATGGCGCTCCATATCTGCGGCTCTGCCTCCTGCGAAAGCTTGATAACCTTTGCGTAACAACCGCCCTCGAAGTTGAAGATGCCGTGCTCGCTCCAGCCGTGTTCGTCATCGCCGATGAGCCTGCGCGCAGGGTCGGCCGAGAGCGTTGTCTTGCCCGTGCCCGACAGGCCGAAGAAGAGCGCCGTGTCGCCCGCAGCGCCTATATTGGCGGAGCAGTGCATGGGGAAGACGTCTCGCTCGGGCAAAAGCCCGTTCATGACCGAGAATATGCTCTTCTTGATCTCGCCGCCGTAGCCTGTGCCGATGATGAGGATGATCTTGCGCTCGAACGAGATGCCGACGAAGGTGCCGGAGCGTATACCGTAATCCAATGGATCGATCTTGAGCGAGGGCGCATCGATCACGGTGAATTCCGGGTCCAGCTTTTTGCGCTCCTCGATCGTGGGCCGGATGAAAAGGGTCGTCGCGAAGAGGGCGTGCCACGCGCACTCCGCGATCACGCGCAGCGGCATGCGATATTTCGTATCAGTGCCGACAAACCCCTCGAAGACAAATCTGTCCCGCTCCTTCAAGTGATCCGCCGCGCGATTCAGGAGCTTTTCGAAGACCTCCGGGGATATCGGTTTGTTAACGCTCCCCCACCACACGTGCTTCTTCGCCCATTTCTCCTCTACCACAAAGCGGTCGTTCGGGGAGCGGCCGGTGCGTTCGCCAGTGCGTGTCACCAGAGCGCCGTTTGCGGCGAGCGTCCCCTCGCCGCGCTCCAGCGCGAGCTCCACGAGCTTTGCCGGAGGCAGGTTGCGGTGCACCATCCCAGCAGCGTTCTCCATCAGTATCGCTATCGCCCGCTCGCCCATATCGTGCTCCTTTGCTAGAGGCGCCATGCATAGCACCGCCAGCAGATAATGACAAGGCCGGCGCCCCGCGCCATGAAACGATGTGAGGACCACTGGCCATCCTCTCGCAAGCGGACACCGTGCCAAAATACGCGGTGACCCGCGGCTGTCATCTCGCAAGCCGACACGGAGCAATGCTCAAATTATACAGCTAACGGTGGATTTCGATGCCGATGCGTTCCCCATTGCTCGAAGCCTGCCGTGGGTCGCCGCTTGTTCTGTGCCGCAGTCGAATTGCGGAACGGCACGCAGTAAGCGGGGTTCCCCCGTTTATCGCGAAGCAATGGGGACCGCGATGGCAGGTGATTCACCGTTAGCCATATAAGCTGACTCAGACTCGGTGTCGGCTTGCTGAGCGATGAACGGGGGTGCCCCGCGCACTTCTTGGCACGGAGCTTGCGAGATGCCAGCCGCGGGTCACCGCGTGGCTTCATGACGAGCAGTTTCTTGACTCTATATGCATTTAACGGGTAAACTGCCGCTACTCTAAGTCATGGAGCATGGGGGATGCGCATGAACGGCTCTTCGGGTGAATACAGCTACTTCTGGCTCTATCACCTGCAGTATTTCACGGGCCTGATCCTTTGCGTGGCGTACGTAGTGTTCTTCCTGGTCCCTTTCTCCTCGATCCTGGGCGGAGACGCCGCCTTCACACATTTCATGACAACGGCCGGCGAGGTTCCGTTGCTCGGCTGGGTAGAGGCGCTCTTCGTCGGAGTGCCTCTTATTTTTCACATAGCCTTTGGCCTCATGATCATGCACGGCGGCCAGATAAACATCTTCTCATATGCCTATTACAAAAACTGGATGTATGCGCTGGAGCGCGTGACCGGGCTCATCCTCATACCGTTCGCGCTCTACCATATATATGCGACAAAGCTGGCCTTCATGTGGAGCGGCAGGTACCTGGACGCGAAGGTCATGCACTCGATACTGACCCCTGCCTGGTCAAAATCGCTTTATATCGCGGGCATCGTATGCGCCGCATTCTACTTCGGCAACGGAATGGCCGGCGGGCTCAACGCGTGGGGCATCGCCGCCACGCGCCGCTCGCGCACGGCCGCCGCGATCGCGGGATGGGTGCTCACCCTCGTCCTCGCGGCATGGGGCCTGAGGATC
>JBBAAC010000249.1:0-3107 GCA_041658465.1 bacterium | reverse complement strand
GCTCCCAAGCTCCTCGGCGGATGCGCGCTCGACTTCCTCCCGGGCGTCACGATCAGGCGCGTGAGGGACGCGATCGAGCTTAGCGAGACGAGCATCAAGAACTTCGGCGACAACGTTGTGGTCGAGGGATTCATTGCTGCGAGGTAGACAATGTTCACGGGCATCATCGAGGGCGTGGGTTCGGTGCGCTCCATCAAGCGCAAGGGCGAGGGCGCGGAGATAGAGATCGGGTGCGATTTCGACCTGGAGCGCACTAATGTGGGCGATTCGGTATCGGTAAACGGTTGCTGCCTCACGGTGACATCACGCCTGGGAAAGAGCTTCTGGGCAGACCTGTCGCCGGAGACGCTCGCTGCCTCAACGCTGGGCGGCCTCGAGGTCGGCGATAGCGTGAACCTCGAGCGCGCCCTCGTGTTCGGCAGCAGGCTGGACGGCCATATCGTTCAGGGACATGTCGATGGTGTAGGCAAAGTTTTTGATATCATTGGTGAAACCGGAAGCCGTGAGTTCGTCATCGAAATACCTGACAACCTTTCACGATACGTTGTCGAAAAGGGTTCGGTCGCGGTGGATGGCGTATCGCTCACCGTCAACCGCGTGAACGGCAGCCGTTTTTCCGTCATGGTCATCCCGCACACGCAGTTAAAATCGACGTTTCAGCGGATGAAGCGCGGCGACAAGGTGAACTTGGAAGTTGACATTATAGGTAAATATGTTGAAAAACTTACGTTTTTGGACAGCGAGCAGTACGAGAAGGGCTCCAAGATAACCGAGGAGTTCTTAAAGAAGCACGGGTTCTGATGATAATCGATCTTGAAAAGGAGCGGCGGTCGCGCACTGTCTCAGTGGAGCAGGCGATCGCCGACATGCGCGCGGGCAAGATGCTCATCCTCGTCGACGACGAGGACCGCGAGAACGAGGGCGATCTAACGATCGCCGCAGAAAACGCAACGCCCGAGGTCATCACTTTCATGGCGCGCCACGGCTGCGGCCTCATCTGCCTGGCACTCACGGAAGAACGCGCCCAGGAGCTCGACCTTCCGCTCATGGTTTCGGATAACACGTCCGCATTCAAGACCGGCTTTACCGTGTCGATCGACGCCAGGGAAGGGACGAGCACGGGCATCTCCGCCGCGGATCGTGCGCGCACGATCGCGGTGGCATTGGATCCTGCGGCGACCCCGCACGATCTCGCAAGGCCGGGTCATATTTTCCCGCTGCGCGCCAGGCGCGGAGGGGTGCTCGTGCGTACCGGCCAGACGGAAGGGTCCGTGGACCTGGCAAGGCTCGCGGGGCTTAAGCCGGCGGCGGTCATCTGCGAGATCATGAAGCAGGACGGCACGATGGCGCGAATGCCCGATCTGGAACTGTTTGCTGAGGAGCACGGGCTTTCGATCGTGAGCATAGCGGATATCGTAAACTATCGAATGCGCCATGAGTCGCTGGTAAGCCGATTTTCAGATGCCCGCATGCCGCTGTCGTACGGCGACGATTTCCGCATCTACACATATCGCACCGAAGTCGACGAGCACTCGCACGTGGCGCTGGTAAAGGGCGATACCTCGGGCGACGGTCCGGTCCTCGTCCGCGTGCACTCCGAGTGCCTGACCGGCGACGTCTTCGGCTCAGAGCGCTGCGACTGCGGCGTGCAGCTCAAGAGATCGCTCGACATGATCGCTGCAGAGGGAAGGGGTATCCTGCTCTACATCAGGCAGGAAGGACGCGGCATCGGGCTGCACAACAAGATCCGCGCATATGCCCTGCAGGACCAGGGCCTCGATACCGTCGAGGCGAATGAAAAGTTGGGCTTCAGGCCGGACCTGCGCGACTACGGCGTAGGCGCGCAGATACTCGTGGACCTGGGGGCGCGCAGGATCAGGCTGCTCACCAACAACCCTCGCAAGATCGTGGGGCTCTCAGGCTACGGGCTTGAGATCGTGGAGCGTGTGCCCATAGAGATCGAGCCCGGGAAGCACAACAGGTTTTACCTGCAGACCAAGAGAACGAAGCTCGGGCATCTGCTCGAGAAAGCATAGAGAGGTGAACATGCCTAAGATCATCGAAGGACATCTGTCGGCCAAGGGGCTGAAGCTCGCGATAGTCGCGGGCCGTTTCAACGACTTCATAACAAACCGCCTGCTCGAGGGCGCACTCGATGCGATCTCCCGAAGCGGCGGCGACGCGGAAGGGACGACGGTCGTCAAAGTCCCGGGCGCGTTCGAGATCGCGCTCGCCGCCAAGTCGCTCGCCAGCTCCGGCCGCTACGACGCGGTCATCTGCCTCGGCGCTGTGATCCGGGGCGGGACGCCTCACTACGAGCACGTGGCGAACCAGATGGCGCGGGGCATCGCCCATGTCATGCTCGAGACCGGCAAGCCGGTCTCCTTCGGCGTGCTCACGGCTGATGATCTGGAGCAAGCGATCGAGCGCGCCGGCACGAAGCACGGTAACAAGGGTTTCGAGGCCGCATCCTCCGCCATCGAGATGGCCAACGTCCTTAAAGACATAAAGTAGCCAGCCATGGGAATACGCAGACAGGCGCGCGAGAGCGCGCTGCAGATGCTGTATCAGCTCGATGTCGGCGGGCAGGCGTCCCGCGACGTCGTCAAGACCTTCTGGCAGGCGAACGACACCGCGAGCGACGTGAAGGAATTTGCGAACCGCATCTTCGTCGGCGTCTCATCGGAACTGGGCGCGATCGACGAGACTATCGCAGCCCATTCCCTCAACTGGAAGATCTCGCGCATGGCTGCAGTGGACAAGAACATCCTGCGCATGGCGGTCTTTGAGCTTACGCGCTGCCCCGACATACCGGTCAAGGTGACTATCAACGAGGCGGTCGAGATCGCAAAACGCTTCGGCAGCGCCGAGAGCGGAGCATTTGTGAATGGCATCCTCGATAACATCGCAAAGGGAGTTGAAAAGGATGTGGCCATCGAGGGAGAAGCCGATGTCTGAATTCCGCAGGATCATAGTGGCGAAATCCGCCGGCTTCTGCTGGGGGGTGCAGCGCGCATTCACCAAGGTGCTGGACGTGGCGGTGAACCACGCCGCCGGCCTTCCGGTCTACACATACGGGCCGCTCATCCACAATCCGCAGGCAGTCA
>JBBAAC010000248.1:0-3155 GCA_041658465.1 bacterium | reverse complement strand
GCGGCCCGCACGATCGCCGGCGCGTGGCCAAAGCCGATCGAGGCGAGGTTGATGAGGGCATCGCACCCGTCCATCGCCCGCTCGAGGCTCGGCGCATCACCCAGATCCCCGAGCGCCATTTCATACCCGTGTCTCTCGATCGCACGCACATCGCTCGATGGCCGGACGAGGCACCGGACGCGCCCTGCTCCAGCAAGAAGCGGCAGTACGCGCTTTCCCGTGAACCCCGTCGCGCCGGTGATGAGTAACGTCATCTACTTCCTCATCCGGTCCAGCAGGGTGCGAACGATTCTCGCCGACGCAAGTCCGTCGCCATAGGGATTCTCGCCGCTGACCATGGACTGATAGGCACCGGCATCGCCCATGAGCCTCCGAACCTCTTTGACAATTCGCGCAGCATTCGTCCCGACGAGCTTCGCAACGCCGGCGTCAACACCTTCCGGCCTTTCCGTCCGATCCCGTAAAATGAGCACCGGCTTCCCAAGGCTCGGCGCCTCCTCCTGAATCCCGCCCGAATCGGTCATGATGAGGAATGAACGGCTCGCAAGGTGCGACAGTGCCAGGTAATCCAGCGGCGGCAGGAGGGTTATATTTTCGACGTTCTCCAATGCCCCATGGACGACGTCCCTGATATTCGGATTCGGATGGACCGGATAGACGATGTGTGCGTCCGGGGCGCCCGCCGCGATCTCCTTGAGCGCGCGGCATATGTCGCGGAGCGGCTTGCCGAAGTTCTCTCTCCGATGCGCGGTCACCAGGATGATGCGCTTCTGCCAGGGCATTCCTTTCAGCGGGCCGCTCCCGCAGTCGAAAGGCTGTTTCAACACCCATCGGAGCGCATCGACGACGGTGTTGCCCGTCACCACGATGCCCTCGTCCGGCACACCCTCGCCCAGCAGGTTGCGCCGCGCCGACTCCGTGGGCGCAAAATGCACGTCGGCGACCACGCCGGCAACCCTGCGATTGATCTCCTCGGGAAAGGGTTGGTTTCTGTCGCCGGTCCGAAGCCCCGCCTCGACGTGCCCCACCCCGACGCGGTTGTAGAAAGAGACGAGGCTTGCTGCGGCCACCGTCGTCGTATCGCCCTGCACCAGCACCCAGTCCGGCCTTTCCGCCCGAATGACGGCGTCGAGTTTGTCGAAGACCTTCGAGGCAACTTCAGCATTGGACTGATTTTCCGTCATCACATTCAAATCGTAGTCAGGCGCAATGCCAAAGAGACACAACACCTGATCGAGCAACTCGCGATGTTGCGCCGTCACGCAGCATTTGGAAATCACGCCTCCGCCGCGCATGCTCAATTCCTGAAGCAGCGGCGCCATCTTGATGGCCTCGGGACGAGTGCCGATAATAGAGAGGATTTTCATAGTGGCCTGTCATCCCGCGGCGTGACCGCGGGATCTCGGTGGTACATCGGGATGCCGCGATCCCTTCGACTCGCTGACGCTCGCTCAGGGCAGGCAAGTCGCAGAATGACACCAAAACTTCGCGCTTCGAGTATTCTCTCTCTCAGCCTTTGTGTTGCAGGGTGCCGAAGCATCGGGCGGCATCCAGGTATCCCGTGGCGTTTTCGGCGAACATGGTCTCCGCCTGGACGACGGCGCGCGACAACACCGTGGCGTCTTCCGCGCGATGGATGTCGGAGGCGATCAGGAACGGGTGGCCGGCCTTCATCATGATCCTCCCTGCGGCGTGTTTCGGTTCAGGACCATACAGACCCAGGAGGCTCCCCGCATTGATCTGCAGAATGGCGCCCTCCTGGAAGAGGGGCAGCAGGCGAGAGATATCCTCCGCGTCCCCCTCTCCCCGCGACGATCAGTTCTGCCATCCCGCGACTTGATCGCGGAATGACGATCTCCGGGGTTCTTAGACATTCCCATGGGTTGAAACTCCTACCCTGTCCGTCCTCCCCTTACCAATGGAAGGAACCTCCTGCCGCTGTGTGCATACTATTCTCTCCATCAGCCGCAAATACTGCGCCGCCAGATCCCGCCGATCATAATGCTGTTCTACAAATTTGCGCCCAGCTTCGCCCATCCTCCTGCATTCATCCGGGGCATTCTTGAGTTTCATTATGGCCTCCACCAGAGATTCGGGGTCCTCAGGTGGAATAACGACCGCAGAGCCTGATTTCGAAAGGATCTCCGCGGGCTCGCCCCTCAGAGACGCGATGATCGGCCTGCCGCAGCCCATGATCTCGAACATCTTCGAAGGGATAAACGCTGAGAAGCCATCGATATTCTTCAAGGGAACGAGGCAGACATCCGCCATGTGATAATAGGAGGGAACGCGCTCCTTCGGCTGCCCGGGTATGAATGAGACATTTCCCAAATTCCTCTCCTTTGCAATTCTCTCTATGTGATATTTTTCTCCTCCCTCGCCCACGAAGGCGAAATGCACCGTCTTATCCGAACGCAGCAGTTCGGCTGCATCGATGATCTTCCGAAGTCCGTGCGACAAGCCATGCGCACCCATATACATAACGAGAAACGACTCCTCCGGAATCCCCGCACCCGTCCTCATTTCTCTCTGAACAGGGGCCGGCCCATACCTCTCGAGATCGGCGCCGTTGGTGATGACCTCGATCTTCTCCCTCGGTATCCCCCGGCGCACCATGTCGTCGGCAAAGCCCTTTGTGACCGGCACGACCGCCGCCGCTTTTCTGTACAGAAACAGCTCCAACATCTCCAACATGCGAATGATTCGTCGGTTCTTCAAGACCCCCAGCTCGATGAAGATGCCCGGCCACAGATCCCGCACCTCGAAGATGAACGGCGCGCGCCGCAGCCTCGAGATGACATATGCGCTGATCGCAGCGAAGAAATTGGGCGAACTCACCACGATGACGTCCGGCCGCTTTCCTCTAAAGAAGCTGAGCGCCACCACAGACAGCATGAATGAGATGTGCGACAGCGTCTTTTTCAGCATGCCCCTGTTCGGCGTGGCATACAACCAGTGACGCCAGACCCTCACGCCTTCGACCTCTTCCTCCATGAAGATCTTCCCACGATATTCGGGAGGCACGATACCGTTTGGATGGTTCGGGATGCCGGTGAGGACCGTCACATCGTGGCCCTGACGCACCCATTCCCGCGCCATCTCCGAGATCCGCGCCTGCGGCGCCCCCATCTCGGGCGGATAATATTGGCAGATGA
>JBBAAC010000247.1:0-3158 GCA_041658465.1 bacterium | reverse complement strand
CGGATTCGGCCCGGCGCCAGGCCCGCCCGCAGGCCCGGGCGGGTTGCCCGTGCAACTTTGGTGCTGCGGGTGATGCGTGCAGAATTTATTGTGATGGTGTTTCGGCTTGGGCTGGTGCTCACCCGGCGTGCATTTCGGGTCGCCGGGGTGGCTGCGGCAGAACTCGCCCTTTGGCGGCTTTGTCACAGGCTTCACATCCGGGCTGGCGCCCGGCCCGCCCGCGGCCCCCGGGGGGTTCTCCCAATTCGTGCCCGGCCCGCCTTTTTGCCCTGGCGGGTTGTTGTCCTTGTCTTTGGCCATAGCGGATACGGCGCCGAGGCTGAGCGCTGCAATCGCTGCGACCGCCACCAAACAGCTGATCATTCTTTTTCTCTTCATTATGATTACCCTCCTTTCGAATCTGGGATTTGTTTGCATCACGATTAGTCCATTAATGCCAGTTCGGCAATGCCGATCTTTAACTTGCCGTCGCAGCCTCTTTGCCGAGGCATTGTTTTGGTTTTTTTGGTTTTTTTGCGTCCGTCAAAGTAGTAGGGATGGCGGATGAAAAGGGCTCGCCTCGTCTATCTCATTAATCCCAAAGCAGATTGTTTCACGTCGAAACCTCTTATCCTGAACAAGGTATTATACTCGCCGCTCGCGGGGCTCCTGCAGATAGCAAGCCTGTTTCCCAGGGAGAAGTACGAGCTCATCCTGACCGACGAGAATATCGAGCCAATTGATTTTGATCTCAAATGCGATCTCGTCTGCATATCCGCCATGACCTCATACGTGAAGAGGGGATACGAAATCGCGGATTCCTTCAGGAAAAATAATATCCCGGTCATCATGGGCGGGATTCATCCGAGCTTTATGCCTGAAGAGGCGCTCATGCACGCTGATGCCGTCTGCGCGGGCGAGGCGGAACTGGTCTTTGACAGGATTCTTTCGGATCTTGAAAACGACCGGTTGAAGGGGATCTATAAGGCAAACGCCCTTTGCGACCTCGGCACGCTCCCCACGCCGCGCATGGATCTGATCAAGAGAGGCAGATACATCAATAAGACGTTCATTCAGACGGCCAGGGGATGTCCCACTGCCTGTGCCTTTTGCGCCGAACACCTGATGAACGGCGTGAAATACCGGTTCAGGCCCATAGACGACGTGGTGAATGAGATCAAGAGCTGCGGCGACAGATCCATATCCATCAACGACGTAGATGTATTCAGCGTAAAGGGCCGGACGACAGAACTCCTGACTGCGCTGCGGCCGCTCGATATCAAATGGCAGGGCGCGGTCTCGTGCAGGCTTGCGCATGACGAGCAGCTGCTCGAACTGGCCGCAAAGAGCGGTTGCAACATGCTCTCCATAGGTTTTGAATCCATCTCGCGGAAAAATCTCAAGAGCGCGCACAAGATGGGCAACAATCCCGACACCTACGCCCGGCTGATCGAGAAAATTCACAGCTACGGGATAATGGTTTTCGGCTTATTCATCTTCGGATTCGACAGCGACGACGAGGACTCCTTCCCCGAGACGCTCAAGTTTGCTATCGACAACAAGATCGATGCATGTGGCTTCTCGGTAATGACCCCTTACCCCGGGACCATGCTGTTCTACAGGATGCTTCAGGAAAAGAGGATCACATCGTTTGACTGGGACAAATACGACCAGGGCTACATCGTCTATAAGTCAAATGGGCTTTCGCCCGAGGCGCTGTGGCAAGGCCATCAGGAGGCATATCGAAATTTCTATTCGTATAAATCCATGCTGAAGAGGTATCCATATTTCAGCAAGAGATCCAAGACCATGTGGCTTCTCATGAACATGTTTTTCAGGCGGGGCGAGGTGTCGGGGATCAATGTGGTCGAGCCGATCATCGATGACGACACCGCGCTTGAATTCATGCCCAGCGTGCCGCGGCTCCCCTTGAAAGAGGAGTGGCGCGACATAATTACCAAGGCCTCCAAGGGATTTTAGTGCCGTATCAGTGAATGCCGGCATGCGCGTCATGTTTTTCTGTTAATTCGCTTCAAGAACAAGGCCAAAACGATGATGCAAGGCGGTCGCCTTAAGGCGGCGCGTTGTTCACCTGGGTGCGGCGGGATTTGTGATGGCGAGCGATTGTTCGATGAGCAAACGTCGGCCTTCGTCCGCACCCTCGAGGCGATCCCGAAGGAGTTGATTGTAGGCGCCAAGAAACGAACTGTAGAAATTTATTGGTCTCTCCTGCGCCTCGCCATCGCGGTGCCTTTTTAAGACAAAGACAAACCTGGCAAGTCCTTCTTCGCGCGGGTTGAGCACGCGCATCTCGCGAAGATTCTGTTCCATGGGTAATGAGGAGTCGAAGAGCCTAAGGGGTTGTGCCAGCCGAACAGCGGAGAGCGAAGCAGACCCGTCTCGACGGAGGAGGTCCTTGTAAAGAGGCCCAAGCATGTGCAGACAGAGGAGCATCTCTATAGGAGTCGTCGACATTAAAAATATCCCGCCGGGGTTGAGGAACTCTGGTATCTGCGAAAGCAGCCTCTTGTTCGAGCCCTGGTAATCGCGGTGGCCGACAAACGGCTTGATCCAGGTGATGACGTCATAGCCTCCGTCCGAGACGGCTGGAATCCCGGAATCAATGACGATACGAGCCCCATCGTCGCGGCTCGCGGCGCTCTGTCCGGGCAAGGCCACACCGGCCTTCGCGAGCCCATCCTTCACCGCGTCTGGGACTTGGGACCAGCCATATGAGAGCTCGGTCCCGACGCTAAGTATCGGGCGATTGGAACCGCGGGGGGCGAGGATATGCCTGAGCAGCAGCGGCATGATGCCGAAGCCGGTGCCGATATCCAGCGCCGTTATTCGTTCCTTCGGTTTCTTGCCCTGCAGCGCGGCAGAGAGGACGTCGCCGAGATGCCCCGAGGCACGGACGGGAATCGCTGCAAATGAAGTCCTGTCAAATCCGTTCGTCAAAATGGGATCGTCGATATCCAGCAGCTTTCCGGGCGACGGAAAGAGAGCCTGGTGTCCGTCGAAAAAGGGCGTCCTGGTGTATCGGTCCGCATCGAACAATCTCTTCGAAAAGACATCGACTGCCCAGCAAAGGAGCGCCGGGTGCTGCTTGATGAAAGGGATCTTCAAATTCAAATGGCAACGAATATCGCAGAAGAAGGACGGCGTCGCGTGTTCGCTTG
>JBBAAC010000246.1:0-3177 GCA_041658465.1 bacterium | reverse complement strand
ACGCTCTCATCTGCGCCTTCGGCGAGCGGCTCTCCAGCCGCATCATGCAGCTTGCGTTGGCGCGCGAGCGCTGCCCAAGCGAGGTTGCCGATGCGAGCAACCTGATCATGACGGACGCACGGTACCTGGAAGCGACAGTGGATTTTCCATCGTCCAAACGGTTATTCCGCTCGGTGCTCCGGCCGATGCTCCGGCGCGGCATCGTTCCTGTCCTGCAGGGGTTCATGGGCGCGGAATCCTCCGGCCACACCACGCTCCTCGGCCGGGGAGGCAGCGACTACTCGGCATCCATCGCCGGCATCTGTTTGCATGCCGATGCGGTGGAGATCTGGACCGATGTCGACGGCATCATGTCCGCCGATCCGCGTCTGGTGAAGCGGGGAGTGCGAACGTGGAAATCGGTGGAGTTGGCGGTCATGTCGGAGATGGCGCACGGCGGGGCGAAGGTCCTGCACCCCAAGACGGTCACCGCCGCGGTGCAGCAGAACATCCCCGTCATCGTGAAGAACACGTTCCGCCCGTCCGCGCCCGGGACAGTCCTCGTCTCCACGAAGAGCGCCCGTCCGCAGCTAAAGGGCATCGTTACGCAACCGGGGCAGATGCTCTTCCACTTCACGGAACCCGGCATGCTGGCGTCCAGCGGATTCATCCAGCGGGTAAGCGGCGTCTTCGCGCGCCATGGCATCCCGATGGACGTCTGCGTCACGTCCGAAATCTCCTTCACATGTTCCATCGCTGTGAAGGACTATCGCGCCGGGATCCTCCGTGAATTGGAGGAGATCGCGGATGTCATGGTCCGTAGGAACATGGCGAAGGTGTGTGTCATCGGCAATCGCATCACCGCCGATCTGCGCATCCTCGGCCGTGTCACGCGTGCGCTGGGCACGATGCCGATCTATGCCGTGAGCGTGGGATCGTCGTCGGATAACATCACGTTGATGATGGACGAGCGTGATGCCCGCCGCGCCCTGCAGACACTTCACCGTTCCCTCTTCCCTTCCTGACGATGACGATAGCCATTCTCGGCGCCACCGGCGCCGTGGGACAGGAGATCATCGGCTGCCTCGGCGCCCTCCATGTTCCCGTTGACACGCTCCGGCTCCTCGCCTCCCCGCGCTCCGCCGGTGCCACGGTGCAGACGCCATTTGGCGCGCTCACGGTGAAGGCAGTCACGCCGGAGAGTTTCGCGGTCGTTGATTACGCCTTCCTCTGCGCGGGCAGCGACGTTTCCAAAGAATGGGCGCCCATTGCCATGGAGCACGGCGCCGTCGTCATCGACAGTTCCTCGGCCTTCCGCGGGCGGCCGGACGTACCGCTCGTCATTCCGGAGATCAACGGCGAGGCGGCGCTGGGCGCCCAACTCATCGCCAAGCCCAATTGCACCACGACCATCGCGGCCATGGCCGTGTATCCCCTCCATCGGGCATTCCGGGTCAAGCGCATGATTGTCTCCACCTACCAGTCCGCTTCTGGCGCCGGGGGCAAGGGCATGGTGGAGCTGGTGGAGCAGACGAAAAACGTGCTGGCGGGCCGGGAAGCGGCGCACACCGTCTTCGCCCATCCCTTGCCGTTCAACGTCATTCCGCACATCGACGCGTTCCAGGAGAACGGCTACACGAAGGAGGAGATGAAGCTGACGCTGGAGACGCAGAAGATCTTCGGCGACCCGTCCATGGCGATAAGTTGCACCTCCGTGCGCATCCCCGTCCTCCGCGTCCACTGTGAAACCATCGTGCTGGAAACGGAGAAAGCGGTGACGCCGGAAGAGGCGCGCGAGGTGCTGCGCCATGCCCCGGGGGTGGAGGTTCGGGATGATCCGGCGGCCAAGGAATACCCGATGCCGATCTCCGCGACTGGCAAGTACGCAGTGGAAGTGGGTAGAATCCGGCGGAACCTGGCCTTCGGCGATCATGGGCTGGAGTTCTTCGTCGCCGGCGACCAACTCCTCAAAGGCGCGGCGCTGAATGCCGTGCATATCCTCCAGTACCTCCTCTCCCACTCCTTATGAATCTCGCCCTTGTCGGTTACGGGAACATGGGAAAAGAAGTGGAGCGGCAGGCGAAGCTGCGCGGACACGCCGTGGCCTGGACCGCGGACACGTATGATCGCCTCACACAGCCCGGATTGCCTGCCGTTGATTGTGCCATGGAATTCACGGCGCCGGACCAGACGGTGCGGAACATCGATGTGCTCGCCGCGCGCGGCACCAGCGTCGTCGTGGGGACGACGGGGTGGTATGACGCGTTACCCGAAGTGAAGACGATCATCGCCAAGCGGAAGATCGGTCTGCTCTACTCGCCGAATTTTTCGCTGGGCGTGCAGCTGTTCTGGAACATCATCGCACATGCCGCCACCCTCATGGACGCGTTCGACGACTACGACGTCTTCGGTCACGAGTGGCACCACGCGCGGAAGGCAGATGCCCCCTCGGGCACGGCAAAGCGGACGGCCGAGATTATCCTGGAGCATCTGCGCCGCAAGAGGACGCTGGTCACGGAGACGCTCTCGCGGCCGCTCTGTCCGGAGGAGCTGCACTTCACCTCCACACGCGGCGGCAGCGTCCCCGGAACGCACACCGTTTCCTTCGACAGTCCTTTCGATACCATCGACATCACGCATACCGCGCGGAACCGCTCTGGCTTCGCGGTCGGCGCGGTTCGCGCAGCGGAGTGGTTGCGCGGTAAAACCGGCCTTTTCACCATGGACGATTTCCTCCGGGATGTTCTTCCTCACTGAGCACTTCTCCTTTCCTCATGGCATCCTCCCCCCTCTTCACCGGCACTTACACGGCTCTCGTCACGCCGTTCGGGCAGGATGGGAACATCGACGACGGCGCGTTTCGCAATCTACTTGAGGCACAGATTGCCGCGGGCGTGGAGGGCGTGGTCATTCTCGGAACGACGGGAGAGAGCCCCACGCTCACGGATCAGGAGGGCGCGCATCTTCTTGCGGAGACCGTGCGTATTGCCAAGGGGAAGCTGCGCATCATCGCGGGCGCGGGCTCCAATGACACACAGAAAGCCCTGTCTCATGCGGAACAAGCACGCTCCCTCGGCGCCGATGCGCTGATCATCGTCAATCCCTATTACAACAAACCCACGCAGGAAGGGCTCTACCGCCACTTCTCGCTCCTCGCTGACCGCGTGGACCTGCCGCAGATCGTCTACAACATCCGCG
>JBBAAC010000245.1:0-3198 GCA_041658465.1 bacterium | reverse complement strand
GATGTGCCCCTCGCTCGACGAGATCGACGTGCGCTGCAGCGCGTGGATCGGTACGCCCGAAGACAGGGCCGCCTGGGACGTCCTCTCGAAACTCTCCGTGCAGGCGGGAAACTGCGAATCACAGACGGATAAGGGAAAAAAGCAGATCTCCTCCAGCTACGACGCCGTATCGCGCGCGTTCTGGGGTAAATACAGCAGGCTCTCCACCGATAAGGCCGCAACGCTCGTCGTCCAGCTCGTGAAATTCATCGGCCCATCCGTCAGCGGGTTCCACGAAGAGGTGATAATCACCGCCATCGCCAACGACACCAAGGATGTGAAGGACGCTGTTGAGGATGCGCTGTTCGCGATCCCCGAGGAGCAGGTCGGAAGCGGCGCCGTGGATGCCGGTTTCTACAAGAAGTGCCTCGCCGCGCTTGCAGCGGCGCGCGAGAAGGAATGCGGCACGAACGACGGCTGCTATAGCAAACATGCGAAGCTCATGGAGCTGCACAGACGATACAACCGCCTCGTGAGCACATCCATCGGCGTCACGTTCAGGTCGTTCCACTCATTCGCCGGTCAGGCGCTTTCCGGTTCAGCGTGGTGCGGACAATGGTCCATGGAGGGACTCGTCGGCATCGAGAACAAAAGCGGCATCAGGCCCATGCTCGGCGGCGCCTACACCGGCGCCTTCGGCCAGGGAGGCCTCGACATGCTGGGCATGCGCGCCGGCTTCACGCAGAGGGGCGGGATGATGGGTGGGCGCAGCATGCTCTATCTCGAGGGCGGGCTCGCAAGCCTCACCGGCAAGGATAACGAGCGCGACGATATTCCCATTACGCTCGACAATCCCGCCGTGAACGGCTCTCGCACCGCCTACAGGATGAAGCCGCAGGATATCGACAGGACGCTCACTGCAGGCTACCTCATGGTCAACGTCGAGGGCGCGTACCCCTTTGCGAAGGGCTCCCCGTATCACTTCTTCTGGCAGTTAGGCGGCGGAATATGGGCCGGGGCGGTAAAGGATGCGAAGCCCAGTTATTCGTATCGGCCCGGCGACGGCACGGTGCAGGTAGATCCCAACGGCACGGTGACCGCAACGGGCGAGCTCAGCAGCCGCAACCGCGCGGGTGACTTCTCGATGGGCACTATGTTGGGCGGCGGCATCGGCGTGCGAGGGATCTGGTGAAACAGGATTTTGAAAATCGGCTGATGGAATTCAAATTCGCAGCAAGTGTCCTGCAAATAGCTGCACTGGTGATGCGATCCCTCCATAGAGTTCGATCTCCGGAGCTTCCGGCATCCAGATGAAAGGGTTGTCCACGTTTTCCAGGAGTGAAGGGCCTGCGGCCGAATCATCCGCCACAGAATTCATCAGCCAGTTTTCCATGAGCGCCCGCCTGAAGTCATCCTCGAGACCTTGCTGCGCCAGATAGAGCGCATCCTCCATAGATGCATCATCTGCGCTGTCTGACTTGCCAGCGACCAGCCCTTTGCGAAGCTTATTAGGGAAATGCCCTTCGAGAAGTATTTTGATCACTCGGTCCGGCTCGTACTCCGCGTATATTGGATAATTTCTCAACGCCGCCATTCCCACCTTATATGGCGGGGTCATCTCATCGACCTTGTAACTGGAAATATGCGCCTCTTTGGTGAACCATGTGCGCAGGGCCGTTTCGTTGCGCACTTTGTCTGCGCTTATCTCGATGCCAGCGATCGTAAAGATGTCATCTGCGTTGAGATCGATCTTATCTACCGCTCCCATGCTGACGAGCTTTGCAAGCCGCTCGCGCACGCCGTCGATGCTGTCTTTGGTGACGATGGCTCCCATCTTCGGCCAGGCGAACATTCCGTCCTCTGTGATCATCCCGGTCCAACGCTCCATGCCGCGCTGCTTGGCAAAGAGCGCAAGCCTCAGGAGCTGGCGCATCCCGAGCCCGAGACGCTTTATCTTGTCGTCGAGGGAGACGTTGCGATCCGTGATGGAGAAGCGGCCTTCGATGCATTCGGTGCGCACGATGCAGCGCAGCTCGTCCACAGGGAGGGCCTGCGTGTCATAGATCCCTGCGACTGAAAAGTTCGGCGCCTCATCGTCGGCCGAGACGGAATATGTGAATTCAACTCCTTTGAGCGGAAAGAGCGGCGAGGCGAAGTCGAGCAGATTCACCACATCCATCAGCGTGATCGCGCTGCCCATCTTCTCTTCGAGAAATCGTCTTACAGAGGCTACGTCAGAGATAATCGATTTCTTGAAGATGCCAAGTAAGTGGGTGGTGAGATGGATCTCGCCGGCTATCTCGAGCGCCTTCGCCGTTATCCGGTCTACCGCTGTATCGAGTTCCGGATTTTTTTCGCCCCTTGAAAAGGCCAGCCTGTAGAGGAACTCCGCTTCCTCTGCACGCCCCTCTGCCGCAAAGAGCCTCGCCTTCCACGTGACAGGATGGAGGATCGCGCGGGTCTTCCACAGCGCGGGCATGGTCGGACGCCGCTGAATTGCAAGGAAATCAAGGAGTTGCGGGCGCACAGCCAATTCGTCGATGCCGAGCTGCGGAAGTACCGGCACAGCAGGCTTTGGCGGATAACCCTTTGGCAGGGGGTTGTAGCGCATAGGATCTGTTCTACTCATGCGGTCCTTATCGGCGGATGGCCGTTAATGTTGCGTATTTTCAGCAGGTTTTATGAAAATCTAATTATCTAGCAACATTTCTAAATTTCAGCCGAGAATAGATCAAGAGGGGGGGCTTAGGCCCCGCGAAGTCAGGGGCTGCTCCCAAAGAGGCTGCGATATGAAACGCAAGCTCCCCCTCATCCAGGCATTTGCCATTGTCCTTGCCCTTTTCTCGATCACAATCCTCACATCATGCGGCGAAGGCGGCAGTTTAAGCCCCAGCGAAGTCGCCAATCCCGCGCCGGAAAATCCCGAGCCAGCCACCAATCCCGAGCCTGATACAGGCACGAATGCAGAGGACAAAGACGGCGACGGCATCGCGAACAGCAAGGACAACTGCCCTGACGTGGCCAATGAGGACCAGGCAGACGCGGACCAGGACGGCCTGGGCGACGCGTGCGACGCGGTCTTGAATGACAAAGACGGCGACGGGGTGCCGGATGCAATCGACAACTGCCCTGATAAGGCAAACAAGGACCAGAAGGATTCTGACAAGAACGGCAAGGGCAATGCGTGCGACATTCTGCAGATCATCGGCCCCTACATAT
>JBBAAC010000244.1:0-3223 GCA_041658465.1 bacterium | reverse complement strand
GTCCGGCTACGGGAGTTGGCCGCCTCCCATAGTGACGTACTCCGGCGTCTGGATGATATGGAAGGGAAGTATGACCGGCAATTCAAGGTGGTGTTCGACGCCATCCGGGAGCTGATGAAACCGCCGAAGACAACGACGCGGCGGATCGGGTATTGATGCGGAGCCTCCTGCTTGGGTACACGCTCTCTGCGGTGGCCGGGCTGAACCCCAGAACCGGGACAGACGTGAACCAATCGCCCCCGACGAGCTGCGCTCGTCATACGCTTTCTGGCCCAGCGGCATGGTACGTGCACCCCTCGGATGGAAACCATTTTCACAAGGGGACCATACCGATGGAACGAATGGAAAACCGGATACCTCGAAAATCTGTCGAACGAGATGATCGCCTCCCTCGGTCTGAAAGAGGTAACGAGCGGGCGAATGTGACTCTTATGGAACCGTACGATGACGGAGTTTTTTACGGCGCGAGGGAGATAGACGGAATGGGGCAAGGTCATGGCGGATAAGAGGAAGTACCCTTCCGATCCTCTCGATTTTATCCGCGATTGTGTCCGGAACCGCCGGATCTATTGGACGTATCATGTGAACATGCGGCTGAAGGATCGGTGCCTTGACCGCGGAATGATCTTGGAATCTGCCGACGCTTATGAAATTATCGAGGTGTGCCCGGAAGACAAGTATCTGCCGAGTTATCTTGTGTATGCCCGGCATCGCGGTGTCGCTTTCCATGTCCTGTTTGCGGCCGATGTGGAAGAGCGGAATGTTCGGGTGATCACGTCCTATTATCCGGATCCCGTACTTTGGGATCCGGCTCTGAAGACGAGGAGGAAAACATGAAGTGCCATGTATGCGGTGGGGAGATGCGCCCAATCGTCACGGATCTTCCCTTCAAGGTAAGTCGGAAGACGATCGTGATCCTGAAGGAATTGCCCGTTCTGCAATGCGAGCGGTGCAGTGAGTACATGCTCGAGGATCGGGTTCTGGAGCGAGTGGATGTGATGATCGCCAATGTGGACGAGAAAGTCGAATTGAAGATTCTCGAATTCGCGGCTTGATTGGGCATATCCCCCCTGTCACCTCGGTGGCAGGGCGCGAGGCCGTACCTTCGGGTGCGGCTTCTGCATTTTTATCCCCCATGTCTTTCTGGGGCGGTTCCGGCGGCTGATTCGGCGGGTCACTTCCATCGAACTGCTCGTGGTGGTCGCTTCCTGTGTCGCCGCCGCGGCCTGCATCGCGGTTGGCCCTATGGTGCGGATCGCGTTGGTGCTTTCCGTGACCGCCGGGATCGCCTGCGGGGGGCTTTCGCGTTTGTGCGCCCCATCCTGTCCATCCTCGGTTCTCCGGGATTTTATTTGTTTACGTGCGTTAATATGATTACATGTATTGCCAACAACTGCGCATAAAAGACAAAAGCGATTTGCTATAATGCGCCGATAAAAGTACTATTAGTGCTAATAACTGCGTTGGAGAGCAAATTATGCGATCGAACGACTTCTTTGAAACGCACCCGGTCTTTACCCACGGGGAATATGTGTCCGCGCATACGGCTTCGGGGCGTAGCAAGCACACCAGCAACAGTCTGCTCCACAAACATCTTGCGACCGGCCGACTGCTCAGGGTCCGGCGGGGAGTCTACGCCGTCGTACCCCGGGTCGTCGATCCGAAGACTGCTTCGGTCGATCCGTATCAGGCAGCGACCAAGCTTGCTGACGATGCGGTTGTCTCCTATCACGGCGCGTTGCAGTTTCATGGCAAAGCTTACTCGGTTTCACGGCGATTCCACTACGTCACGCGGCGGCGGGCCCGGCCATTCTCGTTCCGCGGGTCGGAGTTCGTGCCGGTGCAGGCCTCCCTGGCGCTTCGCGACCTGCCGGATCTCGGTGGCGGTATCCTCGAGCAGCCGCACGCCGGCGGCGTGGTGCGCGTGGCCACGCTCGAACGCACCCTGGTCGACGTCTTCGATGCCCCGGACAAGGTCGGAAGCTGGGAGGAGATCTGGCGATCGCTCGAGATGGTGGAGTTCTTCGACCTCGACGCCGTGCTCGAGTACGCGCGCAAGGTGGGCTCGGCCATCGCCTGCGCACGCGTCGGTTTCTTCCTGGAGCAGCACCGGGAGGTGTTGATGGTCGAGGGTACGCACCTTGCAAGACTCAGGGAAATGGCGCCCAAGGAACCGCGCTACTTCGACCCGAAGCGCGGCCCGGGAAAGTTCGTGTCGGCCTGGAATCTGTTGGTGCCGGAGCAATTGCTCACGCGAGCGTGGGAAGAGGTGTTCTGATGCTGACACGGACGGACCTGATTCGCGAGGCAGCCGCGACGGGGTTCCAGGCCGAACCTTTGGAGAAGGTCATCCGACTTCTCGGGTTGCTGGATGCGCTCCGAAGCCACCCGTTCCTGAAGACGCGCATCGCGCTGAAGGGCGGCACCGCGCTCAACCTCTTCGCCTCCGAGGTACCGCGCCTCTCCGTCGACATCGACCTCAACTACCTCGGTGCAGCGGAGCGGGAGACAATGCAGGCCGACCGGCCGAAGGTGGAGGAGGCGGTGCGGGCGGTCTGCGGACGACTCGGCATCGGGATCAAGCGCTCGCCCACGGACCACGCCGGCGGTAAGTTCCGCATGTCCTACATCACGGTTTCCAGGCGGACGGCCATGCTCGAACTCGACGTAAATTTTATGTTCCGCACTCCGCTGTGGCCTCCAACGAAGATCGACTCGCGGCCGGTCGGATCCTTCCGGGCGACGCAGGTTACCGTGCTCGATGTTCACGAACTTGCGGCGGGAAAGATGGCAGCCTTGCTCGCCCGGTCGGCGGGCCGCGATCTTTTCGATGTGCGGGAGATCCTATCCCGGAAAGACCTCGACGTGACGAAGTTGCGCCTCGGGTTCGTCGTCTACGGCGGCATCAACCGCAAGGACTGGCGCGGGGTCTCCGTTGACGATATCCAGGCCGACCCAAGGGAGGTCGACCGCACGCTCCTGTCGCTGCTCCGCGCTGATTTGGTGCCTCCCAAGGAGGAGACCGCCCGATGGACGCGCCGGCTCGTCGATGATTGCCGAGGCCACGTTTCGGCAGTGTTACCACTTGCCCCGGAGGAGAGGGAGTTCATTGAGCGTCTCAACGAGAAGGGCGATATCGTCCCCGAGTTGCTCACCCGCGACGAGGTTGTGCAGGCCACGATCCGCAAGCACCCCGGTCTGAGGTGGAAGGCGCAAAACGTCA
>JBBAAC010000243.1:0-3232 GCA_041658465.1 bacterium | reverse complement strand
GGAAGCCGTGAGTGCGTACGGCTGCACGTCATCGACCTTCACTTCCGTCTGAGTGTACGTCACTTCCCACTTATCGGAAGACTGCACTGCAACGTAAGTCTCGTTGCTCGTGTCGCTCTGTAGCGGCTCGGCCTGCTTTGTCGCGGAGTCGTAGTACGTCGCCGGGAGGATCCAGGGGTTGCCGAAGACGACACCGGCATCCGCCGAGAGGTCGCGGCCCTTGATCGTGAGGTAATACTTGCCGCTCAGCAGCGCCACGCTGACCTCGTAATGTCCGGTGAGGTTCTTTGCCCAGAGCGGAATTACCGCTGTCCAGTCCGGGGTGAGCTGCGGATCGGGCCACGTGTAGGCCGACATCTGCTGGCGCGCGACCTCGGCCATGGGATTCGTGCCTGCGGTCGCCCTGAAGAGCATCTGCGCGCTGAATCCGGTGTTGGTGATCAGGACAGGGGAACTCGTCCTCGCGGCCATAGCGTAATCGACAAGCGTCGAGTCCGTGGCCAAAAACGTGCAGACTACGTCTGCATTCGTACCCGCGCCGCCGGCCCCGCCGCTGCCGGCCGTGCCGCCCGCGCCCGAAGTCCCGCCCGAGCCGGCGACGCCGCCGAAGCCGCCCGTGCCGGAAGCGCCGCTTGTACCGCCCGCCCCGCCATTGCCAGCAGCGCCGCCTATCCCGCCCGTGCCGCCCTTGCCCGCAGCGCCGTCCGCGTCGTATTTCGCGTCGCCGTAGTAGCCGTCCTGCGCCGCGTCGCTCTCATTAAGGGGCGGCAACTGCGGAAGATCCTCCGCGTTCGCGCATGCACCGGCACACGTTGCAAGGCCCATCGCTCCGACGAACATCAATGAATTGCCTGTCATGATTTTCCTCCCGTGTTTCTCATTTATGATTAGATCAATACTCCGTAGCACCTATGTCGGGCAGACCGTCTGATCTCGCCTTTCCATCGATGTCACCGGAGATCCCGGTCCCGGCAATACCCCTGTCCTTGACGTAAGAGACATACGGGCTCCCTATGAGCGCCGTGCCAAAGTCGAAATAAGAAGGTTTCAAGTTCTGCTGAAGCACGTTGGCGCGATGGTCTATCTGCTTCGCCTGGCAGGGCAGCGGCTGCGGGTTCTGTTCGCACTCGTTAGCGGCCGAGAGCACCACAAACTGAGCCAGGTCGTAAAAATAGAAGAGCGGCAGGGCCTTTGCACCGACGTTCGCGTTGATGAGATTGGCGACGATGTCCTTCGCGCAGAAAGCGGGCCCGCAACCGGAGGGCAACGAATAGACCGCATTGTTCGCGTTGCCGCCCCCGTATACCAGAAAGATGTTGTTGATCGTGGAGAACGAGACGTCGGGGCGATCGGACTTCAGCGCGTGAAGCTCTCCACTGCCGCCCGCCACGAGCATCGTGTTGTGCACGAAGGACGCTGCAGAACCAAAGCCCAGCTTGCTCAGGTTCACCCCGCTCTTGGAGGAGGCATCGTTGCCGGAGACGGGCATGACGACTTCGTTGTTCGCGAAGGAGATGCTTATCGGCAGCAGCGACGACGATGCATCGAGGCCGCGCAGCGTTGCCGCCTGACCGTCGGGCGCGAGCAGCGCGACGGAGTTTCTCAGGATGCTGAAGGCGCCGTTTGGCTGCGTGCAGAAGATACGCACGCCCGTCGCCGACGTCTGCGCGGGCGCGAACGATATCACGTTGTCCTCCACCGAGGCGTCGTCCGCTACGTCGGAACAGCGGAAGTATATGCCGATCGGACGATCTCCGCCGTCCACGTCGATGATGTTTCTGGATACGATTGCCGACTGCGCGTCCTCCATCGTGATTCCGGTATACACGGTGGCAGCGTTCAGTTTGCCGCCGTCACCCTTTATTTCTACGTCGGATATCTCGATGCCCGCGCTATTCTGCACCTGAATCGTCTTGAGATATGCTTCGTTGCCGTTGGATGCGGCCGTGAATGAATTCGTTGCGTCCTCCGCAATTATCTTCAATCCCTGCACGTTGTCCGCGAGCACTCCTATCGCGTCCTTGCATTTACCCGAGTTCACAAATCGGCTGTCGGTGACGATCACGTCGCTGCTGTTCGTCGCCTGTATGTCGCGGCATGATGCGGACGCGGCGCCGGGCGTCTTGATCGAGAGATTGTCGAGCGAAATCCTCTGGGAGAGGTCCACCGAGACGCCTGTCGACCCGCTCGCCACGGATGCGCCCGTGATCGTGAAGCACTCGATGCGCACGTCGTGCGCAGAGCCGATGAGCACCGCCTGCGAAACTCCCGGCGGGGCATTGAGAAGCGTCTTTGAATTGTCGGCGGCAAACGACGGATTGCCCGCAGAATCGACGGACGTCACGCATCCCTTGATCGCAACGCCGCTGTGCGGCGCTATCGTCTCCTGGTACACCCCCTCCATTACGTAGATGCTCGCAAACCCCTTCAGCTTCGCTATCGCCAGGGCCCTTCCGATCGTGGCGACGGGATCCACTTGCGAACCATTCCTGGAGACCGCGTCGTTGCCGCTGCCCGCCGAGACGAATACGGCCGTCTGCTGGGCCGAAGCTACTGCGGTCACCGGGATCTCGACCCGCGCCGGGGTGCTGGCGGATGCCTTGTCGTCCGTGACCACCAGCTCGAACACCAGCGTGGTCGTCGCATCGGGGACCGCAAACGATACTTGCGCCGTATCCGTGGCGCTGAGGGTCACTGGCTGGCCGCCCTGCTGCTGCCACTTGTAGGAGGCTATCGGCGCGCCCTCGGGGTCGCTCGATCCGCTGCCGTCGAGCGTCATGAGCTGCTTAGGCACAGCGGTCGCCGGCGAAATCTCTATGACCGCAACGGGCGGCAGGTTGTCGACGTCCGGATTGATCTGCATCGGATCGTCTCCGCCGCATGAGGTCAAGACAAGGCCTGCGAACAAGATGGCGCACGCCATCGTCACGAACCTGATCCTGTCAAAGAGGCTATTGCGTATCATTATATATACCTCCTATTTCCGAATTCCCGCGCGCACGGCGCGCCTGACCTCGTCAAACTGCTTGCGAAGCTCGCCATATGTTCCGTTGTGCTCCTTTGCCGAGCGCTCAAGCGCGTCCAACCGCTCCTTTACGACCTTTGCATCGGCGAGGCCGCCCTCGCGCTTCTTTATCGCGTCGAGGGCCGCATTGTAACCTTCGATGCGCGACTTCTTCACATCGGCCACAAACATATCATAAACGCCAAGCTTGTCTGCATGCCCCTTGAG
>JBBAAC010000242.1:0-3248 GCA_041658465.1 bacterium | reverse complement strand
TGCATCGCTGGCAAAGCCCTTTGCAATCATCCTGGCAAAGGTGCCTCATCGGTAACGCGAGCACAATAAGCTCGCGCACGACGTCTGCCAGGTCTATGCGATCTCCCTCGTAAAATCCGAACTCGAGATCCTCCTTCACGAGCTCGACGCCGGACTCCTCTTCCCGCTCGCGCTGACGTTTCGTCTCAAAAAGCGGCGCCAATACGGTGTGAAGCGGAATCGAAGCGCTGTCTTCATACCGCTCGAGGCAACGGTCGCACGCCTGGTGCGTCGTGAGGGCGATCTGTCCATCCAGATTCACATTGCCCTCAACCCTGTGGATCTCCAGCGTCAGCCGGGCAGTGCTCGATTTATCGAATGCATCGCCAAAAGCGTCCCTGACCCCATCCGCCAGCCATGGGTCTCCTTCGGAGGCTCTGATTTCAAGCCCTTCCTCAGGGATATCATCTATCAGGATTTCAAAACCCTTCATGATGGACGGCTCTCCCCCTGTACCGACATTCTCTTCCTGCCGATAGCCATCCCCTTTATTCTCAAGAGCTCGATGCTGCCTATTCGATTTGCATCGTCCACAAATACCTTCCTGACCAGGTGATCGCTGAGCTCGGATTCGTCGCAAGTCACGAAGCTTCCGATTATCACGCGGTCGCCGCTCTTCACCAGGTGCGCTGCAGCTCCGTTTATCGCTACGATACCAGAGCCGCGCTCGCCCTCCATCACGTAGGTCATGAGCCGCTGGCCGTTGGTGATGTCCCAGACATGCACCTCCTCGTACTCGACGAGGTCTGCTGCCTCCATAAGGTCGCGGTCGATCGTGATCGAACCCTCGTAGCTGATATCAGCGCGGGTCACAAGGGCGCGGTGGATCTTGGATTTTAAGACCGTGCGCAGCATGGCGCGCGACCCTATAACGAAGGGTTCCGCACTGTCAAGCATGAGATTAGATGGCAGTAATTAAAGTTTTTAGTTAGACTTATTTTACAACTCATTGATTTGTGTGACCAGATTGCTGTGTCTTAGCTTGCTTTTTCCAAAGTCGGATGCTAGGTGCGCCTGCGTATGCCGATGAAACCTGGATCAGACGAAATCCTGATATGCGGCTTTGGTTCCCAGGGGAAGGCCCAGGCCTTAAACCTCCGGGACAGCGGGAGGACTGTAGCCGTCTCGTTGAGGCCTGAAAGCCCGCGCATTGCTGCGGCCAGGGAGGCCGGCCTGCTGGTGCACACAGAGGCGGCAGCGGCTGCCAAGGGTGCGGGCCTTGCGGCGGTAATGCTCCCCGACTCGGAGCAGCCGGCCTATTATAATGATACGCTCTGCCAAAACCTCCCCAGAGGCGCTGCCCTGCTCTTTGCCCACGGGTTCAACGTTCACTATAAGAGGATAACGCCTCGGCCGGATCTGGATGTCATCCTCGTGGCCCCCCTGGCGCACGGGGACGCGGTGAGACAGGGTTTTCTCGAGCACGGGGCAGTGCCGTGCGTCGTGGCTGTGGCACAGGACGCGACCGGCCGCGCAAGGGAGCGGGCCATGGAGTATGCGAGATCCATCGCTGGCACAGGACCCTTCATCGACTCCACGTTCGCCGAAGAGGTGGAGACGGACCTCTTTGTGGAGCAGGCCCTGCTCTGCGGAGGTATGCCCGAGCTGGCACGCGGGGCGTTCGAGACGCTTGTGAATGCGGGTTATAATGAGGAAATCGCGTATTTTTGCTGTGTCCGGGAACTAAAACCCATCGTCGATCTCCTCTATCGCTTCGGCATCGCAGGCATGCGATCGCGCATCAGCGACACCGCGGCGTACGGCGCCGCGACCCGCGGCCCGAGGCTCGCGGGCGACGCCATGCGCGCCGAGATGAAGCTCATACTGGACGAGATAAAGTCCGGCGTATTTTCGCGCGAGATTACGGAGGAACAGGGACGCGGTTTCTCCCTGCTGCGCGAGAGCAGGGAGCGGGACGCCAAGCATCTGATAGAAAAGATCCATCAAAGGCACGGCGCCGACAAGGTCTAGGCCAAAAGGAGGATCAAATGGAACGCAAACCTGCAGTTGCTGGGCAGTTCTATCCGGGCAGCAAGTCATCGCTGAAGGACGAGGTCGATCGTTTACTCAATGTCGATGCAAAGCCTCGCAAGGCGCTGGCGGCCGTGGCTCCACATGCAGGCTATGTATATTCCGGCGCCGTGGCCGGGGCTGTATTCGCCAGCGTTGTCGTCCCGCGGCTATGCATAGTGCTCTCGCCGAATCACACGGGAATGGGCGCCCGCGCAGCCGTGTGGTCCACAGGCTCCTGGCAGATCCCGACCGGAACTATACCGGTCGATGAGCCGTTGGCAAAGAAGCTGCTCTCCGCGTGCCCGGATCTTGCCGACGACCACTCCGCACACATGGCGGAGCATTCGCTTGAAGTCGAACTGCCATTCCTGCTGGCGCGCCAGCCAAAGCTCTCGATCGTCCCCATCTGTATTTCCAGGGTCGATGTGGCAGAGTGCCGCAGGATAGGCGAGGCGATTGCGGATGTCGTAAAGAGCGTGAAGGAAGAGGTTCTCATCGTAGCGAGCACGGACATGAATCATTATGAGGATGAAAAGCGCACGAGACAGAAGGATCAGATGGCGATAGACCGCGTGCTTGCGCTGGATGCCGACGGCCTGGTATCGACATGCGCAACAAACCGCATATCGATGTGCGGCGTGCTGCCGACAGCCATCACGATCTTTGCCGCTTCAAAGCTCGGCGCAAAGAAGGCCACGCTGATAAAGCATGCCACGTCCGGAGACGTGTCCGGCGACTACGACGCGGTCGTAGGATATGCTGGATTTGTGATTGAATAGATACGGAGAATACAATGAAACCACGTGTTCGCTTTGCACCATCACCGACAGGGGCGCTGCACATCGGAGGCGCTCGCACCGCGCTCTTCAACTGGCTTTTCGCGCGTCATCATGGCGGCGTATTCATACTTCGCGTCGAAGACACGGATCTCGAGCGCTCGACAAAGGAGTTCGAGCAGTCGATCCTGGACGGCATGCGCTGGCTCGGCATGGACTGGGACGAGGGGCCCTTTTATCAGACCCAGCGCACGGACCTTTACCGCGAGCACGTGAAAAAGCTCCTGGCCGCCGGCAATGCCTACCCTTGCACATGCACGCCCGAGGAGCTGGAGGCAAAGCGTGAACAGGCGCTGGCAGAGGGGAGAAAGCCCAAGTACGACGGCGCATGCCGCAACGGGCCCGCTCATCCGGGAAGAC
>JBBAAC010000241.1:0-3262 GCA_041658465.1 bacterium | reverse complement strand
CCTTGAACTTGCCGCGCAGGCGCTCGGCGGATTTCCAGATATCGCCGGCAAGGTTGTCGAGCTTCGGTTTGTTGAGCGAGAGAGCCATCGTTCAATGAACTCCTTGGAACTGGCAATGAGGCGGTACGCTGTACTGCCAGTGCTTGTCGTCCTTCAGCAGTTCGCTCCACAGGTGCGCTTCGAGTTTCTGGAGTGCGAGCTTCATGCAATTCGCCGTTCCTTGTTCATGATCCGTCACGTTCGCGGTCGAAGCGCGCAAGGTACGCCCCGTAATCGATCGCCGGAGCAGTGGCCAGCGCCTGGAGCTGCTTCAATAGGCGCATCAAGAACTGCACGAGCGAGCGCTGGCCCTGGGCAAGGGTGACGTCAACGGGGTGGCCGGCGCGATAGGTTGCCTCGAACGCGCCGTGGACGAGCGCACATCCGACGTCGAGCTGCCCTTCGACGCCGAGTTCGCTCAAGGCACTACGGAGCGCGTCCCCGAAAGGCGGGTTCCAAGAACTCTGATAGGTGACGAGACCGGCTACGATGCGCGGCAGGGCCCGTGGCTCGTACGCTCCTCCAGCGTGGAGGATCGGGGCAGATGTACGGTGCAGGCGGCGCACGGATGAGGCTTTCTCCGCTGCATAAAGTACATGCTCGCGGCTTAGATCCTGCTTCACCTCCAGCACGCCGTACACGCTTTCGGCCGGAACGTAGCGCTGGTTCGCTTGGTTGTAGAGGAAGGGCGAGTACTGGCGGTCGTAGATGACGATGTCGATCTGGTCGCTGCAATCTCCGCGCGAGTCGATCACGAAGGCTCGGTCGGCCTGATATCGGCGCGGCAGGTGATCGTTGAGGACGCGCAACCAGTCATCCTCGGATGCTTCGCCGCGGGCACCCGGATGCGTGACTGCAGTCCGGTTGCCCCGCAAGCCACCCTCCAGCCGGGCCTGAAGGCCGTCGAGGATGTCAGTCAGTCGGTTGGGCAAGGGGTCCGTCACGAGATGATGTCCTTCCAGTACTGCTCACGCGCCGACTGCGCCGCGCGGCTGGCGATGTGCTCCTTCTCTGCCTTCGTGAGGTCGTCGGAGAGGACGTTGTTGGTGTTCGCCGGGTCCACAATGCGGGTGCTCGCGAGCGAAGTCCCGATCGTTCTTAACGCATGCAGGACATTGTCGGCAAGGGTCGTCCTGGAGTGGCCAGAGAGTGCCTGGATGATGAACAGCTCGAGATGCAGCGACGGGAAATCAAAGCCGTGGAGAAAGCGCCAGATCTTCACTGCCCGAATCTCTCGCAGGCGGTTCGAGCTGCGGACGGTGTCGACGTGCAGCGCGACGTTGGTCTGCGTCCAGGAGTCTCGCTTGCGAAGATAGAGGCTGTGGTAGTTCTGATGGCCCGACTGCACCTTGCCGGGCACCAGGTCCCCTTTCGTTCCGTTGACGGTGATGCCAATCGACACGTTCTGCTGATGCGGTGACCAGCCCTGATTGTTGGCGAGGCTGTGGAGCTGGTTGTAGAGCTCCTTGAGTGTCCCCGGCGTTTCCGACTTGAGCGAGATGAAGACGTCAACGTCCGAGATCCCATGGACGCCGGTTTCCTTGGCGTATGAACCGGAGTACTGCAGCGCGCTCAGGTACTGATTCGCCCAGGAGCGCAACGGGCCGGCCACTGCAGAACCGAGCTGCTCAGCGGGCGAGTTTGGGCCGCGGGGCACTGCGTACTTCACCAGAATCCCTTCGACGTACTCATCGGGTGTCATTTCATCGTCTCGCTTGAAAGAAATAGATTCACGTTGCCGGGCTGACCTCGACATGGAATCCGAGGGTATTCAGTTTGTTAATCAGACGTTTGGCCATAACGGACTTGTCTCGCCGGTCGAAGTAATCGCCACCGAGGTCGTGGTACGGAACATGATCCTTCAACATGTGGTACACGGCGGTGAGCATCGAGGCAGCGACTGCGATGATCGCCTTCTTCGGTCCACGGCGACTTTTCAGACGGTGAAATTGCGCCCGAAGGTAACTCCCCTTGGTTCGGATGGCAGCCCATGCCGCTTGCGCCAGCGTCGTCTTCAGCCACGGGGCTCCCGGCCGGATCCGGCTGGACAACCGTTTTCCCGCACTCTCGTTCATCCCGGGGCACAGACCGGCCCACGAGATCAAGTGCCCGGAGGTCGGAAAGCGACCCATGTCCAAACCGATCTCCGCGATGATCACGCGAGCTACGGTATCGCTGACGCCGGGGATCGTCTTCAGCAGTTCGGCGGACTCGCGGAAGGGCCCCAGGGCTTCGCCCACGCGCACCTCCAGTTCGCCAACAGCAGATTCGAGGGCCTTGATCTGAACAAGGTGAAGGTTCAGCAGAAAGCGGTGATGACTCGTCACCCGGCCGTGGAGCGCCGCCACGAGTTCCTCGTGGCTGGCCTTCAGGCGATTTCCGCCCACAAGGTTTGCCAAGATCTCCGGGTCCTTCTCTCCCGCGATCAGCGCATCGATGATCGCTCGACCGCTCTTGCCCAGCACGTCGCTCAACACTTCCGTCAGTTTCACGTTCGCGTCTTCGAGAACCTTCTGCAGCCGCTGCGTGTGCCGCGCGATCTCCCGGACCAGTTGCTTCCGGCTTCGCGTCAGGTCCCGCAGTTCCTGGATCACCGTCGGAGGAACGAAGCTGCCGCGGATCAACCCATGCGCCAAGAGATCCGCGATCCACGTCGCGTCGTTGACGTCGCTTTTTCGCCCGGGGATGTTCCTGATGTGCATCGCATTGGCCAGCACCAGTTCGAACGTGCCTTCCAATACGTGCCACACCGGCTTCCAGTAAATCCCCGTCGACTCCATCGCCACATGCGTGCAGCCGTGCGACGAGAGCCAGTCCGACAGCGCCAGCAGATCGCTGGTCGTCGTGCCGAAGGTACGGACTTCCTGAACCACCTTCCGCTTCATCGCAATGCGCACGCAGGCCACCACCGTCTTCTGATGTACGTCAACACCGGCACATCTCGGATGGATCAGATCCATCGCACACCTCCCCGCTGGTTTGTGGTGTCAGCGGGGAACCCACGTGATACGAAGTCTTGAATTCGCGCTCTTTGAAGCATTGCTCCGCGGCAGTACGGGGTGCTCGTCGGGTTCCGGGTCCAACTCAGGTTCGGGCTGATAAGCACCAAGCAAACATCGACCTCGATGCCGACACCACACGGGAATCGTACCCTATTTCATGCGACGAGGATCCACCCGAGGGCGGGTGAAAACTCAGGTCGGTTTCCAGCGTCAAACTCCTA
>JBBAAC010000240.1:0-3270 GCA_041658465.1 bacterium | reverse complement strand
CGCCGCAAAACTCGAATCGCTGCGCCGGGAAGCGGACAAGCGGCACATTGAGATCGAGATCCTCTCCGGCGCCGAGCTCTATCTCGTTCCGGATCTCCCCGCGAGGCTGGCTGCCGATCCCGGTTTGATGCTCTCCGGCAGCAGGTGCGCCCTCATCGAATGTCCCATGCAGGGCATACCTCCGTATGCGGACGGCGTGCTCTCGTCGCTGATGGAGAGCGGTGTCACCCCGATCCTGGCGCATCCCGAAAGGAATGCGGCGGTGATGGAGGATGCCTCGGTGCTGATGCCGTTTCTCTGCAAGGGTGTGTTTCTCCAGATCAATGCCGGCAGCATCTTGGGGTATTATGAGAAGCGCGTTCTCCGGACCGTGAGGGAGCTCCTCGAGAGGGACATGGTCCATTTTATTGGGTCGGATGCCCACGGCCCTGGTGAGCGGTCGCCATCGCTCTCCGCGGCAGTTGCGGAGGCGGCCACATGGATTGGGGCTCAGAAGGCCGGGCAGCTGGTTGCCAGTCAGCTTATGTGGCCTTGAAGGCAACCCTGAAATCTCTCTGAAGAGCATCGCGCACAAACTCCAAGCACCAATGTTCAACTGCGGAGTTGATCGAACGCGCATGGATCCGAATCGCCGACTAAGGATCCGTTCAGCCGGCACCCAAGGTTTCCTGACGGACTTGCCGATTGGGTCGAGGGGCCGGAGACGATCTTGGCAGGCATCAGGCAAGTCGGCGCTGCGGAGCTGGTCACTTGAGTAATGAGAGCCCGAAAATGGATCACCGCGCGAGCTCCTAGCGGCCGGCGAGGGTTTGGGGTTCAATCGATTGGACTGCGAATACAACCTCACACGCATTCCGTCCTCTGAGTGACACCAGGAATCGAAAGGTACTTCATCGCATCGGTGTGAATATCGACGCGCTCCTTGCGCAACGAAAACACCTGCGATTTGCTGATCTGATCCTCGAGCCAGGACACCATGGTCTTGAGGCGCTCGTACATCATGACTTTGAACGCAAGCCGAATGAGGCGGTCGTTTGATTCCGACTTGTTAGCGTCACCTGGATGATTTTCCCATCTCGACAACGTTACAGGATCGACACCAATAAACTCAGCAAATACCTTGCCGTTCATCCCGACTTCTTTTCTCATAAAGCGGATTTCCGGCCCGTGCAGCATACCTTTCTTTATGGAGAACACACTTGCCAAGACGATATGCAGAAGAACCGGCTCCCGAATGTCGACGAAGCTATTCTTGCATTCCGGGCAAGAAAATTCGGAGACGCCTTCAAGATACACATTATCGAGACCACTCTCTGTATAATGATGCGTGATCTTTTTCTCTTTCATCACCTTGCCACATTCAAAACACTTGATGCTCATAAGCGCCTCCTTCCTCCCCCTTGATGGTGCCCTTTCGGTTACCCTACCCTGATTTTCTCACAACTGACTTCACGATAATTCGCCCGGCAGTTTCATCAACGACGATGGGAACTTCCAAAACCCTTCCGTCATTAAGTTGCGTTCTCATTACACACTCAAAACCTTGAATCTTCTTTGTCGGTGTCGGGCCCTCTTCCATAACGCCGCCGGTCAGGGCTCGGATTACATCCTGAGCCGTGAATTTTCGCTCCGCCATGCGCTCATTTGCGTGTTTTGTATACGCTAACGAGCCCTTCAGGAGCATCATCTGGAGTTTGCACTTAGCCTCGCTCTTGTCCATTGGCCCTAGCCCTCCGACGAGGGCTAGATTTACACGGGGCCAAGAATCTGTCAATGAGCACAGGAGCCTTTCTGCTTCTATTATACATTATCGGCTGAATGTGTGGAAGAGTTGCTAAGAATTAGCGGCAGGTTAAGATTAGCATGGCGTTAATCATAAAGCATCTGAGGTATCAATGGGTTAGCGTTGTTATCTATTCATTCGCCTGCACATTTTCAACCCTTTCCTGCTCTTTACATTGCTTCTGATAAATATACTGCTCTGCATGAAAAAAAGAAGGCGCACTCTAGTACATATTGACGTGCATTGTCAAGACGATGTGTTTCACATCATAATGCAGACGAGAGCTGCCGGGCTGTGACGCCTTGTATGAAGAGGACCTTGTTGCGGCTGTGCTCGCCGCTCAAGAGCGATATCCGGGAGCGGGGGATGTGCAGGAGCTCTGCCATAAACGCGATGAGCGCCTCGTTGGCGCGGCCCTCGATCGGCGGGGCGTTGAGGCCAACGACCAGCGCCCCCTCGCGCTCGCCTCTGATGGCGCTGCGCCCGGCGAGCGTGGTGACGCGGCACTCGATCGTGACGCCGTTCGAATGCTCGCGGATATTCAACATGGCCTGGCGATCTGTCATCGTCTGAGGGTCCTCAACTGCCTTGCGCGCTTGGTGGCGACGCCCACCGCGTCTTCCATGATCTTCCAGAAATTCTTGCGCTTGAGGTGTTTCATGGCGGCCCACGTGGTTCCCTTTTTTGAAGTGACCTGCGCGCGCAGCTCCTCGGGGTCGCGGCCGGATTGCGCCGCCATCTCGGCAGCGCCCACGGCGGTCTGCAGGGTGAGCGAGCGCGCCATCTGGTCCGTGAGGCCGAGCTTTTTGCCCGCCGAGTGCAGCGCCTCCATCAGCGCGAAGAAGTAAGCGGGCCCTGTGCCGGAGAGACCGGTGATCACGTCCATGAGCCTCTCCTCGCGCACGTCCACCGTCTGTCCGACCGCCTGGAAGATCTGGTGCGCAAACCTGCGGTAGCGCTCCGGCATCCTCGGCCCGCAGAATATGGCGGAGACGCCCTCGTCGATGACCGCGGGCAGATTCGGCATGACGCGGATGAGCCTGGGTTTTGGCCCGAGCATTTTGCGCAGGCGCGAGAAATCGATACCGGCCGCGATGGAGATCACCAGATGATTCTTGGTCATCGCGGGCTTGATCTGGCTGCAGACGCCCTCCATGTCCTGCGGCTTCACGGCAAGCAGGAGCGTATCCGAGGCGGAAGTTACGGCCAGGTTATTGCGCGTGGTATGCACGCCGTAGGTCTTCTCGAGAAAACGCACGCGCTTGGCGCTGCGCGCTGAAGCGATGATCTCGTAGGAGCGCACGAGGTTGGAGCGCAAAAGGCCCTTTATGAGCGCCTCGCCCATGTTGCCCGCGCCTATTATCCCGACGATGTAATTGTCACGCATAGAACCTCCGTTATTCGTGTCATTGTTCTACCTCTGCCGTGCGCACGCGGCGCTTTGCGCCATAGCCAAGCTCCCGAAAATAGAGCAGGGCGCCGATCGC
>JBBAAC010000239.1:0-3372 GCA_041658465.1 bacterium | reverse complement strand
TGCTGCTGCGATTGTGAAATCGCTGCGGGCGAAGGCGGGCAAGCGCGCGATCGATGGCGTCTGCATCGCGAGCGTGGTGCCCCGGCTCGATCGCCTCTTCGGGCGCGCCTGCAAACGCGCGTTCGGAATCGCACCGCTCTTTGCCACGTGCAATACGATACCGATGCGGATCAAAAATTACGATCGTGCTCAGCTCGGCGCGGATCGGCTTGTGGCTGCATATGCCGCGTATCAGCGATATCAGAAACCGGTCATCGTAATCGATGCCGGCACCGCTATAACGATCGACCTCGTTAATGCGCGCGGAGAATTCGCGGGCGGCGCGATCGTGCCCGGGCTTGCGACCGCCGCTGCTTCGCTGCATGCGACGACCGCAAAGCTGCCGCTGGTAAAACCGCATGCGACGATGCGCACAATCGGCCGCAACACGCGCGAGGCCATTAACTCCGGCGTCGTGCGCGGCTACGCGGGGCTCGTGGATAGTCTCGTGCGATCCATCGCAAAGCAATCGCGCGGGAAACCCCTGGTCATAGCCACCGGCGGCGATGCGATAATTCTCAGGCGCGCATGCCGGACGATTCGCTGCGTCGATCTGGATCTGATCCATAATGGCTTGCAGCTACTTTGGGAAAACCTGCTGTTGCCATCAAAAGGCCGTGACGGGGATGCCCGATGAAAAGAGGCTACGAGCGAACGACCTATTATCCCGTCCATCTTGACCTCGTTGGGAAGGGATGTGTCGTCGTCGGCGGCGGCAAGGTGGCGGAGCGCAAGGTGCGTTCGCTGCTCTCCGCCCGCGCGGACGTGACCGTCGTGAGCCCCGAGGTCACGCGGGGCATCGCGAATCTAGCAAGGCGCGGCTGTATTCGCCATCTGAACGACCGATATCAGCAAAAATTCCTGCGGGGCGCGTGGCTGGTCATCGCCGCGACCGACGACGCAGCGACAAACGCTCGAATCGCCAAAGATGCGACGCGTCTCCGCGCGCTTGTAAACGCGGTCGACATGCCCGATGCGAGCACTTTCATCGTGCCCGCCGTGCTGCGCCGCGGCTCGCTTTCGATCTGCATATCCACCGACGGACAGAGCCCGCTGCTCGCTCGCGTGCTGAAGGAGCGCTGCTCCGCATGCATAGGGCGGGAATATGCAACTCTGGCGCGAATGCTTGGCGCACTCAGGCGTAAGCCCGGGGTGCGCGCGGCAAACCCGTGCGTTCGTGCGACGCTCTATGAAAACCTCATCCGCTCTCCGCTGCTCTATCTTCTGAGGGACGGCAAGACGAAAGAGGCGCGAAGGCTTGTGCAGGAGATCATGGATTCAATGATTACATGGGATTCCTGCCTGCCGGCAGGTAGGCCCGCTAACAACATGCGGGAATGACAGGCTTATAAGTAGATTTTTAGAGATGCCCTTCAGTCAAAACATCGAGGGGAAGCGAGTGATACTTCGAGTCTGCGGGATAAATCATAAGACTGCGCCGGTTGAGGTCAGGGAGCGTCTTGCTATTCCGCCTGACCGGCTCGGGCAGGCGGTGAGGCTGCTAAAGGAGCAGGGGCCTGTGCTCGAATCCGCGATACTCTCGACGTGCAACCGCGTGGAGCTCTACGCGGTCATGAACAAGGACTGCGACTGCAGCGAGCTCGTGAGATTCCTGGCGCGATTCCACGGCATCGACGAATCCACGTTCGCGCAATTCCTCTACCACGGCAGCGGCATGGACGCCGCGTTTCAGCTCTTCAAGGTGGCGGCCAGCCTGGACTCGATGGTTATCGGCGAGCCTCAGATACTGGGCCAGGTAAAACAGGCTTATCAGGTCGCGCGCGATGCGGGCGGCCTCGGGGAGATTTTGACGGAGGTCTTCGACGAGGCGATCAGGGCGGGCTCGCACGCGAGGAGCCATACGCAGATCGGCAAGGGCGCGGTCTCCGTGAGTTCCATCAGCATCGAGCTGGCCAGGAAAGCGGTCGGCGATCTCGATGGAAAGACTGTGCTCATCATCGGGACCGGCAAGATCAGCGAGCTCTCGATCCGGCATCTGCAGAGCCGGGGGATCAGGAAGGTCCTCGTCGCGAACCGAACCTTCGAACGCGCGCAGGAGCTGGCGCGCAGCGTGGGCGGCGAGGCCGTGAGGTTCGACGCGCTTTTTGAATTCATGGAGCGGGCGGATATCGTCCTAAGCTCCACCGCCGCGCCGCACATCATCATACACAGGGCGCAGGTGCGAGAGGTGATGCAGCGCCGCGGCGGCAGGCCGCTCATCTTCATCGACACCGCCGTGCCGAGGGATATCGATCCCGGCGTTAAGGAGATTGAGGGAGTGCACCTCTACAACATCGACGACCTCTCCCTGGTGCGCGACGCCAATCTCCAGAAGAAGATCGCGGCGGCGCGGGATGTGGAGAAGATAATTCAAGAACGCATGGGGCATCTCATCGAGAAGTGGAACCAGGGCAAGGGCAGGAAAGGATCTCATGCTGAAGAAGAAGATAGTCGTCGGAACTCGCGGAAGCGCGCTGGCGATGACGCAGGCGCGACTGGTCCAGAGCGCCCTGGCTCGCGTGGCGCCGGGGCATGAATGCGTCGTCCGGGAAATTGTCACCCAGGGTGATCGCTCGCAGGCATCGCCGCTCTCCCGGCTGGACGAGGGGATCTTCGTGCGCGAGCTGGAACACGCGCTCCTGCGCGGCGAGATCGATCTTGCGGTGCACAGCCTGAAGGACCTCCCCACG
Source organism: bacterium (assembly GCA_041658465.1). Classification (GTDB taxonomy): domain Bacteria; phylum UBA10199; class UBA10199; order 2-02-FULL-44-16; family JAAZCA01; genus JAJZQH01. The sequence goes on along the minus strand of JBBAAC010000239.1, from coordinate 643 downwards.
GCGATTCCTTCGGGGCTTACGATCGCAGCGGTCCCGGCGAGGGCCAACCCGCAGGACGTGGTCGTCACGAGGGACGGCGCGTCGCTTTCCGCGCTCAAGGCCGGTTCCGTGGTGGGGACGAGCAGCCTGCGCCGCCGCGCCCAGCTGCTGGGATTGCGGAGCGATCTCAAGGTGGAGGAGCTGCGCGGGAATGTCGACACGCGCATCCGCAAGCTGAGGGAAGGTCGCTACGACGCGATCATCGCGGCAGCGGCGGGGCTCATCCGCCTGGGACTGGAAGGCGTTATCACCGAGTATCTTCCGCTCGATCGCTGGCTCCCAGCCCCGGCCCAGGGCGCGCTTGGAATCGAGGCGCGCGAAGGGGACGACGAGCTGCTCGAGATTGTTGGGAGGCTCGACGACCCTGATGCTCGCGCGTGCGTGATCGCTGAGCGTTCGCTGATGAATGGGATAGGCGCGGGATGTCAGGTCCCCCTGAGCGCGCTTGCACGCATGGACGGAGATCGCATTTCCATGCGCGCGACTATCACGAGTCTCGACGGCACGGAGTCTGTCGGATGGAGCCATGACGCTCCATCGGCCGAGGCCGAGGGCCTGGGAATGATCATGGCAGCGCGGCTGCTGGCAGAGGGCGGGCGGCGCA
>JBBAAC010000238.1:0-3382 GCA_041658465.1 bacterium | reverse complement strand
CGCCATCATCGGGTTCAACGTCCTTGCCTGGCACCTTTTCCCCAAGGTGTTGTACCATCGTACCATCGTACCATCGTACCATCGTACGACTTGGATCTACCCCGCGTTCTATGCGGGGATCGCCGTCTTCAACATCGCCATTACATTCTCGATAGGCGAGTGGAGACTCGGGGCCGCCAGCGCCGCCATACTCGCGCTGATCCTCGCTCCGGCAGCAGTTTCAGCCCGCCGCCAGACCTGCTGAGACCGGGTAATATCTTACGCCAACAATTTGACGAAATTTGCTTCTGCCCACCCATCCAGCTCTCATACCCATCCAATACCTATTTAACATACTGATTTTAAAATGTTTTTTTGGCCTCGGCAAGCGCATCGCTTGGCATGTTTCCTGCTCTATTAATGAGATGGTCTGAGATGATAATCATTTTCGGCAGGAGGCGTTATGAAGTCAAAAATTAACGTCCTTGAAATGCCTTGCAGGCTCTTCTGGACATTCATGGCACTGGCCACAGCCGCTGCCATCGTCTTCTCGTTCGGCTGCAGCAGCGGCGGTTCTGGCGCCGAGTGGCTGAGCTCGACTGAAGGCGGAGGCGGCGAAACTGGAGGCACGGACGGCGGTGGCGGCACCGGCGGCGGGGAAGGCCTCACGGAGATCACGATCACGAGCACGCTTTCAAAGGACACGATCAACGAAAACATCAACCCGGACGACACGAGCCTTGCGACCATCACGTTCAGCCAGCCGATCGATAAAGACGCTGCCATTGACTACATCAACGTCTATCTGCAGCAATTTGACGGCAGCCTCATTGAGGTACCGCTCACGCTCTATCAACAAGACGCCCAGACTATCGAACTCAACTGGCCCGCTGCATACGACAGCATCTATCTCGTAGAGTTGCTGCCGGGCCTGAAATCAGTGGACCTCACGTCGGAGGTCATGGAGATGATTCAGTACCAGATCCACACCATGCTCAGGAACCCGCGGAACATCGACGGCGACGCTGCCGGCACGGCGGATGTCGCTGCAGGAAACCGGGGCTACAATGACGGGGCCGGCGCTGGTTTTGTGCTGCTCGGCAGCGAGCTCTTTTCTAGAGACGTGCTCAGAATGCCTCTGCAGTTCGATATCAGGGGACAACTCAATCCTGATTTCTACATCTACCCGGTCCCAATATACACTGACCCAAATCGGATAAGGACCGCGGTAGGATTAGAGGCCCAGAATCTGGGCAACGTAAGCGGCGACTGGCGCGCGGACTGCGCATTCAGCGCCAAGGAACCCGTGGGCCAGCCATTCTGTGCGCGTGGAGAGTGCATTGCCGGCACGTGCATCGAATACACCGGCACGCAATGCGGTTGTAAGGATGGGGACACCTGCAATCCAGACCTGGAGAGATGTTACGCCCAGATGGTCTTCTGCGATAATGACGCGGGCTGCGCTGAGGGATACTACTGTGATCTCGATTATGGCATCTGCGTAAGCGATGTCTGCGGAGGTTCCAAGTGCGGCGGTTGGCCCGCATATTGTGATAACGGCGTAGCGCCTCCTCAATGCGCGGTTGCGGGTGAAGCGTGCCCGCAGCCCATGCAGACGGAACTGCTCTACTGGGATAATATCACCAGTCCGGAGCCGACCGCGGTCTTCGCCTCCGGGGCATTGGATCCGACTCTCGTCGCCCGATCCGTCGGCGACGTGAACGGCGACGGCAAATCGGATTTCATCGTAGTCGAAACCGTGAACGATCAAATGGGCCCTGTGCAGATGATCTATCTCTTCCTGGGGCGCGATGTATTTTCCGGCACGATCGCGCTTGGAAATGCGGACGCGTCATGGACGCCATATGAGGAGCAGGGCATCGAGCCGGGCGGCCTCGCAGCGGTACAGATCATCGCAGTAGCGCCTATCGCGGACTTCAATGGAGACGGAATGGCCGACTTCGCAATAGGGAGCATTGTCGCGGATTTCGATGCAGGCAGCGTCAGGGGCCAAGTCACGATCCACTATGGATCAACAGACATTGCGGCCCTCAAGGCGGCCGATGCCAGGATCAGCAGCGGCATCGACCTTGACGGGTTCGGCGCCTCGATTGCAGGCGGCGATGTGAACCACGACGGAAAGGCCGATCTGCTCGTCGGCGCGCCTGCGATGGCGAGATTCAACGGTGGCGGCGGCCCCATCATTCCGGTCGGCGACGTAAACGTCATCCCCGGCCTCAACTTCATCATAGGTCCGCCGCAGCAAGGCCAGGCACCCAAGGCCTATCTCTTCAATGGTGCTGCCGGATTGAGCGGCAACGTCACCATCGCAAGCGCGGCGGCCACATTTACCGGTGAGGTGACTGCGGTAAACGACGGCTTCGGCATGGCCGTAGCTATTGCCGACATGACCGGCGACGGCCGGGGCGATATAGCGGTCGCGGCGCCATACCACGCAAACCCGCGCGGATACGGTCGCGTCTACATCTTCCACGGAAGCGACGGCCTCACAGGTCCGGTCGGAACGAGTGCTGCCGATGTCATGGTCACGCACGACTGGCCGTCCGTGGACACTGGATTTGATAACCTCGATTACGCGCTCGGCGTTTCAATGCAGCCGGCGGGCGACATCAACAACGACGGGTACAAGGACATTATGATCGACGGCGTGACGTTCTCGCGGCAGATGGGGCAGCTGCAGGATGCCTACGCGTGCATCTTCCTCGGCGGCCCCGCATTGAGCGACGCCAATCTGGATTGCGACAATGCCTCCGCCATAGTATGGAATTTGAATCTGCCCGCCACGCCGATGGGAGGCGAAGTCCGGGTCCGCTAGATGACGCGGAAGCGGAATACAAAATGCCCCGGGAAATTCCCGGGGCATTTGTTTATCGTTTGATTACGCGCGTTCGCCGCCGCTGCCACTACCTGAATATGAAGACCTTGCCGTGATCAAACACCCCCTGCTTGGCCGCGCCCACTATGATGTATCTCTCGCTGGCGTCCTGGACGACGTCCCAGCTCACATTCGCCTGGCTGCTTAGCGGAACCGCCTTGATGTTGGCGGGCGCCCCTGGCTTCACGCAAGGTGGCGGCGGCTGCCCTTATTGCATCGGCGTCGCAGAGACCTCATCCGACAGCTCGCCCTCGCCGACCGCGTTCTCTGCGGTCACGATGTAGAAGTAGTTCGTGCCGTTTGTAAGCTTGTCGTGGATGAACGGACCCGAGATCTTGGGGATCTTTGTGCTTGAAGTCGTCACGCCCGCTGCCGCGCCCCAATAGATGTTGTAGAAAATAGCGTCAGTTACAGGCGCCCAGCTGATCGTTATCTGCGAGTCGCCGGGTGTGGCGGTCACGTTGAACGGCGGGGCCGGCGCCTTTGCGCCTGTCTCGCCGCTGACCT
>JBBAAC010000237.1:0-3452 GCA_041658465.1 bacterium | reverse complement strand
TCAAGCTCGGCCAGTTCCGCGACATCCGCGCGGAGACCACGCCGGTAGCCGGAGGCGTAAAGCTCACGTACGTACTCGAGGAAAAGCCGCTCGTCGCTGACGTAGGGTTCGAGGGGAACAAGAAGATAAAAAGCGATGATCTGCGTGGCGAGGTGACGCAGCGGACGTTCAGCCCTCTGGACGAGAAGGCCGTCGCCGAATCGATGGAAAAGATCAAGGCGGCCTACGCGAAGAAGGGTTACTATCTTGCAGAAGTAGGATACCACCTGCAGACAACCGAGCAGGGCGATTCCAAACTCATATTCGACGTCTACGAGCACGAAGGTGTGGTAGTCCGGCGGGTTCTATTCATCGGCAACAAAGTCTTCTCTGACAAAGAACTACGCAAGGTCGTAAAGACAAAACAGAAGACGGCATTGTCGTTCCTCACGGGCAGCGGCAAGTACGAGGAGGAGATGCTCAAGAACGACGCTCTGCTCCTCACGTTCTTCTACCTCAATCACGGCTATCTCAAGGTCAAGGTCTCCCCGCCCAAGACCACTATATCAAAGGACAAGAAGTACATATTCGTGACCTTCCAGGTCCACGAAGGCGAGCAGTACAAGATAGCCGATGTCACCGTCGCGGGCGACATACTCACGACAAGGGAGGAACTGCAAAGTCTCCTGGAGACAAAGCGCGGCCAGGTCTATTCTCAACGCGTCCTGGAGGAGGACCTGCAGAGGATCACGGAGCTCTATGGCGATGAGGGATACGCCTATGCAGCCATAGTGCCGAACACGATACCGAACGACGAGACCCTCACCGCCGATATCAACATAAACATCAACAAGGGTAAGCGCATCACGGTAGAGCGCATAAACATAACGGGCAACACCACGACAAGGGACAAGGTCATCCGCCGCGAGATGGAGGTCAAGGAGCAGGATCGCTATAGCGAGCGCGGGCTTCGGAAGAGCCGTGAAAACCTCATGCGGCTGGGCTATTTTGAAGAGGTGAACTTCGCCACGCCGCGAGGCAGCCGCGATGACACGATGACGCTCAATATCACTGTGAAGGAGCGGCCCACCGGCACATTCAACATCGGCGCCGGCTTCTCCTCGGTAGAGCATTTCATGTTCAATGCGTCGGTCTCGAAGGAGAACTTCTTCGGCTACGGCGTCAGCGGTTCGATCTCCGCAGAGCTCTCCAGCAAGAGACAGCTGTTCATGCTCTCGGTGAACGACCCTTATTTCCTCGATACGAAGTGGATGGCAGGATTCTCCGGCTACCGCAATGCCTATAGCTATACTGACTTCAGGCGCGAATCGACCGGCGGAGACGTGACCCTGGGCCATCGCTTCTTCCGCAATTGGTCCGCCCAGCTTGGCTACACTTTCGAACAGGTGAAGGTCGGCGATTTCGGCGTGACCGTGCCCCAGTTTTTCCAGCAGGACACCAGCGGCATCACATCGCAGGTCAGCCTTACCTTTTCCTACGACACGCGCGACAATCGCATAACGCCGAGAAAGGGCTTCTACGACATTGTTACGCAGGAGGTATCAGGCACCAAGCTCGGCGGCGACAACGATTACTACCGCGTGAACTTCCGCAGCATGATCTATCAGCCGATCTGGAAGAGCTTGATCTTTAAACAATTCTTCAGGATCGGGTATATAAGGAGCTTAAACGATCAGCCGGTACCCCTCTTCGAGCGTTACTTTACAGGAGGCGTCTACTCTCTCAGGGGCTATGCGCCGGACTCGGTGGGCCCCACGATCCGGATACCCCAGACGGTCTCCGGCAGCGACCAGAATTTCGTGTACGGCGGCGACAAACTCCTTCTCTTTATTACGGAATTTGAGATCCCGATCTACGACAAGGCGGGCATACGCGCGGTCGCCTTCTTCGACGCGGGCAACGCATTTGCGGAGAACCAGAACTATTCACTGACAAATCTGCAACTGGACTACGGCGCCGGAATTCGGTGGAACTCGCCCATGGGACCGCTGCGGTTCGAATGGGGTTTCCCGATCAACAAGCGGCCAGGGGATGATGCCGCAGTATTCAACTTCACGATCGGCAACTTCTTCTAGGGCCCGGCGATTCCCCTTGAAATCCCTGTATCATTATATTATATGTCCGCGACTTTTGAAGAGTTAACCGTTCAAAGAGGAGGTTTGACATGAAGAAGATGTTAGCAATGCTGGTGGCTGCGGTCCTTGTCACAGCCGGCACGGCCATGGCCGCGGGAAAGGCCGAGGCAAAGGCTGATGCGAAGACCGACGAGGGCGCGGCGACGGTAAAGGCGACAGACGGCGTAAAGATGGGCTACGTAGATCTCAACCGGTGCCTTAATGAGGTAAGCGAAGGCAAGACCGCAAAGGCGCAGCTTGAGGCCGACGGCAAGGCGAAGAAACAGAAGCTCGAGATCATGCAGAGCGAGCTCAAAAAGATGAAGGAAGACCTCGACAAGCAGAAGCTCATACTCTCCAAGGAGGCCCTTGGCGAGAAGGAGCAGCAGTTCCAGCAGAAGTTCTTCGAGCTTCAGAAGACATCGGCTGATTTTGAGAAGGAGTTTGCAAACAAGGAGTCGAACTACATAAAGCCGATCAGCATGAAGCTGCAAAAGGTCATCCAGCAGTACGGTCAGACGAACGGCTTCACGATGATCGTGCCGAGAGAGATGGCGCTGTACTCGCTTCCCGGAACTGACCTCACCGACAAAATCATATCGGTATACAACACCTCAAAGTAAGCGAGATGCAAATGCGAGTTGGATATGCTCATTTGATCGGCCTGATTGCCGCAGCGGCGCTCCTCATCGGGGCGCCGCTGTGTGCTTTTTCTGCGGGCTCCGAACTGACCGCCGACTCCGTGAAGATCGGATATGTGGACTTCAACCGCGCTATCAATGAAGTGTCGGATGGCGTGACGGCCAAGAAGCGCTTGAAGGACGAGTTCCGCGAAAAGCAGCAGCGTCTTGATATCCTGCAGGCAGAGCTCACCGCAATGAAGGATGATCTCGATCGGGATCGGATGCTCCTTTCAGCCGAGGCGATTGAGGCCAAGGAAAAACAGTATAGAGACAAATTTGTGGAGGTGCAGCAGCGTTATGCTGACTTCCGCCGCCAGATAGCCGATCGCGAGACACATCTCACCGAGGGAATCCTTCAGAGGTTACGCGACATAGTTCGAGGGTTCGGCGATAGCGAAGGGTACGCCCTGATACTCGAAAAATCGCAGGAAGTCGTGCTCTACGCTCCTTCGGGCAGAGACCTCACTAATCGCGTGATTTCAGAATATAACCGCGGCGGAGGATCCAAGAAGGGGAAATGACGATGCCGTTGGATGCGCGCCTTCGGGATTTGCTTGTCTGTCCGCAGTGCAAGGGCGGGCTTGCCGAGGTCGACGGCGGCCAGAGCCTTCTCTGCGATCGTTGCAAACTCAGGTATCCCGTGCGCGCCGGCATT
>JBBAAC010000236.1:0-3472 GCA_041658465.1 bacterium | reverse complement strand
GATCCGGCTGGGACTCATAGACCCCGAGACCGGCGCGTACATCAGCGCGACCATCACGATAACAGTCCCGTCCTCGGGCACACCAGAGCCACAGGCGAACTGCGCGGGCAAGGGGGTTGCTGGCGCTTCGGTGGACATCGCGATCGCGCCCTCCAGCGGAACGCCGATCCAGCTCAAGCAGGGAAGCGACACGACCACAAACCAGCTAGTGATCGGTTCGTCCAGCCCTGCCACCGTATCGATCACCGGATGCTATGCCCACTCGATCGAGGTGTTCAAGAGCTCGACTGGCGACGTGATCGCGGTAACGAGCACCGACGACAAGATACTCTGGACCGCAAGGCTGGCCAGCGGGTCGATCGCCGGCGCGCGCAGCTTCAACCTGCAGGATGAGCCGATGCATATTGCGTTCGTGAACTTGGCGACCCAACCGCTCGTGGCCGTCAAGACCGCCGACTCTGTGGTAGTCGCGCAGATTTCGCTGGGATCCGGGGCGATCCTTGCAACGATGAATATCGGCAATCCCGCTATCAGTGGTCTCGCGCAGAGCTTGAAGCTGAATGTCATGCCAATGGAACAAGGGGTGTATAACAATAATTACCTCGGTCTCATCATCACCAACAAGGGCACGAGCGCTGATTCCTATATCACTGTCTTCCAGGCAGCAGGCCTTGTGCACAAAGGCACATGGAGCGCCGCCGATATCAACGATGCGAATAAGGGCAAGACGGCTATTCAAGGCATCCTTGACGGCGCGCTCTTTGTCGATACAACGGTAGCAAAAGTAATGAGCATCGCAGCCTTGAGCCCCACCGCAGCTGGAAATACCGAACAAGCCTACAATATATACAAGACCGCCAATGCGGTGCTGTTATTCATTGATGAGCTCGAAACCACGCCTTCGACATTCTCTGCGCCGCTGGTTTTTTTGGACAACATGTTATGCACCGGCATGACCATGCATAACCTTGTTACATCCCAGATACTGGCGTCGACCCCACCTGCGGCCCAGGCCGTAATATCTACCAAAGAAGGTTCGCTATGTATTGACGACCTCACAACGCTAAACCCGCCAGCCCAGGTCAATCCGGCATGGACCGCGGGCGACGACATCGTTGCGATAGCCGTTGAAGACGGCACAAAAAAGATCTTCGGTGCGGACAACACCACCGGGGCACCGCTTGACGGAAGCACTTATTACATATGGTGATATCTCCCTCCCTGCGTTATTGCGCGGGCAAGAATCCCTCCGAGAAGGAGGGATTCTTGTAATTATTCCCGAGTGTCATTCGGGACAACATAGATACCTCTTATGAAGGCAACACCAGAAATCATACATGAGGACGACCTCATCTTCGTCATCGACAAGCCGGCAGGCATGCCGTCCGCGTCGCTCAAAGGGGACGAGCGAGGCACGGTAGCCGCGTGGCTCAAGGATAATTTCCCCGAACAGTCGCGCATCGACCGCGGGATGCTCGAGGCCGGTCTTTGTCATCGCATCGACAACGATACGTCGGGCCTTCTGGTGGCCGCGCGAACGGATGAGGCATACGAATCGCTGCGCGCGCAATTTAACGCGGGCGAGGTAAAAAAGGAGTACCGGGCGCTCGTGATCGGAACCCCTCCCGAAGATGGCATCATCGATGCGCCGATCGCGCACCACCCGCGCAAGAAGTCGAAGATGGTCGCGTGCGACTCAAAGGCCCTTGCTGTTGAATGGAAGGGCCGGCCCGCGGTCACGCGGTTCAAGGCGATGGCCCGGTATGAATTTGCCTCAAGCAAAGGGGGCGCGCACGCTGCGCGATATACGCTGCTCGATGTGACGATCGACACCGGCGTGCGCCATCAGATCCGCGTGCACCTGGCGCACATAGGCCACCCGCTCGCCGGGGACAAACTGTACCGCAACCCAGCCAAGCGCGCCGCGGACCCGCTGCCTCTCAACCGCCACTTCCTGCACTGCATGCGGCTCTCGTTCATACATCCAGCGACTGGAAAAGAGGTCTCCTTCGAATCCACACTGCCGGAGGATCTCGCAAAAACGTTATCAAGGCTCGTTATGCGTAGAATTGACACCAGGGTATGAACCAACTATACAACTCCCATGTCGCGCAAATCCGCTAGAATATTGATTTTGGCTCTGATCGTGCTTGCCGTAGCTGCCCTGGCGCAGGTCGTTATAGCAGTCGAAGGGCTTACGCTGGACGACCTTTCGACGACCAAGATCGGCAATTTTCCGAAGCGCTGGCGCACGTGGCCTTTGCAGCGCGGCGATGCTGAGAAGGTTTATAGAGTTGCGGAAGAAGGCGGCAAACGGTTCATAAAGGCCTATGACTCCGAAGACCTCTCCCAGCAGATATTCCTGAATTTCAATTGGCAGGTGCAGGAGCGGCCCATGCTCTCCTGGCGATGGCGCGTCACAAAGCTGCCGGAGGGCGCTGCCGAATCAAACGATGCGACGAACGACAGCGCCTGCGGAGTATATGTGGTCGTCGGGAAGTACAGCGGGCACGCCATCAAATATGTATGGAGCTCGAGCCTCCCCGCCGGCAACGTGACCACGCGGCACGACGGGAAGCTCAAGATAAAGGTGCTGGACAGCGGCCAGGCGCGCACGGGTTCCTGGGTCGCGCATTCGGTGGACGTGCGCACGGATTATGAATCGCTCTTCGGAAAACCGCTGGAGAAGAACCCGTCCGGCATAGGCATGCTCACGGACGGAAATGCGGTGCACAAGCCTTCCGGCTGCGATTACGCAGACTTCGCGATCAGCGGAAAGGGTCAATGATGACGAAGCGACACCTTACGGCAATCATACTCGTCCTGGCGACGGCCCTGCTCATGCCCCTCTCGATCGATGCAAAATCCAAGGCCAAGGTACAGGCCAAGACCGTGACCAAGGTTTCGGCAAGACAGCAAGCGGTCCCTGCATCGGAGCGGGCGCCTGAAGCGGTGGACGTACCGGATTCAGTGGTCGCGGCGCTGGCGAGCGACGATCTCAACGCCGCGCTTATTCAGATGCGCGAGGAAAAGCAGACCCTCAAGCTCAAGCACCTCATGAACGACGCGACGAGGGCGGCCACGTTCGACATAAAAAAGACCCCGGACAAGTCTGAGGCGCACAAGGCATACCAGAACGTAGGGATAAGCTATCACAACCTCTATCTCTTTCTGAAACGCCACGGCATCGAGCAGAAGGAGTACTTGAAGCAGGCTAAGAAATATTACGAGAAGTCCCGATCAACGGCCACGCTTCTGCACAAAGGCGAGTGCGACCTGCTGTTGGCAAGCCTGATCGCCTCGTCCGGAGATCTGGAGAAGGCAAAGAAGCTCTTCGACAAGATCGATGTGTCATCGACGCGCGGTGATTTCGAGTCCATGGAATACCTGGCTACTTACTATGCCGCCTCCGGCCAAACCGAGGAAACTCTCGATACCCTGGCGACCGCGCACAAGATGGACCCGGACCGCA
>JBBAAC010000235.1:0-3472 GCA_041658465.1 bacterium | reverse complement strand
CGGAGGCCTGCGGCACCGTGAGGTCGCCCACCGCGACATTGCCCACGAGCGGCATGTTGATGGACCCGCTCGCGTCGACGAGGTAACTGCGGCTCAGGTCCTTCTCCTTGTAGACGGTGATCTCGAGCGTGGTTCCCGGCGTGATGACGAACGTCTCGTCCGCGGCGCCCAAGGGGACACACCACGAAACGAGCAGGCTTCCAACGATGACGAGGAGCATCCCGCGGATATTCATATTCCGTCCCTCCGATGTGATCCAGCCGAGCCTATGACATTGCACGATGTCAAATCAAGCATCCATTCCCCCCGCGGCCAGTCCTGTCATCCCGCGGCCAAGACCGCGGGATCCCGGTGTTCACCTTCGGGATGCCGCGATCAAGTCGCGGCATGACAACCTTTGGCCCTGTCATCCCCTGGCGGCCTAGAACACCGACGCTATCTGGATGAATTTCACCCTGTTTTCCCGGTAGTCGAAGCCGTCGAAGTTGGAATCGCGCTCGCGGTGAAAGTAGCCGCTGCCGACCGACAGCCCCTGTGTGATGAAGAAATCCAGGTCCACGCCGGCGATCCACGTCTGGTCGCTGCGGCGCTGCGTCTGCGCGCCCTCGGTGGTGGCGTCGGGATACTGGTCCAGGTACCACGAGCCGTTGATCGACACCCGCCAGCGCTCGCCAAGGCGATGTCCCAGGACGAGTGTGCCGCCGTTCGAGGCGTAGTAGTTGTTGCCTTGGTACACGGACTCGACGAGGTCGCGCGCGGCCCGAAGGGAAAGGGTCGTGGAGCGCGCGAGGATGTTCCAATCGAGGGCAAGCGACCCCACCCACCCGGCATAATCGCCGCGCGACGCGACCCGGTAATCCCTCACCTGGTACCCGGCCCTCGCGGCCACCGTGATCTTCGGCGTTGCCTCCCAATCGATGCCCATCTGTCCCTGATGAAAAACCGCATCGCTGTGATCGAGGTCCAGCCTCGCATATTTGACCAGGCCATACGTGTACTCCGCCGACACCTTGAACGACGGCGACACCTCGCAAAAGAGCGTCGAGATGATCGAATGCAGCATCCGGTCGTTCGCATCGCTCGCGGTGTATTCGAGCAGGTCGTTCTGGTAGGCCACCGAGACGCCGACGCGTGCGAACCGGTACTTCAGCCCAAACTGGCCGCTGTTCTGGACGTTCAGCGCAAGTCCCGTCTCTTCGTTCGTGGGGGCCTCGTTGGTCATGGTGAAAACATCGAAGACATTCACCTCGAGCCCGGTGCCCGGCACATAGTCGAACCGGAGATCGAGGGCTGGCCGGATCCCCTTGATATCCCGCTTCGCAAAGATGAGCCAGTCGCCGTACAGGTCCGCCTTGAGACGGACGCGCCCCTTCCGGGCCTCGTTGGGGCTCACAATGCGGATGCCCGTCCGGCCGACAGAGAGGTAGTCGCTCTCCTCGCTCCCCTTGGGATTCCGCGACGGGTTGTCGTCGTAATACTGCTGGAACGTGAGATAGGGATGAAACTGCCAGCCTTCGTTCCCGCTCAGGAGCAACCCTCGTTCCGCCTGCACCTTCAGAGGCAAGAGAAACACACATAGCAGCGCGAGGCAGAAGAGCGCGGCAGCCTTCATCTCTCTCCACCCACAAGGATTGCCACGATCCTCTCGGCTGCCCTGCCGTCCCAGAGCTCAGGGGGCACCCTTCCCGCCTTGGAACACCCGTTCCTGAACGCGTCATACGCCGCCAGGATGGATGTCTCCGACGTCCCCGCAAGCGTGTTCGTCCCCTCGCGCACCGTGACCGGCCGCTCGGTGTTGTCCCGCAGCGTGAGGCACGGGATTCCCAGGGCGGTCGTCTCCTCCTGAAGCCCGCCGCTGTCGGTGAGGACAAGGGCCGCATCCTTCCACAGCGCAAGAAACTCGAGATACGGCAGCGGCGGGAGCGTCTTCACCCTCGCACCCACAAAGACCACCTCAAGCCCGAAGGCCCTGATCCTCTCATCCGTCCTCGGATGCACGGGAAACACGATGGGCATCTCCCTTGAGATCGCAACGACCGCCCGCAGGATCCCCCTCAGCGACTCCTTGCAATCGACGTTGGACGGCCGGTGAAGCGTGAGGACCGCATACGGGGTTTCACCCGCATGCCCCGAGGCGCGCACACGACTGCCCTCCCCGGCGTGATACCGCAGCGTATCGATCATGACGTTGCCGACAAAATGGATCTTCCCCTCATCCTTCCCTTCCCCTCTGAGGTTCTCGACTCCGCTCTTTTCGGTGACAAACAAATAATCCGACACCGCATCCGTGATGATCCGGTTGATCTCCTCGGGCATGCTCATGTCGCGGCTTCTGAGCCCCGCCTCCACATGAGCAACGCGGGCCCCCTGTTTTTTTGCCACAATGGAACACGCAAGCGTTGAATTGACATCCCCTACCACGACGACGATATCGGGGTTCTCCTTCCGGCAGACCTTCTCGAATTCCACCATGATCCTCGCCGTCTGCACGGCGTGACTTCCAGACCCGGCGTTCAAAAAACAATCCGGTTCGGGAATTCTCAATTCATCGAAAAATGACCCGGACATCACATCATCATAGTGCTGTCCGGTATGAACCAGTTTCCAGCTCACCTCGTGGCGCTTCGCGCCCAGCGCCCTGACGATCGGCGCGATCTTCATGAAGTTTGGCCGTGCCCCGGCCACCAGTAATATCTTCATGGGAATATCAGGAGATCAGAACATCAGATGAGATGCCGTCATGCCGCGACTTGCCAGCCCGCCGCGCTGTGTGGCGGGATCGCGGCATCCCGAAGTCACCCCGAGATCCCGCGGTCTCCGCCGCGGGATGACAACCCTGGGTGTCCCGCTGCCCGATACAGCTCCACTTCTTCCCTTATTCCGTCCTCGAAGGAACGGGGGCTAAATCCAAAAGCCGCTGCAGCGTCACCGTGATCGAACGCCTTGTCTTCGTTGAGCCGCATCACCTGCTCCGCCTTGATCGCGGAACGAGGGGAAAGGGCTTCGAACATCCTCGCGCCGAAGAGGGCAAGCCCCAACGACACCCTGATCTTGCGGACCTTCCTGCCGAGCGCCTGCGCGGTGTTATCGATGACCTCGTTGAACGTGAGCGGCCATTTCCCGCTGACGTCGAACTCACGACACACCGCCCCGTCGCAGGACAGCGCATCGACTGCCGCCTGTGCCACGTCCTCGACGTGTACCGGCTGTTGCAGACATGCGCCGCTCCCGAGGACGGGAATCACCGGAACTCTGTCCAAAAACCGTATCAGCCGAATCATGTTCCGATCGTCGGGAGCCCCATAGATCATCGTGGGACGAAGGATGGTCCATCCGAGCTGTGAGGCCTTGATGCACGCCTCGGCCTGAAGGCGGACCTCTCGCGATTTAGCATCGAGCTTGGTGAAGATCGCGGTCGTGCTGATGAAGACCACCCTCGTGATGCCCGTCCTTTCAGCGGCCCGCACGATCG
>JBBAAC010000234.1:0-3482 GCA_041658465.1 bacterium | reverse complement strand
AGGTCGGCATGGAGGAACTGATAATACGGGTCCTCCTTTTCATCGATCTTTGCGATGCCGGGCTTGGCCTTTGCGCCGCATGCGCATGCGAATAAGATAATGAGACAGGCTGCGATCGAACGATGGATATTCACAAAAACCTCTATAATAACACAAGGCCAGCTCTAAAAACTCCGATTCCGGGGCCTCTAAGAACCGCCCAGATGCTAGGCGTCCCGCAAATCCGCGACCGGAGCGTACTAGGAAGTACGTGAGGATCGCGGATTTGCGGGCAACAACGCAGATGGGCGGTTATTAGAGGTCCCCACAAGATTTGCGGAATATAGCATTGCCGGGAGGTAATGCAAGCAGCTTGGGACCGGCAAAAAACGGGCGCCCCCATGTGAGAGGCGCCCGTTGCGATCAGAGTTTCAGGAGTGCTCAGGGTACCACGTTCATCGCGCGCTCGATCGTCTGCGTAGCAAATACGATCCATGTGTTGCCCGCGGAGCCGGCGGTCGCATAGCAGTAATCCAGGTCCACGCCCGCCTGCGCCAGCTGCTGCGCCGCGCGGAAGAGCGTGCCTGTCTCGTTAGTCGTCTCCACCACGATTACTTCGTGGTCGTCCACATTGTATCCCGCCTTCGTGAGGGCGGTCTTCGCGATGTTGTTATCCGCGGTGAGAAAGTGGAACGTGGCCTTTCCCTTTTCCCTCGTGGCGCAGACCGCGCTCACGTTGATGCGCGCCTCCGCCATCGGGGCGGTCACGCGCGCGAGCAGCCCCTGCTTGTCATCGGCGATAATCGTGAGTTCGTGCATCTTGAAAACGCGGGTCATATATTCCTCCTCGTAGGTTCGTTAAATGACTCGGTATATTTAATGTCATGAGGACAAGAGCACAAGACAAAACCCGGCAAGACATCTAAGCCGGGAAAAAGCCTGTCTGCATATATAAGCGGGCTGCTATGACATACAGATTAGGCTTGATAATACTTTGCGGGTATAGGATAGAGGCGCACCTGCCACCGGCGCACATCAATAGCGAGGTTTTACCATGAGCCTGAGCACGTTGCCCTCTTACCTTTCCGTAGTATCGGGTCTCACCGCATGCCCGTCCGATGGGCCTTCAGAATCCGACATGAACTGCGAATCGGACGAGTCCACGCCTCAAGGGATCACGCCTGAGAACGCGCACGAGTTCCCGGGGCTCGTTCGAGAGATCGAGGAGATCGAAAGAGATTACCATCAGGCAAAAAATCCTTGGTCGCGCGGCGTGGTGAGCCTCTTCATCCTCGCGCATAGCGGCAGATTCCATGATTACGTGACTCGGAACGGTCTCCTCTCGGACGCCGGCAGGGAGTTCCTCAGCACGCTGGAAGGCTCGCAGAGGGAGATCGATCCAGCGGTTGTGCAGCAGGATGATCACACTGACAAAGCTGACGGAGGCGTAGTTCCTAAAAAAGAGATGCCTGCCCTTGCACCATTGCAGGCCGCTTCCGAAAATACCTCTGTAAGCGAATCCGAACTGCGGGACATGGAGAGCGCCTTGGCCTCTGTTCCCTCCTTTATCTCGCCCGGATACACAACGATCGCGAATATTCCCGTCGACCCGGCCCAAATCCCCGCGGCGATCGCATTCCTCTCCAATAGAGACGGTTCGATGCGCATGCGCGCCGTTCATTTTCTGACGTCTGCGGCCATAAACCGCCACGACATCTCGGCGGCGCTGCCCCTTTTGAACAGGATGATCGATGAGACGATGCCGTTTGGCGCCACTGTGACAAAGGCTTTCTGGGCACCAGCGACTGAAGCGATCAAGGCCGCGCGCGAACACGAGGCAAGCTCGGCGCAGGCCTACGATCTCCTGATCGACATGCTGGGCAGGAGCGCCGAGAACGAATGGAAACGCGCCAATGCCGTGTTCTTCGGAGATTTCCTTCATGTATCAGCCTCGGAGCAGCGCGATCGCGCCCTTGCGGCGCTCAGGCGCGCAGAGCATCATCGAGATGAACTCGTGCAGCGGCGCGCAGGCGGGTTGCTCTCGCAATATGAAGAAATCGCGCTCAGGGAGCTTATCGCATTGCTGAAGCTTTACGACTTTAGCCCGGTCGATCTCGCCGCTGGGCCCGGTCGACTCGCAGAACGGCTTCAAGCGGAACCCGAACTCATCCCGCTGGCGGTCAAGCTGCTCGACTCGCACGAGAGTCGCATGGTCGAAGCCGTCAGCTCTGCGTTTGGGATCGTGGCCGCTGCAGACGGCGATGTAACGCCTGCAATCGGGCGGATGTTCGATCTCTGTTTTTCGGACAGGTTCAGTCGCGGACCCGAAACCTCAATTGTTCAGAGGGCATTTGGCAATCTGATCCACGGAACTAAGACGCGCAAGGCAGCACTCGATCTGATCGAGCCGAAACTTGCGGAGAGCCGTCTCACGGAACGATCGGCTGCCTACTCTATACTGCGTGTGTCGGCCCGCGGCCAGCGCGCGATGGACATGCTGGCGAGGGGGCTCGGCGACGAGACTTATGATATCCGAAACAATGTGCGCGAAGCGCTGAAATTGCTCGCCGCCGATCCCAGGACCAGCATGAAAGCCCTCTACGCGACGGCCGATATGCTCATTCCGAAGTATCGTCCCGAATGTCGAAATTATGCTGCACAGATCTTCGAACACGCAGCGGGCTTTGTCGACATCGTTGCCGCGGAGAGTCTGGTAGCAGCCATGCAGGAGGGGACCGTAGCGGTTGTCGTGCATCGCGCCCTCATAAAGGCAGCCATGCGCGAAGGCAGCCGCAAGGATGTGCTCGCAGCCCTCATGAGGGGAATCGCAAGTGACGATGCCACAGTGAGGTCGAACTCCGCGTCCATCCTCGGTCGTCTCGTCGCTCGGGAAAAGAGCCGTGCCGCGACGCTCGATGCGCTTGCAGCAGCGCACACGAGCGAAGATGTCCGCGTTCGCTCCGGCATTGCACTCGCCTACGGCCATGCCGCAAAATCAGCGGCGCTGGGACAAACTGAGATCGACATATTGGAAAAGCTTCGCACGGACGGCGATAAAGCGGTGCAAGACAATGCCGCATGGGCGCTCAAGAATGCCCGGGCCAACGGCGGATCGGATGTCACAACCGGCGCCGCCCCGCATGCGAATCTCCGATCACCCTCACCCCTCCCCTGCCTGCCGGCAGGCAGGCTCTCCCCTCCCTTCGACATTGCTCAGGGCACGGCAAGGGAGAGGGTGGCGGAAACGCCGCAGCACCCGCTAGAGGCGGGTCGGCCTCCGGCTGAAGCTGCGGGGGATCGTCAAATTGAAACACCACAGCTCGACGAGCCCGAGCTCAAGCAGCTGTTCTCCCTGCGTGACACATCGATATGGGACAAGGCGCGGCCCGAAGTTTTGAGGGCATTGCTCGAACTCGACGCGGAGAGACGCCACGGCCTCATGAAGGCATCGCTCGAGACGGATGATTATTATTCGCCCAAGCGGGCCGCAGGGCTCTACGCAG
>JBBAAC010000233.1:0-3483 GCA_041658465.1 bacterium | reverse complement strand
CGCGCATGACGCGCCTGTGGAATCGGGCGAGGCCTTCGCCCGTGATGCGCTTCACGGATTCAGCGGTGCCCAGCTGGCGTAGCCCGTAGGGGTGAGATGGAAAGAGCGACTTGAGAAATTCCGCGAACGCGAGCGATGAGAGCGCATCTTCCTGGTCCTTTATCGCCTTGAGCACGATCCTGCGCTCCTTTGCGACCTCGGACTGGGAGAATGCGGGGTGCGTGAGCACGTCTGCAAAGAGTTCGAACCCGTCGCGCAGGTGCTCGCTCAAGAACTCGCACTTGAGGCCCGCCGTGTTCCGCCCGCTGAAACCGTCGAGATTGCCGGCGAGGCGCTCGATGTCCTCCGCGACCTTTACCGCGGAGCGCGTCGCTGTGCCCTTTACCATGGCGCGCGCCATGAGCCCGGAGATGCCGTTCGAGGCCCTTGTCTCGAAGCGCGTGCCGCCCAGTGCTGCGGTGCAGATCGATACGATCGGGTTGTGATGATTTTCGAGGACCAGGAGCGTGGCGCCGTTTCTGAGCTTGAACTTGTGAACACCCGCCTCTGCAGGTGCGGCCTTGCGCCGCGCTGCGGCCTTGGCGGGCTCGATGGCGGCCCTGAGCTTCTTCGTGCCTTCGGCGAGCCAGCGCGAGCCCTTGGGCACGATGAGCGAGAGCGTGGAGTTGGCCGCGGCGAGGTAGCGCCTGGCCGCGTCGCGCACGTTTTCCGCGGAGACATCGACGAGCATCTGGTAGTAGCGCGCCTCGAACTCGTGACTGCCTGCCGTGGCCATGAATGAAGCGATCTTGCTGCTCTGGCCGCCGACGGTCTCGCGGTCGTAGATCTCGGCTGAGCGTATGTTCAGCTTCGCGCGCGACAGCTCCTGCGATGTCACGGGTTCGTCGGTGAGGCGCGCGATCTCGGCGCGGATCGCCTCGAGTGCGCGCGCCACGTCCTGATCCGCGAGCATGGCGCCGATCACCAGGAGCCCGGGGTGCTTTGGCGTGAATGCATACGCGTAGATGTTGTGTACGAGCCTTTTGCGCTCTTTTATCTCCTGCTCCAGGCGGGATGAATCGCTCCCTCCCATTATGTGCGCCAGCACGTCCAGCGCAGGCACGTCGGCGTGCACGATCTCGGGTATGAGGAACCCGAGCGAGAGGTATGCGCTCTGCACGTTCATCTCTTTTATGGCTACGATCGGGCTCTTGTGCTCGGGCTCGCGCGGGATCTCGTTTGCAGAAGCAAGAGGGCGTTCGAAATGCGCGAAGGCCGACTCGATCTTAGCCAGCATCTTCTTTGCCTCAAAATCGCCGACCGCTATGAATACGATGTTGGACGGCGTGTACCAGCGGCGGTGAAAGGCGAGCAGCTGCTCGCGCGTGAACGACTTGACGGTGTGCGGAAAGCCGATGATCGGCCTGCCGTAGGTGTGCACGCGATACGCCTCGTGGAAGAGGTTCTCGGTCACCATGCGGCTGGGGTTATCCTGCTCGCGGCGGATCTCCTCGAGGATCACCTCCGCCTCGCGCGCCAGCTCCTCCGCGTCGAAGAGAGGGTGCTGGACCGCGTCGGAGAGGATCTCCAGCCCCTTGTCCGAAAACTGCGACGCCATGTTTATGTAGAAGACGGTCTGGTCGATCGACGTGTACGCGTTTATGTCGCCTCCCGCAGCCTCCACGTCGCGCGCTATCGTGCCCGTCGGCCTGGCCGGCGTGCCCTTGAAGAGCATGTGCTCGATCACATGGCAGATGCCCGCCTCCTCGTCCGTCTCGTCCACGCTGCCCACCTTCACGAGCGCGTTGTAGGAGACGACCTTTGCAGCGTGGTTCTCCTCGAGCAGGACCTGCATGCCGTTTTTGAGTGTGTGGGATTGAATTGCCATCGTCGAATCCTATTGAAATTCAATGGGGTTTTGTTACGGTAAGGAAAATTTCTACCAGCCCGGTGTTGGAAAGGAAAGCGAAATGTTATAGTTTGAAGCTTAAGGCTTAAGGCTGATTCACCATGAAAAAACACTGGAACGACATGACGGTGCGGGAGCTCGAGACCGAGGTCAGGCGCCACAACCGCCTCTACTTCCTGGAACACAAGCCGGTGATCTCCGACGAGGAGTTCGATCGTCTCGTCGAGATCCTGCGCAGGCGCGCGCCGGATTCAAAGGCGCTCGCGGAGCTGGCCTCCGATGTGCGGCCTGCCGGTGTGAAGGTTCGGCACAAGGTGCCGATGCTTTCGCTCGACAAGTGTTACGATGAAGATGCGCTCAATGACTGGGCGGCGAAGTTCGAGGGAGATGCGATCGCGTCGCCCAAGATAGACGGCGTGGCGGTCAGCCTGCGCTACGACGCGAAGGGCCGCCTCGAGCAGGCGGCCACTCGAGGCGACGGAGTAGAGGGCGAGGATATAACGCCGAACGCGCGGCGCGTGCGCGCGATCCCGCAGGATGCCATGGCACTCGCAAAGAAGGGCGCATTTGAGGTGCGCGGCGAGGTGTACATGCCGCTCTCGGTATTTGCGCGGTACAAGGGCGAGTTCGCAAACCCGAGAAATCTCGCGGCGGGCGCTGTCAAACAGAAAGATCCTGCGAAGACCGCTGACTACAGCCTTTCGTTTTTTGCCTACGACCTGCTCGGCGCCGATGCAAAGACCGAAGAGGAAAAGCTCGAGTCGCTGGCGACCGCTAAATTCCCGACGTTCGAGTGGAAGAAGGTGGGCCGCGACAAGATGCAGGGGGCGTTCGAGTATTTCCGCAGTCGCCGGGATAAGTACGACTTTGAGACGGACGGCGTCGTGTACAAGGCCAACTCGCTCGCGGAGCAAAAGAGGCTCGGAATCACCGCGCACCACCCGCGCTACGGGATCGCATACAAATTCCAGGGCGATTCAGGGGTGACCACCCTTGTCGACGTGGAGTGGAGCGTCGCGCGCACGGGCGCTATTACCCCGGTGGCGATCGTGGAACCCGTGGAGCTCTCAGGCGCCATGGTGCGGCGCGCGTCCATGCACAACATGGGCTTCGTCAGAAAGCTCGGCGTCACAAAGGGCGCGAAGGTCATGATGATGCGCAGGGGCGGCGTTATTCCAAACCTCGAATCGGTGGTGGAGCCTGGCAAGGGCAGGGTAGAGATCCCCAGGAAGTGCCCGTCATGCGGCGCGCCGACGCGGGAAGAAGAGGATTTTCTCTACTGCACGAACGCGCGATCGTGCGTTCGAAGCAAGATCGCCGAGCTCGAGCACTTCGTGAAGACCGTGGGCATCGACGGGTTCGGAGACAAACTGCTGGAGCAGCTCTATGAGAGCGGCGTGGTCACGGACCCGTCGGAGTTCTACGAGCTCACCATGGACGAGCTTTTGCAGATGGAGCGGATGGGAGAAACCCTGGCAGCGAAGCTCCTAAAGAACGTCGAGTCGAGGCGACGCGTCCCGCTGTCGACATTCCTGCAGTCGCTGGGCATACGCGAGCTGGGAAGACACGCGGCGAAGATACTCGCGAGGTTCGGC
>JBBAAC010000232.1:0-3503 GCA_041658465.1 bacterium | reverse complement strand
GCCCACCGGGGTGTAAAATGCCCCGATGCCGGACCCGCCCGCGCGTATGCGCTCGACGAGCGTGCCCTGCGGCACGAGTTCCAGCTCCGTCTTTCCCTCCGTCACCTTCGCCTCGAGGGCGCTCACCATCTTGGGAGAGCCGAAGACCGCGAAACACGTGACGACCTTGCGCACCTGGCCTGCCTCAATGAGAATGTTCACATCGTTTGGATTCGTGCGGCTGCCTGCGGCATCGTTGCGGATGATCGTCAGGTCCTTGAGCCTGCGCTCGCGCAATGCCAGGAGGAGACCGGACGGCGTCCCCCTGCCGAGAAAACCGCCCACCATGATCGTGGCGCCGTCCTTTATATCCGCCACTGCATCGGAAGCGCTCGCAAATATTTTATTTTTCATGGCCAAGATCATTATGACATTGATGGTTTATTGTCAATTTAACCGAGCTGAGCAATCAACCTTGACGCCCAAATCCACGGCTGTTATGAACCTGGCCACATCAAACACAACCATCCGAAAGGGGGTAGTACAATGAAGAGGATTACAACGATTGTGGCAGTAGCCCTGCTCGCGGTCGGCGTTGCAGCCTGCGGCAGCGGTGACAGCACTGATGGCGACGGCGGTGGCGGCACGACGACGACTGCCGTCCAGTCCCAGGCCGCAACGTATCAGCTTGCGACCAAAAGCTATGAATTGCTACCGACGATGCTTGCGCAGATGAGCGCCGGTGCCGCTGCTCAGGTCATCAAGACGGCAAGCGGATCCACGCTGCAAGTTACCTGCTCGGCGGCAGGGGCTGACAGTTGGACCTGCACGGCTACGGATGAAACCGGTGGAACTCTTACCATGACGGGCAGCTTTGTCACGGGAAACACCTACTCCTTTAATCTCCTCTCAGAGTTCGTGAACTTCAAGCCCGACAGCGAGACCACGATGAACGGCTCGCTGCGCTGGATCGCGACCATTAACCCGAACGCCTTCAGCGGCGCATCTGCGCAAACGCTCAAGGGCAGCGTGGCTAAGAGCGCTGATCAGTGCAGCTACACGGAAGATGACATAAGCGGCGATGGCGCCTGCGCCGCATCGAGCAACGTCTGCGCCACCACGAGCGCGGATCACATCATCCATTTCGAGTACATCGCCGGTGATAATGGCTTCACTTACACAGACGCCTGCGGTACCTTCACGTTCGGCGCCAACTCCGAGATGACAATGGACTTCTGCTCGAGCAACCCGGAGACAACCGGCCTCTTCTCGGGCGCAATCAACGGCACGTTCAACAACGAGCCGGTCAACGATACCTACAACTTCCAGTGCAACTGGACAGCCTCTGCTTCATAACGCCGCCTGCCGAACGATGGCTGGAATAACCCGCGTGCCCCTCGTCGAGGGGCACGCTTTTTTTGTGGCCGGAACTGGCCCCTACATTGTACGGTCTGTTGCGTTCCGTCAAAAATCCCGCTATTCTAGAACAACTCTGAGGAGTTCCCATGTCTGGCGAACTACCCAAAAAACAGCCGCAGTCCGTAGGCCAGTACTATATGCTCGAGAAGATCGCCCAAGGCGGCATGGCGGAGATCTTCCGGGGGCTGGCTTACGACGTCCACGGCTTAAGCAGGAAGACGGTCTGCATCAAGAAGATCCTTTCGCACCTCTCCGCTGACAGGGATTTCATCGGCTCGATCATCGACGAGGCGAAGATCGCCGTGAAGCTCGTTCACGGAAACATCGCCCAGACCTACGACCTGGGCAAGGTGGGCGACGACTATTACATGGTCATGGAGTATGTCGACGGCTCCACCCTCTCCCAGATCAACAAGCGCTGTATTGCGCACGACAAGCTGATCCCGATCGAGTTCGTGGCCTACTTCGTCTCCGAGGTCGCAGCCGGCCTGGACTACATGCACCGCCGCACCGATGAAACCGGCGTTCCGATCCACATCGTGCACCGCGACATATCACCGCAGAATATCATGGTCTCGTATTCGGGGACCGTGAAAATCATCGACTTCGGCATCGCAAAGGCCGCGTTCAAGGCCGGGCACACCGACTCAGGCATGCTCAAGGGCAAGTTCGCCTACATGTCGCCCGAGCAGGCCTACGGCGACGCGCTGGATCACCGTTCCGACATCTTCTCGCTCGGCGTTATCCTTCACGAGCTACTCACGGGCAAGCGCCTCTTCAAGGCAGCGGACAGCAGGCAGACGATACGCAATGTGCGCCGCTCCCAAGTGGACCCGCCTTCGAGCGTAAGGCCGGACCTCCCCCCGGATCTCGACCGCATAGTCCTGCGCGCACTGGCAAAGGACCGCAGGCATCGGTATCCATTTGCATCGGAGCTGCGCGAAGATCTGGTCAAATTCCTCCACGCGAATTATCCCGAATTCAAGCCCTCGGATGCCGCCGCGTTCCTGCAGGAACTGTTCAAGGACGATGTGTCGCGGCAGCACCCGCAAGAAGCCGATTCAAAGACCCCTGCCCTTATAATCGACAAGACGAATTCCGCGCTCGCGGATGAAAGCCAGTTCGAGGCAACGGGCGTTGCCAGGACCCCTCTCGATCTCGGAGAGTTCATGCTCGAGGAGATCCCGCAGGAACCCCAGGCAATAGAAGAGGCCTTGTCTGAGACGACCGAGCGCAGACAGATCCCGGAGATCGAGGCGGAGGTATCTGCGTCCATGCAGGCGGAGAAGGGCCTTGTGAGGCGTATGAGACCGATCGTGCGCAAGGCCCTTCGCAACGGCCTTGTGCTGGGCGGCGTGCTCATCGCGATCGCCGCCACCATAGGCTGGCTCAAGCATCACAAGGCGGCGGGACCCGTCCTGGCGGGCAAGGCGGCGGCAATGGTCGTTACCTCACCCGCTGACGCGGCCGTGTCCATGGACGGAAGGTTCATAGGCCAGGGATCGCCGGTCACGATCCGCGACATAGTTCCTGATGAGGACCACACGATCACGGTCGCCAAGAGCGGGTTTCTCACGCGGGAGAGCCACATCAACCTCGAGCGCGGCGAGTTCGCAAGCTTCAGTATTGAGCTCTCGCCTGCAGGTCCGCTGACAGCCAGGCTGGAGCTCACGACCACGCCGCCCGGCGCCACCGTCTTTATCGACGATCAGGAGACAAAGTACCGCACGCCGGTCTTCATCGAGGAATTCGACGCGAGAAAGCCGCACACCGTCGCCCTCTTTCTCCAAGGCTACAAGTACTGGACCAAGAGCATGGAACTCAAGGGCGGCGAGTCCAAGTCGTTCGATGTCTCTTTGGCAAGGGACCTGGGCTCTCTCTTTATCGATTCCGATCCAGCGCAATCTCTGGTCCTGATCGACGGCGTGCCGGTCGGACAGACACCCATCGAACGCAATGACCTGGAACCTAATCGAGTATACAAGATTGAGGTCTGGCATGAGGGATACCAGCCCTCTTCCCGGGAAGTAAGGGGGGAAGCCGGGAGGCGCAAGGAGGCGAGGTTCACTCTTGTCCCGCTCCCGGTGGAGCAGAAAGCGCCGGAA
>JBBAAC010000231.1:0-3505 GCA_041658465.1 bacterium | reverse complement strand
GGAGAATATGTAGGTCAGCCCGGGTCCTGCGCCTATATTGAAGCCCCAGCTGCGGGTGTTGTCGTTGATCCTCCCCTCGGTGAGATAAGACCATCCCACCCCGCCCACCAGGTGGAAATCGAGCCCGTTTTTCCAGGCGATGACCCGGAATACCGCCTCCATGGACGACCCTATGGAGTTGATCCACTCCTCGTGGTTGAGCTTGATCCTCGAATACTCGATGGGAAACTGGACGCCCCAGCGCGTGCCGCAGATGTCGTACCCGAAGACGGCGTTGGCGCCGGCGCTGGGCCAGAACGATATGCGGTCGCCGTTCCCCCCGGCCACGAGCTGGTGCTCCGGCGTGACCATGAAGAGCTGCTCGTATCCGAAGCCGAAGTAGAACCCGTCATAACCGCAGGCGGATGCGGTCTTTGGCAGGAACGCCGTGGACAGGATCGCCAGAGAAAGGAGCGCAAAGAGATATAGACGCTTGTGCATGGCCCGCCCTTTCTTCCCCCGGGACTATGTTTAGCGGCTTTGGACCAAGCCGACAAGGGTCTTTTTGATGAGTTAGGCTGCTTGACAATACGGCCGCATGCCCTATGAATCGGGCATTATGAAAACCATAGATCAGAGGCCGAAGGTCTTTTTTATTCCATGGTCCCAAAAAGATCGCCTCAAGGATTTGCTGGGGCTCTCCCGCGCGGCCGAGGCAATCCACGAAGGAGACTTCGTCGCGGTCAAGATGCACTTCGGCGAGCGCGGCACGGACGGCTACATCAGGCCCGAATATGTGAAGCCGGTGATCGAGATGATCCGCGCGGCGAATGCCAGGCCGTTCCTCACGGACACGAATACGGTCTACAGCGGCCCTCGCAGGGACGCCGTAGGGCATCTGGAGGTAGCTGCGGAACACGGGTTCACGCAGGAGGCGATGGGCGTGCCGATCCTCATCTCCGACGGCGTGCGAGGCACTGATTTTGTGGAGGTCCCGGTCAAGGGCAGGCACTTCAAGCGCGTGAAGATAGCGTCAGGGATATGCGACGCGGACTCGATGATCGTGCTCTCGCACGTGAAGGGGCACCTGCTCGCGGGCTTCGGCGGCGCGCTCAAGAACCTCGGCATGGGCTGCGGCGCGCGCACTGGCAAGTTCGAGATGCACTCGTCGCTCTCGCCGGAGGTTGATCTGGAGAAGTGCGAGGGGTGCGGCACGTGCGTCGCCACCTGCGGGCAGAAGGCGATACAGATAGTGGAAGGCCACGCGGTGATTGACTCCAGCCTTTGTGCCGGCTGCGGCGAATGCATAGTCGAGTGCCCGTACGGCGCCATAGGAGTACAGTGGAGCGAGGGCGCGCAAGGCGTGCAGGAGCGCTTCGTGGAGTATGCGACAGGCGCGATGGCGGGCAGGCGGGCGTTCTTCATAAATTTCATAAACCACGTCTCTCCGAACTGCGACTGCATGAGCAGGGGCGAGACGCCGATGGTGCCGGATATAGGGATACTCGCCTCGGCCGACCCGGTCGCCATCGATCAGGCCAGTTACGATCTCGTATTCAAGGCAGGCGGGGATGTCTTTGAGAAGGCCCACCCCGGCATCGACTGCACCATACAGCTGGCCTATGCCGAGAAAATGGGCCTTGGCCGGAGATCCTATGAGCTAGTGGGGATCTGATCAGTCGATCTGCGTCTTGCCCTTGAGGGCTTCTTCGACTTTCTTCAGGTAGTCTTCGGCTTTTTTCAGATACTCCTCACGCGTGTACCCATCGTCGGATACATGGAAGAAGAAGATATCTTCCTGCAATGCATTGCGGAGGAGGATCGCGATGTCCTCCGGGACATTGCCGCCACGAGGACCGGGAAAGGTAAGCTCGGATGCCGGCCGCGCATCGCTGATGGCCCTGTAGGCGTACAGATAGCTTGCGGAGTTGTAGAACTTCCGGATCGGGGCTCTATTCTCTGGTTCATTTTCGCGTTTGGGACCTGCTGCGTACAAGACAGCAGGCATAAAGTCTACGCCAAGCATCATAAACTGATTTTTTGGCGGGTTCAACTTCAGGCGAACTGACTCCAGGAAAAGTTTTGACATGTCGCGCGTCCAGAGCCTCGCGAGCTTTTCAGGCCCATCAAATCCTCGATGATTACTGGACATGGCGTTACGTAATTGATGCATGTATCGCATTGCTCCGATTTTTACCTTTGCCCGGGGATTGGGGCTGAGCTTCAGAGGTTTTCCCCTGCCCGGGTTTTTCGTTGCACGGGCGATTTCTTCCCGGGGATACAGATCAACGTCCGGAGCGGTGAATGGGCGGACCTGGCTCGACACGTCGCGGTCATGCGCCGTGAAGCCGCCGGCATCCGCATCAGGGTTGGTTTCGGAAGCTGACTGTTCCATGAGCCGGGCGCTTGGTTGCGCGGCCCTTTGGATATGTGCCTCGCGAGATCTCTGTCCTGTCCGTTCCTTCTGCCCTTGTCGTTCTTCCCGATAGGTGACGCGGTCCGGAAGCAGGAGGGCCGCTGCAAACACGTCCTCATAATTCCCCATCCAGGCCTTTTCGAACCTGGTTCCCTGCGGGCTTAGAGAATAAAACTGCCCGAGAAACACCCTCCCGTCTTCGTCCACTTCAGGGTGCTGCTCGAGATACAGGAGCAGGACCTCTGGATTCTGGCGCACGCGATTCGCGAATGCCTCGTGGAGTGCCGCCAGCCTCTGGAGCCTCGGCAGGAGATTGAGGATGCGTTGGTTATCAGGAGCACGATCCTTCCGCTGCAGAGAATCGGGCGCCTCCGCGAAGGTGCCCCTAGTGATGAAAGATAGGTAAGATTTGAGCGCCTCGAGCTGATCGGGCTGCATCTTGTGGAGTTCAAAAAAACCACCGGAGAAGAGCTTCTCGATCTGATCGTATTCACTCTTATGCAGGCCTTCGTTGGCCTGGCGGTACCAGAGGTTGTAGTGAAATTCGCTGATGGCCCGCTCAGTTGCAGCGGTGCTCTTTCCGGCGTGGAGTTCCTTGAGGTGTTGTTTTTCCAGCTGCTCAAATCTTGCAGCGTCGGCCTTGTCGCGGAAGAACCATTCATCTCTATTCTTGACTGAGAGACGATATTTCATTTCTATTTCGGAAACACGGCCATCCGGATTTTTCCGGTAATCATCATAGGTTCGGATGAGGGGGAGGGGTATCGCGGCTTCGGCCGGTGGCGGAGCAGCAGGCTCAGCGCGTCCGCTGCCCGGCAGTGAAGATCCATAGATGGATCTCACCGCCCTTCCTCTGTAGTTGGGTTGCACCGCCTGCTGTGCGTTCTGCGGCGGCGCGATGAAGGCATGCGGGGGAATATCGCCGTTGCTGAAGCGCACCGGCGACTTCGGCAGCTGGAGATTGCTGTTGGTGGGCGCGCCGCCGCCTCCATCCTTCGAAAGCTTTTTTTGGATCTCCGGGGGGATGTCCGCGATGAGGAGGGCCTCATTGCGCACCGGCGATTCTTCGCCCTGTTTCTTGAGATATCCGTTGAGGAGAATGGCAGGGTG
>JBBAAC010000230.1:0-3525 GCA_041658465.1 bacterium | reverse complement strand
CGCACGTCACATTCGTGTTGCCGACGTCGATGGTGAGGATGGAATTCATATTAGAACTCATTTCAAAACCCGGCGAGGGAAGGATGGTCCTTGTGGACGCAAGTTCGGAGGGGGAAACCCCCTCCCCGTGTCTTCGACACGGTTCCCCTCCCCAGCGTCCACAAGGACCATCCTTCCCTCGCCGGGTTTTTATGAAGGGAGTTCTGATATAAATTAAACATCCAATTTCTTCACCTCCGCGAGAAATACGCGGATCGTCTTCATATAATCATCAATCGAAACTCCCAGATAATCATGAACAGCAAGGTTGCGATCCTCGACGAATCCCAGCCACTTTTCCACATCATCGATCAGGCCGAGCCTGCCTGCGGCGCGGATCGCGTCCTTGGGGCTATAAACCTCCAGGCCCTCATCGATTGCAAGCCTCTTGAAATATTTCCATGCGTATTCAACGCAAGTTTCAAAGCTCTTCGTGATTCCGGCGAAGTAAAAACGATCCCGCTCCGCCTCTTTGGAAAAAGTTACGGCGTGCGCGAGGTCGTCGATCGCCTGACGGAACTTGTCATCCTTGATCTGCTGTTTCTTCATGCAGCCGCCTTTCTTTGGAGATCGAGCCAGTCCTGGTTAAACCCCGCAAGCCACATCCAGCTTCGAGATATGGCGCGTAGAAACTGCGGATCGGCATTGTTCAGATTGATGATATCTACTGAATACGGGAGGTTCTCTGCAAGGTCGTCCTTCCTTAGGACAATTTTTCTGTAGGTCGGATGATCGAGTCCATGCCTCGAATAGACGCCGATGTCCCAGTCTGAATATCTCCGCGCCTTGCCTGTGGTGCGAGAACCAAAGAGCACGAACGAGACAGCTGGAAATTCGACATGCAGGGAATCGATGAGATTTGCGATCACGGCGGGCACTGGAGAATCGGCGTTATCCGTTTTTTCCGTAAGGATATCGGCCGGCTCAACAGCGAGCGCCTTCATGACCTTTTCAAGGCTCGAAGGAAACACCCCCTGCCCTGAGAGGTAATGCTGTATCGTGTTTCTATGTACGCCGATGGCCTGGGCCAGCTCTTTTACAGAGCGATAGCCCCTCTTTTTCAGTGCTTCGTAAAAGCGTTTGGAATCGATAATAAGCACAATAATATTGTAATATGCATGTTAATATTGGTCAATTAATATATTCACACGACACCTCCTCCCAAATCGCCCCTTCAACTATCGCACAACAATTTTCTGAATGCGCCGATAATAATATCAAGGGACAAGCCCGCCTGGTTTGGCTGGCCAATATCCCGGGAGCGAAGAGATGTCCGATCCCAAAAGCCTCATCTCAAAACAGATCTGGGAGACTGCCTGGCCTGCAAAGGAACTCGCGCGGCATTTCAGTGTGCGCGACAACTGGGTCGATCTGAACAGCGACGGCAAAATTCAAGAGCCAGAAAAAGTAGATCTGAACGACGATCATATCGCGGATCATGAGGAATGGAGGCGATTCTTAAGCCTTCACCGCCCAGAGATCACTTCAAAAGCCGGCAGCCAGCCAGGGCTCTTCCGCAATTACTATGCCTTCAAGCCGGACAATCCGATCCACGACATCATCGCTATCGAATCGCTGGGAGAGACAATTTTATTTACGCGGCATAATGGAATCAACTCGCTCATAGCGAATATCTATGATGCAGTTGGAAAAATCCTGGAGAGAGTCAAAAACGACCCTGCCCTCAAGTCATATTCCCCTGAACAGAAGCTGAAGCTGGTCTATGACACGATCAAATTTTGCGGTTTTTCCATGGACAAACCGCATCAGACCATCAGTTCGATACTTGGCGACGCGAACGCCGGATCCAATCTCTTTATCCACAATATTAATAGGGGGCAGCTCGACTGCGATACCTCCAGCTTCATAGTCCTGGCCGTTGCTCACGAGATGGGCTGGCCTGTCCATGCGGTGCGCGCGCCCGGCCACATGTTCGTGCGCTGGGACGACGGGGCTGGAAAACGATTCAACATGGACTTTGGCAATCTGCACGACGATGACTTTTATCCCAAGGAATTCGAAATCACTTCAAAGGCCCGCGCTGATGGGATCTATCTCAAGAACCTCACGCGCGATCAGCTCGTCTCATCAGCCCTCGCGAGTCGGGCAATCGCCCAGATGCCGCCGGATTATCGCGCTACCTCGGAGCTGCTGCGCGAGGCGATCAGGATCGACCCCAAAAACATAACGGCGCGCATCAACCTGCTGTCAATTTATGCCCGAGGGAATGACCCTAACGTATGGATTCCGGGGGTGAGCAGTAAGAATAAGGACCCCCGCCTGGTCACAGATGCACTCCAGGCCCTCACCCGTCTTGATCCTGACAGCAGTGAGATTCATCTCTTCTGCGGGCATGCCATGGTCCTTATGGATCGGAGGGAGGATGCGATCAGGCATTTCACTCGCGCCATAGAGATCAAGCCAAATAATTTAGAGGCGGTGATCGAGCGCGCAAAGGTCTTTCAACGGCTCAAGAGATACGACGACGCCCTGAAGGATTACGAGAGACTCCTCAAAGCCTTGCCGGACGCACCGGGGCTTCTCCTTCTCATCGGTGAGACGTATCACATGAATGAGAATTATCAGAAGGCAATCGAATACTATGACAAGGCCATTCAAGGCGGCGACATCGTCGTGCATAGAAACAGGGCGTGGGCGAATGAGTCGCTCGGGAAATACAAGGAAGCGATCGATGATTATAAGACGTATATCGACGCCGGAAATAAAGACACAGCTGCATATCTTGCATTGGGAAGGCTGCTCATAAGTCAGAGACGTTATGAGGAGGCAGTTACAATGATGGAGAGGGGGATAAAGGATCTCTCTGAAAACGCCGCCATGCATTACTATCTAGGCCGGGCAAAGTACGACCTCGGTCGATATCAGGAAGCTGCACTGGAATTCGAAACAGCCACGAGGGTCAAGAACGCAGAAGATTTTATTTTATTCGGTAATCTCCACGGCAATCTCGGCAAAAGAGCGCCGTTTCAGCATGATTTTGATCAATGGGAGAGGTCAGCGGCATATCTCTATCTCGGCAAATCGTTGATGGAGCTCGGCAGGTCAGCCGAGGCCGATGCGGCCCTTGAAAAGGCTTATGAGCTTGATCCAAGCCTGGACGATCGGCGTTCCCTTCATATGGAGGCGGCGCTCGCGCCTCGAATCAATATCTCGGGCAGCGGCGTGGATCTTCGAAACTCCTTTGGCATCAGCATCCCCCTCTTTAACAGGGGCAAGGACAGAGAAATCGGAATCCGCGCATCGCTCGGCTACAGCGCAAACGATCGCGCGTCAGCCCTCGGCGGCGACGGCGCCTTGACGATGAAATGGAAAGTCGGGGGCTCCGCGATCACCGCGAATGCTGGTGCGGGATATGATTTCAATCTCAAAGGCGATGCCGCCCGTTCCGCGCTCCCGGCCGGCGCATTCCTCATGTACGGCCTCACTTACGACCACAGGCTCAGCGACGGTGTAATGCTTCGCGCA
>JBBAAC010000229.1:0-3575 GCA_041658465.1 bacterium | reverse complement strand
CCCTTTGTAAGGGGAGGTCGGGTGGGGTAGACCCTGGGAAATCCACGATCTACCTCCCCTGGCCCCTCCTTACAAAGGAGGGGGATGTGAAAACGCAAAATTAAACCGGACAGACATGACTGAGGGGAGCATATGAAGCAGCTGAATCTTACAAAATCCCAGGCCCTCTGGAACGAGGCCTTGGACCTGGTCCCGGGCGGCGTGCTCGGTATTCGGAGGCCGTATAATTTCGTGCCGGGCGAATACCCGTACTTTCTCTGCGAAGGAAAGGGTGGCCATATCTGGGACCCGGACGGCAACCAGTACATAGATTTCCTGTGCGCCTACGGCCCGATAATCCTGGGTCACCGCGAACCGGAGATCGACGAGGCAGTGACGGAGCAGATGAAGAAGGGATTCTGCTTCAACCTCTGCCAGCCGGTGCAGAACGAGCTCATGAAGAAGCTCAAGCAGATTATTCCCTGCTTCGAGCAGGGCTTCACGGTAAAGACCGGCTCCGATGCGGCTACGTCCGCCATCCGCATCGCGCGCGGCTTCACCAAGCGCACCAAGATCCTGCGCTGCGGCTACCACGGCTGGCACGACTGGTGCGTCGAGGCGCACGGCGGCGTCCCGCCTAAGCTCTTCGAGGACACGTTCGAGTTCCATTATAATGATATCGACTCGTTGGAGAAGCTGCTCATGCAGAACAGGGGGGACGTTGCGGCTGTCATCATCACGCCCGTAGGCCATCCCCTCGCGAAGCCGGTGGAGGAGCCGAAGCCCGGATTTCTGGAGGGCGTGCGAAAGCTCGCCACGGATCACGGCGCGGTGCTCATATTCGACGAGATCCGCTCCGGCTTCCGCGTGGCGCTGGGCGGGGCTCAGGCGCGCTACAAGGTCACGCCGGACCTCTCGCTCTTCGGCAAGGCGATCGCGAACGGCTACCCGATCGGCATCGTCTGCGGCCGGCGCGATATAATGAAGCCCCTGGCTGATGGCGATGTATTCATCTCCTCGACGTTCTTCCCCAACAGCCTTGAGATCGTTGCAGCGCTAAAGACCATCGAGATCCTCGAACGCGAGAAGGTCTGCGACAAGATCTGGGAGCGCGGCACCGCGTTTCTCAAGAGCGTGCATGAGATCATTCATTCGTCCGGCGTGCCGGCGCATTTGTCGGGTATTCCGCCCATGCCCTGCATCACGTTCCCTGCGGATCCGGATAAGAAATACAAGGAGCGGCGCAAGCTCTTCTTCACTGAGGCGATACGCCGCGGGCTCTTCATGCAGCCGTATCACCATTCATATATCGCGTATCGCCACACGGACGAGGACCTCAAGAACGCGGCGAACATCATCAAGGATTCGCTGGCAGAGGTGAAGAAACAGATTCCGTGAGCGAAACAGAGAAAAGAAAAGCGGGAGGCGAGATGCTTCCCGCTTTTTTTATGAGTTGAACCACTACTGTCCGGTTCGACCTGAAATCGCGATGAAATCGCGTGTAACGCTTGGAAAATATTGTGTCTCGTTTGTAACTTGAATTTCAAATCCCTCCCCTTTGTAAGGGGAGGTTAGGAGGGGTAGACCCCGAGAAACCCTCGATCTACCTCCCCTAGCCCCTCCTTACAAAGGAGGGGAATGTTAAAACGCATGATTAAACCGGACAGTAGTGGAGTTGAACAATATCGCCACGCCGGCCACCGCTCTGGAGAATATACCGGGTGCGGGAAAATTTCAAAGCAACCTTTACAGCGGCCTGTCGATAATGGGGCACTGGAGACGCCTGATGAAGATCGTCCTTTCTCTGCTTCCGACCGCTCTATCGGCCGGAACGCTGTTCGAACTGCGGGATGAGTTGCTGCCCCGGGATATGGAGGTCGCTCCTCAAGAGATTGACCTGCGGCCATGGGAAGGCGGCGACACATCGACATTCAACTGCGAGGCAGAAAAGTCGCCTGGTGTCTGGCGGACGCTTGATGTGAGCCAGTTTTTTCACCGACGATTTCCCGTATTCCCCGGAGTGACCGATTGGCAGGGGGACCTCCTTTTCAGGTCCATCAACGTTGTTCTTGAGGAGCATGTTGGAATGGGTTCGATATCCCTCTCCGACATCATTCCGATGCACGGATTTCATAATCCTCAAGACGTTCGCGGCAAAATATTCGGAATCATGAACGCGATGCTGCTTACGCTCACGGCCGGCGGATATCTCTCCGGAGAGCCCCCGTCGGAGGGTATCCTGATCGAGCTGCTCAAGGAACGCGATCAATATGATCGGCTTCCCAAGGTGTCGCAACCCATTGCTGAAGGCAAACGGCTCTTGCTCAACGGCCATCATCGTCTGGTTGCGCTCATACTCCTGGTCAAGCAGGGATACCTCCCGCACAAAACGCTACAAAGCATTCCCGTGGACATCTACGAGTTGGAACTTGAGGAGTTGCTGAAGCCCCTGCAGCACGCCTATGCGCAAAGGAGCGACGCATTCAGGTTCTCCTGGGTCGATTTGTTCTCGTTTGACGACGATGCAGCAGCATTGGTCCAGTCCCTCGGCGCCACACAGACGCTCCGCGATGTCCTGCACGACAGGCTAAATCTCCAAGCATTGCGCCGCCTTATAGGACGCTGAAAATAGCGCTAAAAAAGTGCGCAACATTATCAAATTTCTGTCGAAGACTGGTTTTGAGGGGCTTTTACCGGGATTAGGGCCCGGTGCCCCATTGGAGAGAGAGGCTAGGTCATGGATCCGATCAGCGGATTGGTCTTTTTGGTCGTCGTCGCGGCTACGGCACTCGGCTGCGGGGGGGGCTGGACCGAATCCGTTTCACCAAATTTTAAATCCCGCGATCGAGAAAAGGACGGAGGCATTCGCTTGCCCATGGGCGAATTCGTCCTGGTGGATGACGGCGACGGCATCTTCTCGAATGACAATTCAAAGGACATCTGGGTACGCAACGATCGATCGAGCGTATCAAAGACCGATCCGAAGTTGCAGGAGTACCTCCGCAGCATCGGCATCGATTCAGGCAGGATGCAGGGCATTCAGGTAATGCCTTTGAGCGAATATCTGAAGGTCTTCAAGAACAAGACGGAGGAGATGGGGAGTACCCGGGATACGGCTACGGTGTGGGCTGCTTATCAGCAGATCGTGAATGCCGCGGCAGCAGCGGGGATCCAGAACGCGTCCGGCTCTCCTTTATATCAGCGCGCCCTGGAGGCTGCCGGGCAATTCGGCTGCTACATCCCCCTCAACATCGCGGATGAATTTTCCAGGACAGGTGCGCTCGCCGACATGGAGCTTGAGATCGACGCGGCCGCCACCTGCGCCAAGGACAAGAAGCTCAAGGACCAGACATTTGCACCTCGCCTGCTTGAAATACGAACGCAGGGGTTGAAACAGGCGGCCCGCAAGTTGGCTGAATCGAGCTGGACGCTGGAGACGCTGGGCGATATCAATAAAAAGATGCTCTCCATGAGCGACGTCGCGAAGAAGAACAACATTCAGGATGCTGTTAAGGAAGACTTTATGAGCGTCCTTCGCGCCGGTTACGGCTCCGTGATCAGCGGGATCCTGCAGCGTGATGATGTGAAGCGAGACG
>JBBAAC010000228.1:0-3590 GCA_041658465.1 bacterium | reverse complement strand
CTTCATCGACAACGCCTATCAAGAACAGGATGAGGTAAGGCCATACCTGGTGAAATAAAGCGGAAAGAAGCTCGCAGCTGCTACGAGCGCCACGCATGTGCGACGGGTGACGGGCATTGCCTTGCGATGCTAAAAGGGCGTTTAGGAGCGGAGCGTATGAGGAGTGAAATCTTCGTCTGCTATCACCCATTTGGGGCCTGACCAGCGGGAAGACACCAAATGGGATGAAAACAGCGAAGATTTCGCGACGAGTAGCGTAGCGACTGCCCCCGCATCGCGAGGCGTTGCCCGTCACCCGCCACACCTTGCTTTGCGCGAGGAGCCTTCTGCATCACTTGACCAGTTTGCGCGCCTCTGAGAGCGCCGCGAAGTAGACCTCCATAAGCGGCCTTCGGCCCTTTCGCGCGAGGCGCTTCACGTCTTCAAACTCCGGCATCGCCTTGACGATGCGGCCCTTTGAATCCCGGCCGACCTTGAAGACAATGCTGCCCTTCTTTACTTTTGCCTTCACGAACTCGCGCGTGAGCATCTTGCGCTCCGCGGGCCAGTAGCGCACTCCGAATGTGGTGGTCTCTGCGAGCATCGCATCGATCACGCGGTCCTTCGAATCCCATGGCGCTATGCACGAGAGCCTAACCCCGGGGCGATTCTTCTTCATCTGGATCGGCTGCAGCGTCACGTCCACCGCGCCGGCGACAAAGAGCTCCTTCATGGCGTTATCGAAGAGCTGCGGATTCATGTCGTCGATGTCCGTCTCTATCTCGACTGCAGAAAATCCCTCGCCGATGAGCAGGCGCAGGCAATTGGGGCGGCCGGGTATCTTTTTATCGCCGAACCCGACGCCCACCCGTTCGATCTTCTGGAGCGGGCACTCGCCGAAGCGCGTTGCGACTGTAGCGAGTATCGCTGCCCCGGTCGGAGTGACCATCTCCTCTCGGATCTTCGTGCGCTCGAGCGGGATGCCCTTGATGATTTCGAGCGTCGCCGGCGCCGGCACGGGCAGCTCGCCGTGCGCGGTCTTTACGATCCCGCGCGACATGGGCAGGGGCGATGAGTGGATCTCCTTAAAGCCGAAGTAATCGAATCCGATCGCGGAGCCAACGACGTCGACCAGCGAATCCACGGCTCCAACCTCGTGCAGGTGCACGCGGTTTACGGGCACTCCGTGTACGCGCGCCTCCGCCTCCGCGATGCGCCTCATGATCGCGCGGCTTTGCTCGCGCACGGCAGCCGGCAGGCGGCTCGTCACGATCGCACGGTCGATATCCGCATAGCGAGCTGCGGCTGATTCGCGCTTCGCAAGCACGCGCACGTCAGTGCCCGCAATGTTGTCCTTGATCTGCTTTGCGATTATCTCGTAGGAGCCCATGGAGACGAGCTTGAGCTGTTTCTTAAGATGCGCCAGCGGCATGCCCGCATCGATGAGCGCGCCCAGTATCATGTCGCCCGCCGCGCCCGAAAAACAGTCGAAAAAGGCGATAGAACTCATTTCAAAACCTCCTCGCCCTTCTCCAGGATGCGT
Source organism: bacterium (assembly GCA_041658465.1). Lineage (GTDB taxonomy): Bacteria > UBA10199 > UBA10199 > 2-02-FULL-44-16 > JAAZCA01 > JAJZQH01. Next base: position 2,068 of record JBBAAC010000228.1, on the reverse strand, counting down.
ATTGCCTCCACCTCCAGCACCGCGCGATCCGTCGCGCGCGTGACGCGGTACACGTAGCGGCCGTGGCGGAAGGAATCGCCCACCTTCGGTATCCTCTCGAATGAATGTATCACGAAACCTGCCACTGTCTGGTAGTCGTCCTGCGGGATGCCAAGCCCCAGCCTCGCATTCGCATGCGCGACCTCGAGCCGTCCGTTCAGTATGTAACGGTGCCGCCCGATGCGCCAGTAGAGCTGTTCTATTTCGTCGTGCTCGTCCCGGATCTCGCCCACGACCTCCTCGAACAGGTCCTCCACGGTGACGATGCCCGTGGCAGCGCCGAATTCGTCCACCGCCACCGCCAGCGGCTCGCCCCCGCGTTTTATGGCGACGAGGAGCTCATCCAGCGGCATGTCCTCGGGAACAAAATATGCGGGGCGCATCAGCTCGCGAACCGATAAACCCTGCTCGCCGAAGAGCAAATCCGTCCCGGTCAACACCCCGACCACGTTGAAGACGCGGCCTTCGGTCACCAAAACGCGCGAGAATCCGTGCTCATCCAGCGTTCGCGCCGCGTCCTCGCGGCTCGCGGCGACTGGAACCGTCACCAGGTCCACGAGCGGGGTCATGATCTGGCCCACGCGCTTGTCCGCAAGGTCGAAGAGCCTGGAGATGAGCGTGCGCTCCACAGGCCGCACGTCGCTCCCCTCGGGGCGGCCGACCTCAAGCATGATCTCCAGCTCCTCACGCGAGATAGGAGGCGCGCTCTCCTCCCTCTTCTTCACGCCGCCGAGAAGGAGGTCGGTGAGACGGGAGAAAACCCATACTATCGGATAAAGGACCATCGACACGACGAGGAGCATCGGCGATATGCGCAGCACGATGCGATCGGCATAGTGCTGACAGATGCTCTTGGGGACGAGCTCGCCCAGGATCAGCGTGAACGGCCAGTAAAGGATCGCAAACAGCGCATACGCAGGCCCCCAGCGATCTATGATGAAGAGTGTGGTGACCACTGAGCCCGTGACTGTGCACAGATTTGTGCCGAAGAGCGTGGTCGCGAAGAACGTGGCCGGGTGCTTCATCAGGTGCAGCGCCGAGCGGGCTCTCGCAGACCCGGCGTCAGTGGCGAGAGCCAGGCGGTACTTGTCGGCATTCACGACTGCTATCTCGCTGCCCGAGAAAAACCCCTCGATCAGCAGGCAAACCGCCAGGATGATGATTACCAGCGCTACGCTCATTCTTCCATCTCCCCGAAGAGTTCTTCCTGCACGTCATCCATCGTGACCACGCCAGCGACCTCTCCCTGCTCGCCCTTGACGATCGCCATGTGAAGCTGCGTCCGCTGGAACTCCTTGAGCAGATCTTCCAGCGGCGTGGCCTCGGCCACGAAGAGCGGCTGCCTCAGCAGCGTGCGCAGGTCGTGTTCCCCGCTCGCCGCCTTGCGACGATGGAACGAAAAAAGGTCCCTCACGTGCAGGATGCCGACGAAGCGCGAGAAGTCCACCTCGTAGAAAGGGACCCGCGAAAACTGAGTGCTCTTGATCTCCTCTATTATTTTCTCATAGGGCATGTCGATGGGCAGGGCGAAGATCCGCTCCGCCGGAGTCATTATGCCGCGCACCACCTTGTCGGTGAACTCGAAGACGTTGTGGATGATCTCGCGCTCCTCCTCTACGATGACGCCCCCCTTACGCCCAAGGTCCACGAGCCTGCGGAACTCCTGCTCCATGATCATCGGCGCATCCGCTGCCGTCCTTCCGCCGAAGAGGCGCACCACGCGCTCAGCAATCCATGTAAGCACGACGCGGAGCGGGGCTATCAGACGATAGAAAAACTGGATCGGCACGATCATTACGGGGGCGAGCTGCGCCGCATAATGGAGTGCCGCGTTCTTCGGGAGGATCTCGCCGAATATCAGTATTATCGGCGTTATGGCGACCACCGCTATGAAGGTCTGCGCCTCGACGCTGCAGGAGACGAGCCTGCTTATCATCGCCGCGCCGACGATCGAGATCGCGACGTTCACAAGCTCGTTGCCCAGCAGGATGGTGACCATCAGCTCACGCGGCCTGCGCAGGCTCGATAT
>JBBAAC010000227.1:0-3600 GCA_041658465.1 bacterium | reverse complement strand
GAGGTCCCCTTCGGATTGCTCCTCCGCATGCGCTGCTGTGGCCTGATCATGTGCCGGTCTTTCCTGATGATGCGTCAAAGCCCCGTGATGCTTAGTCATAGACCCACCTCATGAAGCGAGCACGTCGCTTAAGACCTTGGCCGTGAAATCCACGATCGGCACGACGCGCGAGTAATCCATGCGCATCGGCCCGAATACCCCGAGCGCGCCAATCACCTTGCCATCCTTGAAGTACGGCGCGCTGACTATACCGATTGAATCCATGTTCTCAAGCCCCGCGTCGGCGCCCAGGAATACGCGCACGCCCTGGCTCTCCCGGCAGCGATCGAGCAGGTGCAGCAGGGAGCGCTTCTCCTCTATAGCCTGTATCACCCTCCGAAACGCATCGGCGTCCGCGAACTCGGGCTCATCCAGCAGGTGAAACTCGCCGTCGATCACGAGCTCGGAGCCCGGCACCCCGCCTAGCACCTCGCGCGTGAGCGACATGGCCTGCATCAGCAGCCTGTCGTAATCAGCCCGCTCCGCCATGAGCTCGCGCTCCGCTTTTTCTATCGCTTCCTCCAGCGAGAGTCCCATGAACACCTGATTGCAATAATTGGTGATCCGCTCGAGCTCGGGATAGGTGTAGTCTTCGCTCACTTCGATCAGGCGGTTCTCCACCATTCCATCCTGGGAGACGAATATTCCCAAAAGCCTCCGCCCCGAGAGCGGCACGAACTCTATCTGCTTGAAGACCACGCGTCCCGCATCGGGCGTCACCACGATCCCGGCGTAGCGGGAGACGGCGGCGAGCATCTTGGACGTGCGCCTGAGCACGGCGCCGATTCGGCGCTCGTCGCCCTCGCAGCGGCGGCGGATCGCATCCATCTCATCCTCCGCGAGGTCGTGGCGCTTAAGCAGCGTATCCACATAAAGCCTCATCCCCGCGTCAGTGGGGATCCTGCCCGCGGAGATGTGCGGCTGGCCGACGAGCCCCATATCGGTCAGATCCGCCATGACGTTGCGGACCGTGGCTGGCGATAGCCGCTCCGGATGCTTGTGCGCGATCGTGCGCGATCCCACCGGTTGGGCGCTGGCGATGTAATCGGAGATCAGGATATCCAGGATCTCAAGGTGTCTTATAGGTATGTTGGTCGTCATTTCAGTAAAAGATTCAATACATTGGCACTTGCAGCCTTCAAGTGCCAATCACGCTAACAACGCCATTGCGCATTGTCAATGCTGCTTCCCCCGCAAATAGGGCTGACTCCCGCCTCCCACGGACGCAAAACAGGATATCCACCGCCGGGACGAAATGGAAATAAGGCGATTATCATTATGAAATCCTTGACTAATTTTATCAAAATGACAATGGATCGAAAGCCAGTCAAGTTCGTATCTGTGCGTGTTTACGACATAAAATAGCGATACGGATTAGCGACCTGGGCACAAAACTTGCTCGACTATATAAGCAGCAGGAAATCCAGGGGGGAATATGTCCAGGTCCGCCGCGGAACCGGCAAATAATTTTGCCCATAAGGGGGACGACCAGATGAAGTGCGAGCTCTGCGAAGGCATCATCTCTCGCGAGGCGCTTTTCTGCCCGCACTGCAAGGCGCAGCGCAAGCTCTGCCCTTACTGCGGGCATCCGTTCTGGCACGGCGCCAATGCCTGCCCGCATTGCAAGAGGCAAAGGCCCAACCCAAGCACCTGGTCGCTGCTGTGATTCAGCCTTCGCTTGAGAGGATTCGAATTATCCGCTTCGGCTGCCCCTGCCTGTGAATTTTTCTAACTCCCCGGCAATTGCCGTGCCGAAGCGATCCCGCTGCCACTGCCGCACTGGATCCTCGGAAAGGACCTTATCCAGCGGCTCTCCAGCCGACAGGCGCTTCAATGCGTGCACAGGGATAACGAGGTCCGGATCAACACCCTCTTCCGCCGCCACGCCCTTGCGCCACGACTTGAGCGCATCGAGCAACTCAGGAGATTCCTGGCGTCGCTGCACACGACTTCCACGCGGCCACTTCGGGGGCTGGGCCTTCATGCCGTGTGCGATCGTCTCTAGTATGCGGCCGCGCCCCTTCTGCCTGCAATACGGGTGAAGCCCCTTTGCGCGCACAAGGTCGCCCTCGGAGCGCGGGGCATGCAGGGCAAAACGGATGAGCGCCTCGTTGGAGATGACCTGGTAGACGGGCAGATCCAGCTCGCGAGCGATCTCCTCGCGCAAATCCGCAAGCGCCGAGAGAATTGCGAGCGCCCTCCCCTTGATGGTGCCTGCCCCCTTGACCCGCGCGAATGCGGGCCTTTCATCCGGCTCGAATCGCGTCCTCTCGCGAAGCAGGAATTCTTCCCTCGCCCACTCCATGCGGCTTGCGGCCTCAAGCTCCGCTGCCAGTTTGTCGCGCAGCTCCAGAAGGTAGTGCGAGTCCGCGGCCGCATATGCGAGCATCCTGTCCGAGAGCGGACGCACGCTCCAGTCAGCACGCTGGAAGTGTTTCGAGAGCGCAACGCCGAAGTAGCGTCCGATCAGGGCCGCGAGCCCGATCTCCTTGTGGCCGCACAACCTCGCGGCGAGCTGCGTGTCGAAGAGATTTTTGGGATGCCATCCGTATTCGTAATCCAGGCAGCGCAGATCAAAGTCCGTGTCGTGCATCACCTTCTCGATGCGCCGCTCCTCCATGATCTCCCCCAGAGGGGCGAGGTCGAGCCCGGCCTGGGCGTCTACGACGAAGTTCCCGTCCGGTATGGAGAGCTGTATGAGGCATACCCGCGTCCCATAGTGATGCAGGTTGTTGTCGCACTCGAGATCGAGCGCCACCGCGGGCGAACGCCCCATCAGGCGCGCTGCCGGCGAAAGCTGCTTCGCGGTCGTAATATACTCATATGAGATCGACGGGGCCCCGGCCATGCCGCACCTCTACGCGAACTCTGCTCAAAAGTAAAAGGCCCCGCCGGGGCGGAGCCTTTGAACGGACGCCTGTTTCTCAGCGCATCCCCAGCTTATCGACCTTGCCATTCGGGGCCTGGGATGCATCGCCAGGTTTCTGCAGAGCGTCTGGTTTGGGGGATATGTACCTCCACACCGCGACTCCGCCGCCCACGATCACGAGCAACATGACTGCAATTACAGCCAACATTTCGGAGGAGATGCCGGCGCTGTAACTGGCGTCGCTGCCGCCCAGGGCCTTGTTGACTTCAAACTGGCTCGGCTGACCGAGCCCGAAGAACATGAGCCCGCTGCTGAGGGCTGCGGTCCCTCGGCCAACGGCGTTTGCTAAATCCGGCGTCGTCACGCGAGGGGCGGCGAAAAATCTGATCGCTGAGTTGCGCGCAGAAAAGCTGATCGGCGCCGCTGCAGTCTCTACGCCAGCAGGTAAAGCCGCCGGCGCAGCCTCTTCGGCCGCCGCAGTATCCGCCTCCGGGAAATAGCCTCCGACAACGCCTTGAGCTACGGTAGATAGCGCAGCCTCCGCCGCGAGGACCCCCTGCAATGACGTGCTAAACTCTGCGCCTGCCATACCGGCCCTCCTCTGCCCCGCATGGGGCTTGAGATTAAAGGCGGACTTCTACTCAGAAACGAGGACTACATGCAAGAATATTCTTCATGCGAGCTATAGGATA
>JBBAAC010000226.1:0-3622 GCA_041658465.1 bacterium | reverse complement strand
CCCCCCAGGGCCCTCTGCCGTGAAGGTCTGCCCAGGCATCAGGTTCACGATGCGCAGCTCGTACATATTGTTGACCGCCTGGAATATGCCCGTTCCGCTCGTGACGGAAGTCACGGCCATGGGCTCGATGCCCGCGGAGATATCCGGCACGATCAATGCCTTCTGCGCGCTCGCTCCGCCCTGCACCGGTATCAGCATGATAGCGTTACTAAGCGGCGTGAACTCGGTGTACGTGAGCGTCTTCATGTCGATCGGCATTGATCCGGTCTCCTGGACCTTGGCGAACGACAGCTCGTTCGCATCGGAGTCGGGAAGAGGCGTGCCGGAGAGCGAGAGCGATATGTCCGCCTTTGCCACACCCGGCGCGGAGCCGCCCGCCACCTTGCACAGATCCCAGATGCCGTGCTCGGGCTGGCAGCGAATGTCGCCGTTGTAGGTCTGGCCGGCCGGCAGGTTCTCGTTGATCCACGTGCGTGCTTCGGCGTTGAAGGTTTCGTACGCCTTCTTGATGTCGTCAGACGAGTAGTCGCCGCAGTAGATGACGCAGCCGTTGTCCGCCAAGGGCAGTGGCCCGGGGATCTGGCCAGGGCCGCCGGGGCCCTGGCACTTGCATTCCACGTCGCAGATCTGGCCTTGCGCGCACTCCGTGGTCTTTGTGCACTCGATGCCGGGCTGGCCCTTCTTTGCAACGCAGCCAGGTTGTTCATACACGCAGTTGCACCACGCCATGCCGCACTCGATCGGTTTTCCCTGTGTTGCGTCCGTGCACTGGGCAGCCAGCAGCGTGTCTTTGTCAGCCTGTGTGAGCGGCGGCTGAGTCCACGGGAAACCGATGTCGCACTGCTCGCTCGGGAGGTTCTTTATGCGGTCACCGTTGCACACCTCGGGCATCTTGCGAACGACCGCAGTGGTCTCCCTGGGTTCGGGTATCATGCCCTTGGGCAGCTTGACTTCGTTGTACTTCATGAGCTGGCAACCTGCCGCACCACCACCGCCTCCGTTGTCCATCTCCGGCAGCGAAGATGCCTTGTACGCAGCGGCCATGGGCTTTAAGAACAGCTGCTCCGCAGAGAGCGGCGGTCCGATGATGCCGTCGTCGGAGAACATGGCGTTCACAGTGTCTTCGGCAGTTTTGAGGTCTTTGTCCTCGCGTACTTTTTTGGCAACATCGGCGGCTGTCGGATTATTCTTGAATGCCTCTTCGATCCAGTCGGCAAGGATGTCCTGAAGGGGTATGGCGCCGATAATTGTGTAGAGTTGATACTGTGGAGGTTGAATTGTAATAGGCTCCTCCGCGGGTATCAAATCCCGTGCATCGGCTATCGCATGCGCAGGCGGAGTGACCACGTCGTCCGGCCGCCAGTTGGAGGCAAATCCGCGGTTTTGCTGATCGATCGTGGGGACCTCCTTCTGCTTGATTATCACCGGACATGCATAAAACGCATAGTTGAATAGATCGCATGAGGCTTTCTTTCCGTAATTCTGCAGATAAACTCCGCATTTCTTTTGCCATTCTTGCACTTGGGTGTACTTACTGCACCCGCAGCACGGATCATCCGCAAACAACGGGATGTAGGACGAGTACTGATTTCCTCCTGAGCCTGTACTCTGCTCGCCGCATGGAGCTGGCTGCCCGCATCTCTCCGGCATTGGATGCGGCGGCGTTGTCGTGTCCACGAACGGCATCTTGTCGTCAAATATATCCTTTAGATTGGGTTTTGTCTCCGCCCACTGCGTCATGAAATTAGTGAACATCGCGACATAGGTTTCAAACACGCTGCCGACCGTGTGCTCGTTCGTGCCGTCATATTTCGGGCACCCGATGTCCGGGAGCATAAGCGGCTTGCCGTTGATCTGCGCAATTGCATCCGGGCCGATGGGCCTTGTGCGGTCCGCCTCGATCATGGCAACGCCGGGCGTGCCTGCGCCTGCCTTGACACCCACGCGGATCCTCTCGCAGTCGCTGCTCATGCTTGTGCCGCAGCCGATGGTGGTGAAATTCTTTGCGCGCTTGAATACATAAGCGACTGCGGTGGTCTCATTATTGAAACTCTCTGCGATCTGGTTGCCTGCAACGATGTCATTCTTTCCGTCGGCGTCAAAGTCGCCGATGGCCGCGGAGGCGACCTCCTGGGCAGGCACGTCGATAAACAGGGGGATGCCGGCCGGATAGAGCTGCGCGGGTGTGCGCTCGCACGCTCCGGCTTCTTCATGGCGCAGCACGATCGTGACGCGGTTTGCGAATTTCCTGTTCGTGCCAGAGCCGTCGTCGAACCTGATCGCGCCACCAGCATCCTTGATCGTATTCTTGCCACGCCACGTGACGATGAAGTCCTCGCACTTGTCGCCGTCGAGGTCGCCCGAGCGGATCTGGTACGGGACAAACACGGAGTTGGCCGCGGATGGCGGTATGTCGATATAAATGAGGCCCGGCCTGTGGAACGGCGTCTCCTTGTACTGGGTTATGTCGTCGCACTTCGGAGTTTCCACTCCAGTGGCAGGGTCAGACTCTAACTTGCCGTTTGCATACATTGCCTTGAACCAGAGCATGGGGTTGTTTTTGTTCACATCGTATATAAGCGCCTTGCCGGCAGTACTTCCGTCTTCCGACGGCACCAGCACGTGCTGGTCTCGCTTTGCTGCATCCTTTGCAAAATCAGTGAGCACGGCCGTGTCATACACGCCTGGGCCGATGAGCGATGCAAAACCCGACATCGGCTCAAGGACGTGGCTCGGGTTCACGTTGGGGTAGTCCCCTGTATCACCGCCCACATTCCACTTGTTCTGCTGCTGCCAGAAGAGGAGAAGGGATATGATGTTGTCCGGGAATAGATCAGCAGTGAGCGGTTTCTCATCGGGGCAATTGTTTCCAGTGCCGCCATTGCACGTAACCATCAACTCTCTCAGCTTGTGATATTTGCCGTCTCCGAATACTGCGGGTCTCCCGAAGATATCAGCAATATTCATGTCGAGATCATAGAACGTGGTCTGATATGCGACCGCTGTGTCCGTGTCCGGGTGGCTTGCCGCATCGAGGCATTGCTGTTGCTGTTGCTGGTTACCGCATGCCTGCCATGACGATGCGCCTGCCATGTCAACTGCCTCCACCGCTATGGGGTTTGTGGCAACCGGCACGATCCAGTTTGTGAAGATAAACGGCCACATATCCCAGCCGGGGAAGAATTCCTTGGGGTCAGGCGGCCCTGCCAGCATTGTGTATTTCGGCATGTCCCAGCTGGTGTAGCCGGAGAACCGGTAGCGCGCGGTTATGCCGTCATCCACTTTTCTAAAGAGCGCCAGCGGCGAGTAAAAGGCTGCCATGAGCGTGCCTGCGTCCATACCTATCTCTTGAGTGACCTGTGGCGGGCCGGTCAGCACAAGCTTCAAATAACCCGCCTGATGCGCATTGACAATGAGTGGGTCATAGGACGCGGAGACAAACCCGTTTCCTGTATCGGCAAGGTCGTAGAGAAACACTTCGCTGTATTTATTATCGCTCAGGTTGCCGGGGGTATTATTCACTAACATTTCGCAACCAGTATTATATCCCTTAAACGGCAGCGCGAATTTTGGTTTGACGCACCACTGAAAGACTATGCCATTAGGGTCGTTGATGACAGAT
>JBBAAC010000225.1:0-3657 GCA_041658465.1 bacterium | reverse complement strand
CTTCACGTTCTGGCCTGCAGTGGTCTTGATCTTCTTTCCAACGTAGTCAGCCTGGATGGGCAGCTCGCGCCAGCCGCGGTCGATCATCACGGCGAGCCTTATGAAGCGCGGCCTGCCGTAGTCGATGAGCGCGTCCATCGCGGCGCGGATCGTGCGGCCGGTGTAGAGCACGTCGTCCACGAGCACGATCCCCTTCCCTGTTATGGAGAACGGGATGTCGGTGGGCCTCACCACAGGCTGCTCGCCCACCTCCGAGAGGTCGTCTCGGTAGAGGTTGATGTCGAGGCTTCCCAGCTCGATCGGCTTGTGCTGGATCGCCTGGACCTTGTTTGCGAGCCACTCGGCCAGGGGCACGCCGCGCGTGCGGATGCCCACCAAGGCCACGTTCTCCGTGCCCTCGGCCACGATCTCCCGGGCGATGCGCGTGAGCTCGCTCTCCATCTCCTTCTCGGCGAGCAGCGGTTTTGCTGTTGTAGGAACCATCGTAGTCTCTCCTTGAAAAAAAGCCTCCCCGCTCTTTGCTGGAAGGCTTTCTATTGCGGTCTCGTCTGTCAGGGCCATCTTTGCCAGGCCTCCTGCGCCCAGGCTGTGATTTCGCGGATTTCGGGGTCTTCTAGCGGAGTTGGGGCTCCAAGTCAACCGGTTCCGCTACCCGCCATAAAGTGCGCATGGCCTCCTGCTTGTTGCTCCACAAGGCGATGTCGTGCCAAAACACGCGGTGACCCGCGGCTGGCATCTCGCCTGCCTGCCGGTAGGCAGGCAAGCCGACATGGAGTACTGCCCGGATCTTAGGGCTAACGGTGGATTTCCTGCCACCGCGGTCCCCATTGCTCGAAGCCTGTCGCGGGTCACCGCTTGCTACCCGCCGTTTTCGATCTACGGAGGGAATAGGTGCCAGGCAAAATTTAAAATCAAAGCACCTTCAATCCCTCCGGGGATATGGAAAATCCCAATATCTCGGATTTCAGGTATCCTGCATATGCACAAAATGGATTTGATAAGAGAGAAAGCCGAAGAATTACCTATTACAAGCCGGTTCAAAACAGGCCTGTCCGTATACCCATGCTAGGAAAGTTCTTGTAGATGTTAATCAGTGCTTCAAATACTTCGCCTGCATGCCTTCGATAAAGTCCTTGGAGCCATAAAACAACTTCCTGAGTTCCATGCGGATCGCATCGATTTCTCTGGCATCCATCAGCCCATCGACCATAATAACAAATTGTCGCTCCCGTTCGGCGCGATCATTACCCAGCATCAAGTACACGCTGTCTTCACTCACGCAGAAATCAACCCTCTTCCCTTTGGCATAAAACTCGAACGTGCTGAATCGCTCATCTTCCGAGGCTTTCCTGCATAAGCCAGCCTTCACACCGTTGTTATACATGTACCATACACACCTCTCAGCGTGTTCATCGCTCTGCACGATTGTCGCATGATATCGCTCGCCCCACAGGTGCCCCGTAACGCCGTTCCTTCGATTGATGCGCTTGGCGATCTGATTGTTTATAAACCACATGATCCTATCGATATTTGATGATGGCGTATTCAGTTTGAGGTGGTAGTGATTATCCATCATTTTGAAGTGTTCGATTTTAACATCGTATCGTTTTGTGGCAGCGGCGAGGACACCTATGATGATCTTGTATGTCCATTTCTTGAAAACAAAGGCCCTGCCGTTTGATCTGGTAGTTATATGATACGGATACTCGTCTTGGCGTATGCGATGTGGTCTGGGCATGCCTTTTCAAATAAGCAAAAGGCAGGCCAGAATACGATTTATATATATCAACAAGTTAGCTCATTGGCAGTGCATCGTTTCTGGTCACCACTGCTGTGTTTTCGTGCCTGGCACTTTTTTCGCCTTTTCCTTTTTTTCCGGCCAGTCTTTATTCTCCATAAAAATTGTGAGCGGTATCTCATTATTATTAGCAACAATATACATTCGAAACCGATAATAAATAGGAGTGTTTCTGGAGATCACATGAACAGTGGTGGCAAGACATTGAACCTGTGCTCGTCTCCTTGGTGGGTCGATCTCGCAACGGCTGCTGGACCGAACCCGGCCGACGGTGTGGAACCCCCTGAAACCGTCCCGGCACAGGATCAGGCCCCTCCCGCGGATGCAGCGGGCAATTCTGCAGCGACCGCCCTCACCCTTTCGGCGCCTGAAGACCATGCGCCGTGGTGGACCCAGCGGTATTTCAAAACCGCGATTGAGACCTCAAAACATGGCGCGGAGACTGAGATCGACGATGCCATCTCCCGACTACTCGACGATGTTGCGAGGCATAAAGGCCATCAGCCGCAATTCCGGATGCCTACCGCTGACCCTGGAAGTGTCGCCTTCGAGAAAGGAAGAGCCGTATGGGTGACAAAGACCTTGCTGACGGAACAGGGAAGATCTTTGATACGCGGCTATTATAGATTTCTGCTCGATCAAGAAGGCAATCAATATGTCGGCAACCTCAGGGGCTGCTACCCGCTGACGCCTGAGATCATGGCCGTGCTCGCCCCGGTCACGGACCTACAGAAGGAAGCAGTGGAGGCCCTGCCCAGAGGCATTGGCTGGAAGCTGCACCTGAATTTCGATTATACAGATGCTGCTATCGTGAAAAAGATCCGGACACTGCTTGAGGCCATGAAGCAGCGTGGAATCATCGACACCTACAAGATCGGCTGCGGCGGCGGAAAGGATTGTGACCAGCCGGGGAAAGAGGCCACGGTCTACATCGGCCACGGATATAAGGCGAAGAAGGTCGCGGAGTTCCTTGAACGCCACTACTCACACCTGCTGCTGGCGCCGGAGGGTGACGCGCTGATCGACGACATCCTGCTCAATCCCATGATTGCAGCGCGGTTCGACCTGACCAAGTCCCCTGCAGAGTGCGAATTCAATCAATACGGATGGCACGGCGTCCCGTTCGTTCACGGAGACGGGAGGCCCCATTCGCCGAGGAGAGACGAAGCCGCGCGCGAATACGCTTATAAGGTCCTGGCTGAGAGATTCGGCGAATTTTTCACAGACGGGTTTGTCGGCTCACGCCGTCCGTGATACTACCTGTCTCCGAATTTGCTGCTAAAGGAAGCTCTTGGTGTTTTGTCAGTGCGGCGAGAGCACACAGGAAGCGGAGTTCCCGGGCTATCGTCGAGCAATGGGGACCGCATAGGCAAGTGATTCGCCGTTAGCCATATCAACCGATTCAAATCCGTGTTGGCTTGCGAGAGGATAGCCCGGGAGCTCCGCGTCGCTTCGTGGCGAAGCGCTACTCTATCCACCTCCCGAACTCGTGCCAGCGGACCTCGGACCGCTGATGTCTCTGCATCAAATAGACCGGCTTTATAAGACATGGGTGAAAAATATGGAAAAAGTCACGCAACATTTTTTGCCCTTCGGCGATAATTAAGGCAATCGCAATGACAAACCTATTGCAGACTTTCTTCCAATTCGCGCCCGGCGGCAGCCTGTGCGATTTTTCTACGCCCACGGAACTCGCGGAGGCAATCGCGATGCAGCCTGAGGGCGACGATACGGCCTCATCACCTGACGCCGCAGATGCCGGAAGTTCCCGGACAGCCCAGTATCAGACGCTGCCCCTGTCTACCGTCGCACAGTTGGGCCAGATCGGCGACCGCGCGACATTCCGCCCCTTTCGCCAA
>JBBAAC010000224.1:0-3662 GCA_041658465.1 bacterium | reverse complement strand
CGCCCGCTCATGGCGACGGGTCCAAATGCAGGATCTTCGATCCTGCTCAGATTGTCTCCTCTGTATCTGTAAATTGCCCCGCCGCTCCCGGCGATGTTCCGAAACAGATGATCCCGGAACCCCGTCACGAGATGTTATACAATCGCTGACGATCATCCATCTTGAGCGCCCCGACCGGCAGTTGTTTGCGGGATGTACAAGTGGCCTCGCCCATGTTTGTCGGCTTCGGGTGGTGCTGGATAAACAATAGCAGCACATAGCAAGCGGAGGCCTGCGGTCTGCCGGCCGGCGGGCAGGCGAGATGCCAGCCGCGGGCCTGAGCGCCGAATATTTGAATTCGGGGGGTTACTCGAATTTCTTGGTGCGCCCGTACTGGCGGCGGAAGAGCTTTACTTGGGCCTGTGAACTCTGGTTCGTGACCCTGCATTCATCATCGATCTGGCTATCGTCGGCGCACCTGAGGCAGAGCCATTCCTTGCCCTCGATGAGCCGGTTCTTGTGGATGTAGCGCTCCACGTCCGGCGCGCTCTTGCCACACGCGTCGCACACGATGCGCAGCTGGTCCTCGCGCATCTTCTTGCTCTCTTTCACGTGCCGCGCCTTGACCTTCTCCTTCTCGATCTCCTTGAGCTTGTCCTTGGAGATGAGCCCCGCGTTCAAAAGCGCCTGCTTCAGCTGATGCCCCATGCTTTCCTCCAGACTACCTCACTCCCCCCTCTTCTATTATAAACCTCGGCATATCGGACGAAATGCTCGCGCGAACGCCGATCGGAAGCGTGATGTTCTCTATGCCATGCCCGGACGGGAATCCCATCAGCACCGGGAAATGCGCATCGCGGAAATAGCGCCGCAGGTATCTGAGCAGCGCGCGCCTGTCTCCGTACATGCACCCCTCCATATCCGAAAACACGATGCCGCGTAAACGGTCGAATTTGCCCGCGAGCTTTAAATGGCCGAGCCCGCCGTCGATGCCCATGTGCCCCTCGTCGACCTCCTCGATGTAGAGTATCCTGTCTCGCGTATCTATCTCAAAGTTCGTACCCAGCGTCTGGACCATGCGCGAGAGGTTTCCGCCGATCGTGCGGCCGCGGCCGCGGCCGGGCTTTATGACTTCCAGGTCCTTGCCGTAGACATCGCCGAGCCTGGTCACCTTTGTGATCGCCTCCTGAAGCGCGATCTCCGTGTTGGGCGGCATCCCCTTGTAGAGCTCCTGGGCCACCGTGGGGCCGTGGAACGTGACCCAGCCATAGCGCATGTGAAAATAGAGGATGAGCAGGGTGATATCTGAAAACCCTATGAAAATCTTAGGAAATTGCGAGAGATCCACCTGTTCAAGAAAGGGGATTATTGCGATCGACCCGTAGCCCGCCTCTGCGCAGAAGATAGCGTTGATTGATGGGTCGCGAAACATGCGGATGATGTCAGCGGCCTTTTCCTCGTAACGCCTGGCGCGTTCCTTGTCCGATGGTTTCTTCGCTTGCTCAAAGACGTGCTCAGGAACGACGGGGTCAAAGCCCCACCAGCGGAGCTTGCTCACACCGCGCTTGAGCCCCCTCTTCTCAAATGACGAGGCAGGGGCAACGATCCCTATACGATCACCGGGGACTAAGCGGAATGGCTTGATCGGTCGCATCTATTGGCCGCAGTATACAGCGTCGGGTGCAAGGCCGCAAGCACTTGAAACTCTTGTGGATTGCGAGTGACTCAGTAGGGCCTGAATGCGAACCAGAAGTAGGGATTGCCCCCGCCCCGCATGTAAGCAGCCGCAGATGTCATGGACCAGCTGATGGAGCTCAACGTCGAGGCGTATGGAGTGGAGCTATAATATGGATATGGAGACAAAGGGACTACGGTGGGCGGGATCACTGCCTGTGTCCCCATCGCCTGCATCAGCTCGCGATGGTCCTCATCGTACTGACCCGATGAATACACGGCTGCGGTCCCGACAGTCCCTCGCAGCGGCACCATGCAGGCAGCGAAGTTGTCCAGGCTGTCCATGCGCGTAGGGCAGCCGGCCCCGGCGATCGACGGGATCGCCGAGCAGAAAAGCATGACCAGCGCTGCCAGCAGAATTACCCTCATTTTGACCCCTGATATATCCCCCAAAATCCCTGCGTCCATATAAATTATCGGCATTTTTGACAGGAAGTTGCTCACTTTGTCCCCTAAAATCCGGCACTAGAAATCCCCCCTCCCTTGATGGGAGAGGGTTAGGGAGAGGGTGCTAAGCATCCCTTAGGTGAAATAGGTTTTCATGGTCACCCTCCCTCTAACTCCCTCCCCTCAAGGGAGGGAGTATTTGGCAGGTTCCTCATGGCAAGTTGACAGGAGCCGTCGGCATGTGTCTAATCGATTTGATGAATACGCGCAAATCCCTCCGCATGGCATTCTTCATTATATTGATGGCCCTAGGCGTTTATGCCGCTGCTTCGCCGGCGCCGGCCGCTGATCAGCCCATCTATCGCATCTCGCTGGAGGGCGACATCATAAACCCGGCGTCCGCTGAGTACATCATAAAAGCGATCGACAAGGCAGAGGCCGACAATGCCCGGTTCCTGATCATAGAGCTAGATACGCCGGGAGGGCTGCTCACATCCACGCGCGAAATCGTGAAGAAGATCATGAACGCGCGCGTGCCCGTCGTCACCTACGTGGCGCCGATGGGGGCGCGGGCCGGCTCTGCGGGCGTCTTCATCACGCTGGCTTCGCACATAGCCGCGATGGCGCCTTCCACAAATATAGGTGCGGCGCACCCGGTGGTGGTCGGCGGAGAGAAGGAGCCCAGATCCGATTCCTTTGAGGAACTCCTCAGCCGCATTCTCAAGAAACAGAAAGAAGAAAAGGGCGCCGGACGGAAAAAACCAGCGGAGCCGGATGCAGAGAAGGCCGTGAAGGCCGAACCGATGGACCAGAAAATCCTGAACGACACCCGCGCCTGGGCCGAGGCCATAGCGGAGGAGCGCGGCCGGAATGTCCAGTGGGCGCGCGACGCTGTGGTAGAGAGCGTCTCCGCTACAGAGACAGAGGCGGTGAAGCTGGGAGTCGTCGACTTTGTGGCAGCAGACATCCAGGATCTGCTAAAGAAGCTGGACGGCAGGACGGTGACAGCCGCTGGCCGCAGCGTGACGCTCAAGACCGCCGACGCGTCCGTCTCGGACATGCCTATGGACCTGCGGCTGAGGCTGCTGGTCGTGCTGGCGCACCCGAACGTGGCCTACATCCTGCTCATGCTGGGATTCTATGGCCTGCTCTTTGAGATCACGCATCCAGGCGCTATATTCCCGGGAGTGGCAGGCGCGGTATCGCTCATTCTTGCGTTTTTCGGGCTCGAGGTCCTGCCGACCAATTACGCAGGCGTCGCCCTCATCGTGCTTGCAATCGTTATGTTCGTTGCCGAGATCAAGGTAACGAGCTACGGCCTGCTCACGATCGGCGGGCTCGCCTCACTCGTCGCGGGGTCGCTGATGCTCTTCACCTCGCCGCACGAGTTCATGCGCGTCTCGCTGCCGCTCATAGCGGCATTCACGCTGGCAACGCTCGCGGTGGCCCTCTTTCTGGCGTTCATCGCGGCGAAGTCGCAGCGCCGCCGCGTAGCGACAGGTATCGAAGGGATGATCGGCGCCGAAGGCGAGGTCAGGTCGTGGAGCGGCGAAACCGGAAAG
>JBBAAC010000223.1:0-3668 GCA_041658465.1 bacterium | reverse complement strand
CCCCCCCCAGAAAAGTTGCGCGGTTTTTTCACTTTTTTCATAACCCGTTGACCTATGGCGCCGATGCGCTAGACTCCGGCCGTGCACATCGATTCCTACAAATTCGGGCACATAGTGATCGACGGCGTTGCCTACGACGACGACATCATCATCACGCCGCAGGGCGTTAACCCCGGCTGGTGGCGCGCCGGGGGGCACGACATCGCCCTCTTCGACGTGGCGGATCACCTCGACCCGGCGCCCAAGAGGCTGATAATCGGCACCGGCGCGAACGGGGTCTGCCGGGTCCTCAGGGATCTGGAGGCATATTGCAGGGACGAGGGGATCGATCTCGTAGTGAAGCCCACGCCTGAGGCGGTGGTGGAATTCAACTCCCTTGAGGACCAGTCGGGCACGATCGTTGCGCTGCACCTGACCTGCTGAACATGATCCATAACAAGACCATCAAGGTGGCACTCTTCATCGCGGCAGTAATAATCGTCCTGCGGCTGCCCGCATTCTGGACGCCGATCCTCCATGTCGATGAAGCGCAGTTCGCGGGCTTTGCGAATGCGCTCATGGACGGAGGAATACCCTACATCGCATCGCTCGACACAAAACCGCTCGGCATCTATTGGTTCTACGAGGCCGTATTCTATCTCTTCGGCCGCAATAACATGATCGCGGTCCACGCCGTGACCGCCTTATGGGTGGGGCTCACGGCGCTCTTCTGCTATCGCATCGCGCGGCGCCTCTACTCCAGCCGCGCAGGTTTCTGGGCTGCGCTCTTCTACGCGGTCTTCACCACTGCATACGTGCCCAAATTCATGGGCACCTCCATCGCGATCGTAATGATGCTGCCTCTCACCATGAGTATAGACGAACTGCTCGCATGGGAGCAGACAGGGAAGAGGCGCCATATCTGGCTCTCGGGCTTTTTGTGGGGATTGGCCTGCCTCTTCAAGTACCAGGCAGGGATCAACCTCATCGCAGTCGGCTTCTATCTGCTCATCTTCCGCCCGCTCTATCTGGATCGCTCGCTCATGAGGATGAGGATAGGCGCCTTCCTCTCTTATCTGGCTGGCGGAGCGATCGTCGGCGCGCTCTTTGCGCTCTACCTCAAGGGTGTCGGCGCGTGGGACGCATTCGTCTTCTGGAGCATAAATGGGAGCGCCGCATATGCTGTGGCCGGAGCTACGCAGGCGCATTTCTGGAAGGCCCTGGCAGTGCGCGGCGGCACCATCATCGCCTCTGCCCTGCTCCTCTGGGCCCTGGCCGCAGCGAGATCGGCCCGCATGCTGAATGACATCTTTGGCGCATCCTTGCATCGCAAGGCGCGTTGCGAAGAATTCGTCGTTCTCATATGGCTGGCCTTCTCGTTTATTCCGGTCTGCGTCGGCGGCAAGTTCTTCGAGCATTACTTCCTGCAGCTCTATCCGGCGCTGGCAATACTCGCGGCCGGCGAGATGATGCGGCTGGAGGCGATCAAGCCTCATGGCTTAGCCGAACCCAAGCGGCGATGGGCTTGGGCCCTCATCATCGCCGGGCTCCTCGTGCCCTCTGTCGGCTATTTCGCGGCAAGAGTCATGGCGGATCGCATATACGCCGCTGTTCACGAAGAAAATCCCAAGGAGTACATCCCCATCGCCGATTACATCAGGTCGCATACGGCAGAGCAGGACCGCATCTTCGTATGGGGATTTGCGACGCCAATTTACCTATACGCAGACCGCCCGGCCGCATCCCGCTTTCTCTGGTGCGATTGGCTGACCGGCCGCATCCCGGGCTCTCCGACCTCGCGCGACCCCTCATTTGACACGACGCCTTACATCACAAACGGGAGCTGGGAGATATTTTTCGAAGACATGAAAAAGTCTCGACCTAGATACTTTGTGGACACCTCGCCCGGAAACCACCACGATTACGGTAAGTATCCTGTATCAAAGTATCCTGCGCTGAAGGAGTTCCTGGAGCAGCACTATGTGCTCGAGGCCTCTGTGAACGGCGCGGATATATACCGAAGTCATATATTTCAGTAACAGGCAGCTCAACGGACAGGGACAGGCAGTCATGGATATGATCCATAACAAGACCATCAAGGCGGCAATCTTCATCGCGGCGATAATCTTCGTCCTGCGGCTGCCCGCGTTCTGGGCTCCCATACTCGACGTGGACGAGGCCCAGTTCGCAGGATTTGCAGACGCCCTGCTGGCAGGGGGCGCGCCGTACATCGCATCGCTCGACACAAAGCCTCTCGGCATCTACTGGTTCTACGAGGCCGTCTTCTATCTCTTCGGCCGCAACAACATGATCGCGGTTCATGTCGTGACCGCGCTGTGGGTGGGCGCGACCGCGCTCTTCTGCTATCGCATCGCGCGGCGCCTCTACTCTGCGCGCGCAGGGTTCTGGGCCGCACTCTTCTACGCGGTCTTCACCACCGCGTTTGTTCCCAAGTTCATAGGCACCTCAATAACCGTCGTGATGATGCTGCCGCTCGCGGCCAGCATCGACGAGCTGCTCGCGTGGGAACAGGACGGGAGGCAGCGCCACGTCTGGCTCTCCGGCATACTGTGGGGGATCGCCTGCCTGTTCAAGTACCAGGCAGGGATCAACCTCATCGCGGTCGGCTTCTATCTGCTCATCTTCCGCCCGCTCTATCTCGACCGGTCGCTCCTCCGGATGCGGCTCGGCCCCTTTATTTCATTCCTCCTTGGCGGTGCGATCGTGGGGGCGCTCTTCGCGCTCTATCTCAAGGCCGCGGGCGCGTGGGACGCCTTCGTATTCTGGAGCATCAAGGGGAGCGCCGCATACGTCGAGGCCGCTGCGGGGCATATTCAATTCTGGAAGGCGCTTGCAACGCACGGCCTGCCCGTAGTCGCCGCGGGATTCCTGCTCTGGTGGTTCGCCGCAGCCAAGTCGGCGCACTTGCTGCGAGACCTCTCCCGCCCCTCGCGGCACCGCAGGCAGCGCTGCGAGGAATACCTGGTGCTCATCTGGCTCTGTTTTTCCTTTGTGCCGGTGTGCATGGGCGGAAAATTCTACGGACACTACTTCCTGCAGCTCTATCCAGCGCTCTCGATCCTTGCGGCCGGCGAGACGATGCGGCTTATCGGCGAGCCTTCGCACTCGGCGCGGCAAAAATCGAGGCGCCTGGCATGGACCCTTATAATCGCAGGGCTCGTCGTTCCCGCCCTGGGCTTCTTCGGCGCGCGCCTTGCGGCGGACCGGATCTACGCGGCGATAGGGGAGGAAAATCCGCGCCAGTACATACCGATAGCGGAATACATACGCGCGCGCACCGGGAATGAGGAGCGCATCTTCATATGGGGCTTTGCCACTCCGATCTACATCTACGCGGACAGGCCCGCCGCGTCGCGCTTCCTCTGGTGCGACTGGCTGACCGGGCGCATCTCGGGCACGCCCTCTGCGCGGGATGCCTCCTTTGACACGACGCCTTACATCACCAGGGGCAGCTGGGAGATGTTCTTTGAGGATATGGAGAGATCCAAGCCGAAGTACTTTGTGGACACGTCCCCGGGCAACCATCACGATTACGGCAAATACCCCGTGTCCAGATACCCCCTTCTCAAGGAGTTCCTGGATCGGAATTACGCGCTTGAGGCCACTGTGAACGGGGCTGATATATACGGCAGAAGGGCTCGATAAGCCTGCTTGACCGCCAGCGCATC
>JBBAAC010000222.1:0-3677 GCA_041658465.1 bacterium | reverse complement strand
GCATATGTCCGGCCACTGTGGTTTAAGCATGCGGTTATAGCGATCCCGTTTATCGCCATCATTCTTGATGTCTCCGCCTGGTATTTAACCAAGGTCTATGCATCCTTCGCCTGGGTAGTGATGATCGGAGGCGTCTTCATGGCGTTGGCTTTTGCAACCCAGTGGGTCGTTTCCATGTATCAGATCTGGTTCTACCGGTTACCCCCCGAGGTCGCCCGGAGAGAGGGCGGCGATGTTGGTTGACCGGAAGCCGGACAGAGCCCTTGACCTGCCGGTAAACCTTATCGTGGCCGGGCCGTTGTTATAATAGTGAAAGCGTACCAAGCAATAAAATGCACTCAACCTGAAAGGAGATTGACATGAAACTCGCGGTGATCACGATTACAAGCTTTGCGGTGCTGTTCGGCATTGGGCAGGCATCCGCCGCCGATGGCAAGGCGGTGTTTGAAAAGTCCTGCGCCGGTTGCCACAATATGATATCGCCGAAATTGACAGGCGAGATGGCGAATTGGGAACCTCGTCTGAAGCAGGGTAACGACGCGCTGGTCGCCTCGGTGATCAAGGGCAAGGGAGCGATGCCGCCGAAGGGCGGTAATGCTTCCCTCGCCGATGCCGACATCAAGGCCGCGGTCGAATACTTGGTGACTCAAATCAAGTAGAGCGGTTCTCCGAGCCGAGCTTCGTTTTTCCGGGCGGGGTGTGCGGCCGCCGGGTGATGCCCTTACCCCAAAGGTAGGTTCGCCACTTGCTCCCGTGTCCAGATTTCCGGGTCCACTGCTCCATTGTGAATTCCGAATCATCAGCATGATGGCGCTCGTCGGTACGGTGGACCGGCTTTCCGCGTGCACGGCATACGCACTGGGGAAATCCCCCGAATGAGAGGTGCCGCGAGATGTTCGACAAGCACTGGAGTCTTCTCGAAGCGACACTCACCACCCTTATCCCCGAGGCGGTCACTGTCGTCCGCGAGCCGGCAATCGCGATGATGCGCGATATCGCACGCGCTGGCTGCGTCGGCCAGTGCCGCACAAGTGTTGCCCAGAACGACACATACCTGTGTCATGGGTGCCCAGAGCTTCGAGAACCTGCTTGCCAGGAAGTGCCGCGCTCAATTCTTGCCAGGCATCCTGACCCGAGCATCCAGAAAAATGGTCGCGACAGAGTATTTTCTTTTTGTTCAATGAAGTGCAAAATGCTGGGTAACACCCTTGCTATAGCTCGCATAGGAGATAACTCAAATGCAGCAATATAAAATTGTCGTGTTCTCAACCTCGCTTGCTGCTCTTTTCTTGACGGGGGTTTCGGCAGTCCACGCTGAAAACACCGCCCGCCCTGGCGGAGAAAACACAGCTTCCTGCGAACAGTGTCATGGCGTCAAGGGGGCCGCTCCAGTGCAGGGCCTCATTCCCAAGCTTTGCGGGCAGAATGTCGAATATCTCGAAGCGGCGCTCTTACAGTTCCAGGACGGCAGACGCCCTCATCCGATCATGCGTGCAACGACAAGACTGCTGCCCAAGGATATTATTAAGCAGCTTGCCGCTTACTTTGCGAACGCACCCTGTTCACAAAAATGAATCGTCAAAACACAAAAGGGGCCCAGACTTTGAGCCGGGCCCTTTTTGTCTGGTGAGCGAACGGGCAAGATCGAATACCGGTTTGACGTCCCGCGTTCGCCTGGACGGTGCGCCGACCGCGCGCACGCCCCCGCGTTTCCGCGGAAGGGTAGGTTTTTCACCCCCGTTTAGCCGCGCAGTTTTTGACACAGATCATTATCTGCGCGTGCTATATCTGTTTTAATAAATCATTAAGAACCCCTAACAAAATGAAAAACCAGCCACAGAGTACACAGAGATCACCGAGAAAAAACACGGTTTTTCACCTCTGTGCCCTCTGTGCCCTCTGTGATCTCTGTGGCAATGTCTTTTAGTTATGTGCTCTAAATAAATTCAGGCATAGCCGTTAACAGAAGGATGCCATGCTCACGAAAAATGCGTTGATTGCGGTTTCCGTGACGCTGGCGGTTCTGGGCGCCGGCTGTGTGAGGCAGGAGGTCAGCTTCACTAAAGAGGTGCATCCCCTCCTGCAAAAGAATTGCTTAAGCTGCCATGCTCCCGGGGGCGAGGGTTACGCCGCCAGCGGCTTTAGTGTGCAGACGTACGAGAGCGTGATGAAGGGCACGAAGTTAGGTTCCGTGATCGTGTCGGGTTCAAGCATCTCCAGCACCCTCGTGATTCTGATCGAGCACAAGGCCGATCCCTCCATCAACATGCCGCGCCCGAGGGAGCAGCAGCTTTTGGGACACGTGAACTATCTTAAGGATTGGAAGGTACCGATGTTGCCCGCGGAGGAGATCAAACTGATCCGGGCCTGGATCGATCAGGGGGCGAAGAATAACTAGGAGCTATCCCATCCCAAAAACAGATAAAGGCAATTCATTGGCGAACCGCCAGGACGCCAGGTTTTGCAGGCACAGAATCCTCCTGGCACCCTGGCGGCCCAGAACCATACGTCATGGCGGGGGGATTTTTTTGAGACCGTTTCCGGTTGCTCTTAGAGGAGGGACGTCCCGATGGTCGCCAGACTTGTAACGAAATTTACCGTCAACGGCGTCCTGGCGTTGGCGCTTTCCATGTCGTGGTTGCCGGCGCGCGCGGCCGATGCGACGGATATCGCCGTTTACAAAGACCCGCAGTGCGGTTGTTGCGCCAAATGGGCCGATCACCTGCGCCGCAACGGCTTCCAGGTCACGACCCGGAACGTGGCCGCGATGAACAAGGTTAAGGCGACGCATGGCGTTCCGGCGTCGTTGGCCTCCTGTCATACGGCCATTGTTGACGGCTATGTGGTGGAAGGGCACGTGCCCGCCGCCGCGATCCAGCGCCTGCTGCGCGAGCGCCCCCGGATCAAGGGCATCGCGGTGCCGGGAATGCCGGCGGGATCGCCGGGCATGGAGGGACCGCGCGCCAGCCGTTACGACATCCTGAGTTTCGATGCGGAAGGCAAGACCGGGGTATACGAAAGCCGCTAAGAAGCCTCTGAATAATAAGTTTTTCGCCGCAGAGGCAGCCGCTCCTGCGCCTCCTCGGCAACCGCTCCTTGCGTTGCCCTACCTCCTGCATCCATGCAGTCGTGCGCCCGCGGCATTCGTACGTCCCTGTACAGCACAGGGAACGCAAAGAGTTTTTTGTTGATTACCCGGTACTTTTCTTTGCGTCCTTTCCGTCCTCCGGTCCGCAACTGGCACATCCCTGTGCCGCTTCTGCGTCTTTGCGGCAAACAATCATACTTAATCAGATGGCATGGACACCACCCACCCGTCACCGGCATCAATGTGCCACAGTTGGAGTGCGATGTCGTTCCAACTCAGCCGAACGGGGGTGTCCAATACACGGAGTGGATGAGCGCGGGCATGTGACGGTGCGCCGGCAATTGAAACGCAATCAGGTGTTGGCGTTCTTCGCCAATCTCGATCCCTGCCTCGTGGGCATGGAGGCCTGCGGCGGTGAGGACACGTCGGCGACAGCGCGCAGACGGGTCATGTCCAGGATGCGCACGGAGTGGCGCGTCGCCTGAATGAAACCGGCCTCCCTGAAGTTCGTGAACACGCGACTCACCGTCTCGGCCGTCAGCCCGAGTATTTCCGCGATCTCCTGGCGCATCAGCGGCAGCGACGGTTT
>JBBAAC010000221.1:0-3681 GCA_041658465.1 bacterium | reverse complement strand
GTCGAAGGCTGAACAGCCACGAGACACGCCTCGAGCCCGGCCGGGTGATCCTTGGGCAGGACGCTCACATTGTCCTTCTCCACCTGCGAGATCTCCCTCGTCACCGCCTCTTCCGCAGCCAGCTGCATGAACATGTCCACGGTCGTAAATATGCGCATGCCCTCCGACTGCAGGACCTCGGGCGGATACAGGTCCTTGAGCTGCCTCTTCACGAAGTCGATGAAATACGGGGCGGTCGCCACGCGGGCCTTCACGTTGGGCGTGACGATCTTTTCCGCCTTCGCCTCCGCGTATTGCTCCTTTGTGATAAGGCCCTTGTCGAACATGCGAGAGAGGACGAAGTCGCGGCGCTCGCGCGCCTTGTCAGGATGCGAGATCGGGTTGTAGAGGCTTGGGGATCGGATCATGCCGGCCTGCAATGCACACTCGCCTATCGTGAGCTGCGCGACGCCCTTTGCAAAGTAGAGCCTGCTCGCCTCCTCCACTCCAGAGACCGACGTGGAGCCGCGCTGGCCGAGGTAGATCTCGTTCAGATACGCCTCGAGGATTTCGGCCTTGGTATGCGTCTGCTCGATGCGGTGCGCGATGAGCATCTCGTTGAGCTTTCTTGCGAACGAGCGCTGCGGGTAGAGGAAAAAGTTCTTCACGAGCTGCTGCGTAAGCGTAGAGCCGCCCTGCACCACGTGCATGGCCTTGAGGTTGACCAGCATCGCGCGCAGGATCCCCCACGGATCTATGCCGCTGTGCTTGAAGAAGCGCTCGTCCTCGATGAGGATGATCGCCTCGACCAGGGGCTTTGGCACGTCGGAGAGTTTTACGATCGTGCGGTCCTCCATCTTCTCGTTGAAGATGGATGCGATCTCCTCGGGCTCCAGCTTCGAAAGTTCCGCCGGCTCATTGGAATCGAGGCGGGTGATATTCTTGATCACGCCGTTCTCGAGGGAGAGGCGCACGGGATAGCCCTTGAACGCCTCGTCCGGATAGGAGAAGTCGTGCAGGAAGACGTCGAGCCGATCCTGCGTCACGGAATAATCCCCGGGGCCCGCGGCGCCGTCGCCCGTGTTGCGGTAGCCCAGCCGGTCGAGCTTGGCCACGATCTTTCGCGCGTTTATATCGATGCCCGGGTAGAGATATTCGGCATCCGAATAGACGCGCGACGGCAGGTCCCACTTGCGCGGCTGGTCGAATTTAGCGGTGATCTCACGGTCGAGGTGACGGCTGTAGTAGGCGAGCGCGAGCCACCCTACGAAGAGCAGCACCGCCAGGATCTTTGCAAGCCGCCACAGACCCCGGACGCGGTCGCGCAGCCCGCGCTTCTCTTCCTTGGCCTTGCCCTTTTTGAGACTGTTACGGTCTCTGCGGTATCTCGACATGAATTCCTCTGCTATTGCCAATGCGGCCTTTATCACATATAAGCTGGATCAGGCTATGTCAAAGGGAGGTATATATGAAGAGGCGGCTCTTTGTGATCATGCTGTTGGCGGGGACAGGGCTCCTTATGAGTTCCTGCCATCGCAGCATCGAAAGCGGCTCGGTGCCGGGAACGGAGTTCAACCTGCAGTGGGGGATCTCCGGCGCGCCGATCCAGGGACAGACCGGCCAGCAGGGGGGGACAACCTCAGCAAGGTCAGCAGAAAACGACGTATGCCAGGCTCATCAAGTTGGAGAGCGACCAGTACGAGGGCCAGGCGCAGATACAGTCGCATTCGGTCATGGACTTCACCTACGGTGCTGACAATCGGCTCAGCCAGATCAAGAACACGATGACAACAAAGCCGAACGACCCGAATCCGACGACGGACGTCAGAACCACGGACTATGACTATTATAATGAAGGCCGGGTAAAGAGCATCACGATCACAAGCGTTCAGCCGCCCATCACGACGAAGTACGAGTTCGGTTACGATGCTTCAGGCAGGATGTCGTCCAGGAAAGATCCGCTTAGTGCAGATTTCGTCGAGTGGTCATATCTCTTTGACAATGCGCAGCCCTTGAAGCGGTCCGGGACAGCGAAGCACGCCAATATTCCGATCGGAAGCGATGAGACGGTGTTCAACGACAAGAGCTTGCCCACGTCTCATACTGAGGAAATGACTCTGCCGACGATCACATATAAAAATGAGGTGGGCTATACGTACAACGCGGACGGCATGTTGAGTGGAATAACGGTTAAGAGGTCCGATTTCAATATGTGTAAGACCATCTCCTCTGAAAAGATCAGCTATAATACCGGCAAGCCCGACAAGGCCGAGATGACGGTGACGGACTGCGCCAACCCGCCGGCTGAATTAAAGCGTCTTCGTTTGGCGACGACCTGGGACGGAACTCTTCTCAAGACCGAGACAACGGAATCCTCCACCGACCAGGGCACCACGTGGAAACCGGCTGATTCACGCACGTTCACCTATGACACGACCGACACGCAGGCGCTGACGCCGCCGCTGGAGCTTATCCTCATCGACAAGATGCCGGCGTTCATGGTCTTCCTTGCGGACAAGCCTGAGCTTTTCTTCGACAGGCCGTAGAAAAGGTAGTTAAGAAAAAGAATGGGGCCCAGTATTCTGGGCCCTTCTTTTTTTTGCGGAGATGGTCCGAGTTTTTATCTCGACTATGACCGATTTTTCATTTGCCAAGGATGATCGGCGGAGAGGGTGGGATTCGAACCCACGGTGCCTTTCGGCACGCCGGTTTTCAAGACCGGTTCCTTCAACCACTCGGACACCTCTCCGCCGATCACCCTTAACGCACCCCTCCTTCGAACCAAGAAAAACCGCCCGCCGAAACATTGGCGGGCGGTCGTTGTTTTCGTCTGAAACTCGCCTGAATGTCAACTCGCTACTGCCAGCGGGACGGCGGCTTCTGCGCGGAGCCCTTGCTGGGTTCGCCCGTGATGTCCTCGACCTGATCTGCCTGCGGCCTCACAACCGGGCCGGGTGGTGGAGCTACATACGGCTGCTGCGCAGGCGCGGGAGGATATGCCCCTGGTGGAGCCGGATAGGTCGGAAGCGCAGGCGGAGGCGTCGTCGCTGCAGGTGGCGCCTTTGCAGCCGGCTTTGCAGCCGGCTTTGCACCAGCGGCAGGTGGCGTCGCCGCGGAGCGCGGCTTCACGTCTTCTAACCTCACCGCACCAGGAGGCACCTGCTCCTGGTCTGCATAGCCGCCGGGCAGGTCGCTCTTGACGCCCGCAGCTGGTGCGCCGGTTCCATAACCCGTCGGATACGCGGGATACGAAGGCGCGGGCCTGTACGCAGGCTTCGGGGCAGGCTTCGGCGTCGTAGCAGCCGGAGGCGTTGTCGCAGCGGGCGGCGTGTAGCTGGTCGTCGGCGGCGGCACATATTGCGGAGCCGGTGCAGGAGCCGGGGCCGGAGCAGGTTTTGCTGGTGCAGGTGCCGGTGCCGGCTTTGCCGCAGGAGGCGGTGCCTGGGTAACTGGCGGAGGCATGGTGCTCTTCGGCGGCGGAGGCGGCGTGTATGCCGGCGGCGGCGTGTATTGCGGAGCCGGTGCAGGTGCAGGAGCTGGCGCCTGTGCCGCGGGTGCCGGGGCCGGCTTCGGCTTAGGCGGTGGCGGCGGAGGTGGTGTGTATGCCGGCGGCGGCGTGTATTGCGGAGCCGGTGCAGGTGCAGGAGCTGGCGCCTGTGCCGCGGGTGCCGGGGCCGGCTTTGGCGGTGGCGGCGGAGGTGG
>JBBAAC010000220.1:0-3737 GCA_041658465.1 bacterium | reverse complement strand
TCCGCTATCAGGCACGACTCGAATTCGACGACGTCCTTTGATCGAGACCGGTAATATCCGATGCGGCCCTCTGAATCCACGTGCAGCTGTATGCGGTTGCGGTAGTTCCACTGGCTGGGCGAGGGGATCGTATCGAGCACCGTCGAGTTCGAGATCTTGCCTATCCGTTCGAGCGCTTCCACGAGAATGGCGCGCTTCCACTTGAGCTGCTCGCCGTAGTCTATGTGCTGCCACTGGCACCCGCCGCACTGGCCGAAGACCGGGCATCGGGGTGAGACGCGACATGGGGCGGGCGTAATGATCTGGCTCACGCGGCAGAAAAGTACACCGCTCCGCTCCTCCGCGATCTCCACGGCGAGCACGTCGCCCGGAGCGGAGTATGGGACAAAGACGCGGCGACCGTCGTATTGCCCTATGCCGTGGCCGCCGTGAACGAGTTTTTCAACGGTGATCTGCATGCTATGCCAGGATCGCCTCCACAAATTCGCCCGCATCGAACGGGCGGAGGTCCTCCATTCGCTCTCCTGTTCCGATATGGGTCACGGGGATGCCGAGCTCGCCAGCGACCGCGAGCACGACGCCGCCCTTTGCCGTCCCGTCGAGCTTTGTGACGACAACTCCCGTGAGGCCTACTGCAGCGTTGAACTCGCGCGCCTGCGCCAGGCCGTTTGAGCCCACGGTGGCGTCGATCACCAGGAGCTTTTCGTGCGGCGCGCCCGGCATCGCCTTTCCGATTACGCGCACGACCTTCGCAAGCTCCTCCATGAGATTGCCCTTCGTGTGGAGCCTGCCGGCGGTATCGATGATGACGACATCGAAGCCTCTGGCCTTTGCCTTTGCCACGCCGTCAAACGCAACCGCGGCAGAATCGGCGCCCGTACCTTGGGCTACCACCTCGCTGCCGAGCCTCACGCCCCATTCCTTGAGCTGCTCCACCGCGGCCGCGCGGAACGTGTCCGCAGCGACGAGCAACACCTTGCGCCCCGCCTTCATATGCTGATGCGCGAGCTTCGCTATCGTGGTGGTCTTGCCCACGCCGTTCACGCCGACAACCAGGATCACGCGCGGCGAAGCCTGGGGCGTCTTCGCGGCACGCCTCAGCATCTGGACCATGGTGTCGGCCAGCGCAAGTTTTACGCATTCGTGCGTGCGCTCCTTGCGGACCGACCTGAGAAGCCTCTGCGTGACATCCACCCCCACGTCCGACTCGATGAGCGCGGTCTCAAGCTCCGACCAGAATGCGTTGTCGAGCGAGGCCTTCCCCAGGACCGATGAAATCCTGCCGCCCAGACGTATGCGTTCGTGCGAATCAGCGGTGACCGGCAGATCGGCGGCTGGATTGCGTTTGCGCAGGATCACTGCCGCCGCCCCGACCGCGATGAGCAGGGCTGCGATAACAAACCAAAGGTATGTAGGAACGCTGTTCATAATGTTCACGGTGTTAACGGGATCCTTCGGCGATCACGGGATCCTTCACTATCGTTCAGGACAAGCTTGGCCTCAGGATGACGCCCGCTCTGCGGGCGTCACGCCACGGCTGACTCCTCCGCTGTGGGCTCCGTCCTCTCCGCAGCCAGGCGCACGGAGACCAGCTTGGAGACGCCGGCCTCTTCCATCGTGACGCCGTAGAGCAGGTCCGCGAGCTCCATCGTGCGCTTGTTGTGCGTGATGAGGATGAACTGCGAATGCGGAGTCATGCAGCGGATGAGCTCGTTGAATCTGTCGATGTTCGCATCGTCGAGCGGCGCGTCCACCTCGTCGAGCAGGCAGAACGGAGACGGCTTGATGAGGAATATGGAGAATATGAGCGCAACCGCCGTGAGCGCCTTCTCGCCGCCGGAGAGCAGCGTGATGGACTGCAGCTTCTTGCCCGGAGGCTGCGCCACGATCTCGATGCCGGTCTCCAGCAGGTTCTCCTCGTCGGTGAGCACGAGGCTCGCGCGGCCGCCGCGGAAGAGTTTCGGGAAGAGCATCTGGAACTGCTCGTTGACCGCTTCGAAGGCCCGCTTGAAACGCATGCGGCTCGTGCGGTTGATCTTCTGTATCGCCTTGGAGAGGTTCTCGAGCGATGCCGTAAGGTCCGCGTGCTGCCTCGACAAGAACTGCTCGCGCTGCGTAAGCTCGTCGAACTCCTTGATCGCGTCCACGTTGACGGGGCCGATCTTCTCCATGCGATCGCGCAGCTCAGCCACCGCCTGATCCTCAGCCTCGACGTCGAGCGTATCGCAAGCGTATTCCGCGTACGACATAGGCATATCGATGCGGTAGCGGTCGCGTATACCTTCAACAAGATACCGCTCGGTGCCGCGGCGCTCGGTAAGCTTTATATCCAGCTCATGCACGCAAGAGAGGGATTCGGCGTGGCGGCGGCGCACCTCGCGGATCGCGAGTTCGCGATCCCGCAGCGCGGCCTGGCCCTCCTCGTAGCGCTCCTTGAGCAGTCGCTGCGACTCCGCGAGCCTTGCCTGCGCGCGGATCGCAAGGTCCATGTCCGATCGAAGTCCTTCAATCTCGTTTTCGAGCACCGCGTCGCGCTGATGCCCGGCCTCGATCTCGCTTCCCACGCGGCCGATCGCGATGAGCGCCAGCACGCGCTGGCGGATGAGGCTCGTCACCTCGCGCGCGAGCGACGTCTGCCGCTCTTCCGCCTGAGCCAGCTCCACCTTGAAATCGACCAGCTTCTGCTCGCGGCCGCCCAGCTCTGTCGATAGCTCGGAGAGCACGGCCTGGGCATCGGAAAGCCTGGTCTCAGCCGCAGCGCGATCCGCAGCATGCTGTTCCCGGCGCAGCTCCGCCTCCACACGCTCGCGCTCCAACTCCCGCAGCTCCTCGGAGAGGGCTGCGAGTTCCACCGTGAGACGATCCCGCTCCGCCTCGCAACGCGCGAGCTCGTCGCTGGCGCGCTCGAGATCGCGCTCCTGACCCACAAATTTTATATCCTCGCCATGCGAATCGCGGCGCAATCCCTCGGCGTGCTCCTCTATCGACTTCACCCGGTCGCGCAGCTTTATCGCCTCACCCTCGGCGCGCGTGAGTTCTCCTGCCAGATGCGCTACCTCTTCCTCCAGCTCCTTTGCGCGACG
Source organism: bacterium (assembly GCA_041658465.1). Classification (GTDB taxonomy): domain Bacteria; phylum UBA10199; class UBA10199; order 2-02-FULL-44-16; family JAAZCA01; genus JAJZQH01. The sequence goes on along the minus strand of JBBAAC010000220.1, from coordinate 654 downwards.
CTTCTGGGTTATGAGCTGCTCCTCCACGCCGGTGCTGGCGCCGCCGGTGACAACGCCCGACGGGTCGACCACGCATCCGTCGCGGGTGACGAAAGTCTTTTGGTACTCGCCGCCTTCCCAGAGCCCCAATGCCCGCCCGAGGTCTTCGACCAGAACTACATCGCCCAGCAGATAGTTGCAGATCTGGCGGTAGTCGTCGCTCATGCGCACGAAATTGCGCATCGGCCCGACAATCCCCTCGCCCTGCGGTTCGGCACCGCCCGAAGCTGCAGAGCGCACGCCCAGAGGTATGAAGGTGCTGCGGCCGCTGGATGCCTGTTTGAGATAGTCGATCGCCTCCGAACCTTCCCGGTGAGAGCGCACGACCACGTATTGCAGCCTCTCGCCCAGCACGGCGCCCAGCGCCGCTTCATATTCGGGCTCGGTCTCGACGATCTCGCTCACCGTGCCCATGATGCCCGCGAGCTTTTCGCCGTCGCTGTCGGTGCGCGAGAGAACCGCACGCACGCCGTCGCGGTAGCCTTCCAGATTTTTACGGAGTTCGCGGATCGAGTTCAGCCGCGAGCGCTTTTCGGCCAGCTCGTCGCGCATGCCCTGGAGCCCGCCCTCAGCCTCGGCGAGCGCCGCGCGCTGCTGGGTCAAGGTCGCGGCCGC
>JBBAAC010000219.1:0-3743 GCA_041658465.1 bacterium | reverse complement strand
CGTGATGGCATACTATTTAATCGGGTCGATCTACGAGCAGCACCTGCACAAGTCGGATGAAGCCCTGAAGAATTTTCAGCAGGCCCTGGAGATCGAACCCAACAACGTGACGGTTCACAACGCGATCGCCGAGATCTATCTCGGCCGCAAACAGCTCAAGAAGGCGCTGGTCAAGTACGAGGAGATCTCGCATATAGAGCCAGATGACATCGCCACCCAGCTGCGAATCGCGCTCATACACTACGAGCTCAAGGAGTATTCTCGTTCCATAGAGGTCTTCGAGCGCATACTCGTGCGCAATCCGGATGCGGACAAGATCCGCTATTACCTCGGCATACTCTACGAGAGCGTAGAAAAGCAGCAGAAGGCAATCGAGGAGCTTTCCCAGGTCCCTCCGAAGTCGAGCTATTACAAGGACGCAAGGCTTCACTCCGCGGCGATGCTTCACAGCCAGCAGAGGAGCGACGATGCGATAGCGCTGCTCAACCAGGCAATAGATGAGAAGCCGCAGATACCGGAATTCTACGAGTTCCTCGCGGGACTTTACGAGGAGCGAAAGCAGTACGCGGAGGCGATAACCGCGATAAAGCGCGGCAGGGCTGCGCTCCCGGGCAACGAGCGCCTGGCATTCATGCAGGCGATCCTCTACGAGCGCGTGCGTGATCGCGGCCGCGCAATAGCGGCGATGCGCGATGTTCTCAAGATGAATCCGCAGAACGCCGGCGCGCTCAACTACATCGGCTACACATATGCCGAGCAGGGCGTGAACCTGGACGAGGCCCTTGAGATGATAGAGCAGGCCCTGGTGCTGCGCCCCAATGACGGCTTTGTCACCGACAGCCTCGGCTGGGTCTATTTCAAGCGCGGCGATAACGAGAAGGCGCTCAAGTACCTCATGAAGGCGTCGCAGCTGGCGCCCGGAGAGCCTACGATCCTCGGTCACATCGGAGAGGCGCTGCAGAAGAACGGCGATACAAAAGGCGCCCTGAAATACCTTGATAAGGCATACGAGGCCGGGATGAAGAAGCCGGAGCGCGACGAAGAGGAGATCGAGTCGATCAAACAAAAGATCGAGAAGATAAAGGGAAAGGTTTAGTGACTAGTGATTAGTGACTGGCGATCACACTCAGGATCTACCCCACCCTGACCCTCCCCTTACAAAGGGGAGGGAATATCCCCCTCCTTTGTAAGGAGGGGCTAGGGGAGGTAGGTCATGTCATTCACGCCAGTCACCAGTCACCAGTTACCGATCACCAGATCATGAAACAGATCGCAATCATCATCTGTCTCGTGTTGCTCGCATCGTGCGCGGCCAAGGCCCCTTCGCGCCGGGCGGTGCAGGTCGAAGGCAAGCGCACGACGGAAGCGGCGAATCTCGAAAAGCGGCTACTCGCGTTCCACGATGCCACCCCCTCCGTCAAGGGACTCGCCTGGGTTGAGTTTTTCTCCGGCGACGAGGAACGGCGCACCGAGGCAGCGGTCGCTATCGAAAGACCCGCGCAGATACGCATAGACGCTATGGATGCGCTCGCCGATGTCTGGGCCCAGGCAGGGAGCGACGGACAGAGGCTCTGGCTCTTCATACCGAGCAAGCGCAAACTCTACGAGGGGCGCGCCACCGCGCGCACGCTGCACAAGCTCGCTAAATTCGACTGGGAGCCGTCCGAGCTCGTCGCCATCGTCGCGGGCGCCCCGCCGCTGGGCGATGAGCCGGGCATCTTGCAGGTCGGCCCGGATCGCGATTTGCACTTCGTCGCGCAGGGGAGCGGGTTGCACATCTGGACCGACGGCAGCAAGGGCCGAGTCGCCAAATGCATCCGATTTGCCGGGGATGGCAAAACAAAGGATTACGAGATCTCGTTCTCAGGTTACAGGCGTGAGGGGAAGGTGGATTTCCCTCACAAGATCGAGGCCTCTTTTCCGGGCCGAGGCGCGCGCATCCTCATCGAATATCGCGATGTAGAACTCGCGAGCCCCATTGAGGCTGCGGCCTTTCAGCCGCCGCCGCGCGCCGGCAGGTCCGAGAAGTTGAGCGGCGAATGAGTTCCAAGCTCGCTTCCTGCATCGCCCTGGCGCCGATACTCGCGGCGCTGTGCCTGACCGCTTCCTGCGGGGGCGTGGTCACGCGCGATCCTTCGATACTTGTGACCACCCTGCCTGCCGATCCCCCCGCGCTCAACCCGATCACCGCGATGGATTCAACCTCGGCGGAGGTCGACGGTTATATATTCGAGTCCCTGCTCAAGCTCGACAACAAGACGCTCGAGAGAAAATCGCAGCTCGCGGAGGGCTACGAGGTCTCGCCCGACCACCTCGTCTATACGTTCCGGCTCCGCGACGGGGTCAGGTGGCACGATGGAAAACCCTTCAGCGCCGACGACGTGATCTATACGTTCGAGCGCATCCGCGACCCGGCGGTGGACGCGGCGAACCTGCGAAACTATTTCAAGGACGTTAAGAGCATCGAGAAGCTGGACGAGCGCACGGTGAGGTTCGTCTATGCGAGGCCCTACTTCAAGGCCCTCGAGATCATCGGCGGCGCCCTCATAATACCAAAGCATATCTTTGCCGACGGAAGCGATTTCAACAGCCACCCCGCCAACCGCAGGCCGATAGGCACTGGCCCGTATCGCTTCGTGCAGTGGAAGACCGGCAGGAATATCGGGCTCGCGCGCAACGACGACTACTGGGGGGAAAGGCCGGTTATCTCCGGCATCGAGTACCGGATAGTGCCGGACGCCATGGTGAGATTCCAGCTCCTCAAGAAGGCGGCCATCGACATGGATTCGATGCGCGCCATCCAGTGGGCGAGACAGACCGAGGGCGCCTCGTTTGTAAATAACTTCACGAAGCACAAGTACTATCTCCCTAATTATTCCTATATCGGCTGGAACATGCGCGGGCCTTTTTTCGACGATCGCCGAGTGCGCAAGGCGATGACGATGCTCGTTAACCGCGACGCGATACTCAAGGAGATCCTCCTGGGCGAGGGCGAGGTGGTGGCGAGCGCGTTCTACCGTTTCGGCGATCAATACGACAAATCGCTCTCGCCGCTCCCCTACGATCCGTCGGAGGCGCGAAGGCTGCTGGCGGAGGCGGGTTGGAGCGATACCGACGGAGACGGCGTCCTCAACAAGGATGGCGTGCCGTTTCGCTTCGCCCTCCTCGTCGTCGCAGGGAGCCCCCTCACTCGGAGCATAGGGCTCATGATGCACGAGGACCTGGCCAAGGCAGGCATCGAGATGGAGATCCGCCAGCTCGAGTGGGCGACGCTGCTCAAGCTCCTCCAGGAGCGCAGATTCGACGCGGCGATCATGGCGTGGTCCATGCCGCTCGAGCAAGACCCCTACCAGGTATGGCATTCGTCGCAGGCAAAGGATGGATCCAACTTCGTCGGATTTACGAACGCGAGGGCGGATAAGCTGCTGGAAGAGGCGAGAGGGGAGTTCGACAAAAAGGCGCGCAACGATCTTTATAAGGAGTTTCAGCGCATCATCTACGAGGAGCAGCCCTACACGTTCCTCTATTCGCTGCCCTCCCTCGTTGCGGTTGCAAAACGATTTGAGAACGTGGTCGATTACAGGGTCGGGCTCGACATGCTCGAGTGGAACGTCGGTCCGTGGCCCACGCTGATAGAGTGGTGAGATTATGCCCTCCCCTTTGTAAGGGGAGGGTAAGGGAGGGGTAGATCTACCTCCCCTAGCCCCTCCTTACAAAGGAGGGGAAGAGGTGCTCGCGTGTTT
>JBBAAC010000218.1:0-3837 GCA_041658465.1 bacterium | reverse complement strand
TGGTCGATGTATTCAGGGATGATCATCCCCTCCGGGCGATCGCCGCTTTCACTCATGGCGCGCGCGCTTGCGGCTTCAACCCTGAGGTCGAGCTCCTTGCGGACCATGTCGATGAACATCTTCATGACGCGTGCGCCCTCGGCAGCGCCCTCAATTCGGCCGTCGTAGAGTTCGAGCAAACGATGGACCTCTTCGATCCGCGCAAGCGCCGCAAGGAATCGCGCCTTCTTGGTAGGCGTGATCACCTTGACGACCACGCGCCTGCCATCCGGGAGCTGTGACGAATAGCACTCACCAATGCTGCCTGAACCCAACGGCTTTGGCTCCAGATGATCGATGAGAAAGGACGCCCCTTCCGAATTTCCCAGCCCCTTTCGCATCGTCTGCCTCACCTCTTCAAAATCGCTCGGCGCCACGTCGTCCTGAAGGTATTTCAGTTCCGCTTGCACATTTGCCGGGACTTCCGGCCAGAAGCTCAGGAACTGGCCTACCTTCTCCAGCGCCGCCTTCTCAAAAAAGATCGCGAGCGCGCGCTCTTCGGGCACGTCCTTCATCGCTCGGAGCAAGTCCTGCTGTTCGCCGAGATCCTGCTGCATGAAGAATCGTGAGAGCAGAAACTGCGTGAGCGGTTCGCGCCTGCTGAATATCTCCGGCATCTCGAACTGCGATGATTGCACCTGATCGTGCATGCGTTCGAGGAGTTTGAGCGTCGAATCGAATGACGCTGCCGCCTCCTCGAGATCCTTCGGCGTGACGGGTTCGTCGTTAATAAGTCTGAGGAGGTCGCTCGTCTGCCACGGCGTCCATTTTTCCAGGCGAGGAAAGGAAGGGATCAAAGGTCTCAATCGATTCTTTAGAATGAACTCGACATACTCGTAGGTCACACGTTGTGCTTCACGCGCTGTATCATCGCGATATCCTTTGTTCCACATCTCGCTGAATGAGGAATCAGTAACACCCTCAGCCCGCAGCGCCAGGGCGAGGTAGATCTCGCCCAGATGAAACCGTCGGTCGAGCAGGGCGAATGCGCACAGGATACGATCAAAGCCATTCTTTATATCCGCGCTGTGGGAGGGTAAATCCCGCATCCTTTCATATCGCCCTGCAAACCTGCAGGCATCCGGCAACGGAAGTTCCATGGCCAGGGCCAGCAGCTTGTCTCCTTGAAACTTGTACTCCTTTGCAAATAATTCCGTTCTGATGACGGGGATAAACATGCGATAGAAAATATCCTCGCGCGATGAATCGCCGTTCTTGGCGAGGAGATCCCACTGTTGTTGTGCGTACCGGCTTACCATTCGGTTTTTTGAAAGTTCGAGAAAGATAGCACGCCGTTCTTCGAGGGAGAGGGCCTGGTTTGAAACCCCTCTCATGAGCAGCGGCAGTTTCACCTCCAGCTCGTTCGCATCATCAGCGTGGATCCAGAGTCTGAACAGGACCTGCTCCAGGGCCTTATCGCCCTCTCCACATGCAATCTGCCAGTCGTCGTACAGGGTCTTTGTGAGCGTAAAATTAAGAGCCCGGTTTCTCTCAAAAAATATGTCATGGCGTCCTACATTGTTCAATATTTCGTTCAAGGCGACATTGAGTTCGCTCTTTTGGAGCGCCATGAGCGCCGGAACCATCCGTAGCAACGCCGCGACATCATTGGATTGCACGGCCGCGCGATAGCGATTGCGGATTGTCTGCGGGTCAACGCTCGCCTGGACAGTTTTTGCATACGAATAAAGATGCCCGAGCGCATCTGCAAAGGTTGGATCGCCAGGGCGCAGGCCAGCGAGTCGTTCGCGGGCAGCAGGGTCCAGGAAGTGTGCGTCCGCGATGCGATCAAAGAGCCAGTCGAGTCCTTTAAATGCACCTTTGGAGCGCGGGTCTTCTCGATGAAAGCGAAGGTTGCTCACCGCCTTCGCCAGCCGATTGATGAGAATGGCTTCGGCCCTGGGCATCTCTCTGTTTCCGATGAGAAACTCCAGGGTCTTAAAGACCTGGTACACAGGACCCGCACAGCTCAGGTTCCAATTGGCAATGACCCCGGACTCTGGTGTCGCCACCTCGATGAGATACGCGAAGAGCTCATCCCTTTTCTGCGCTGGAAGCGAGAGTTCCTCAATCATCTTTACGAGCGGGGCGAACTGTTCTGTGAGGAATTGATCCTCTCCGATCGAATGGACGTAGCAATCGATGGCCGCCCTGGAGAAACGTTCGATGACAGCGTCGAGCGCGTGCGGGTCCAGGCGTGAAAGGGCTCGGACGCCCGGACCGCCGAGAAGGCCTGCGGCCTTCACAATGGATCTGATCGAAAAAAATCCTCGATCAATGCGCACGTCATGCTCGAGGCGCTCCGCAAGCCTCTGCAGGCCTTCAACGTCGGCTCGCCCTATGCCCTGCACAAGCGGCGCGAACAGGGGCAATATGTCGGCAAGGGCATTCTTCAAGTATTCGTTGGGATCCCTTCGCGACAACCAGGGCGAACTCAAATCTAAATCAAGTCCCTGTTCCAGGCGTTCGCGAATGCCCACATCCCATTTATGAGCGATCTCCTCTACGAGCTCGCGATCGCCGTTTTCTGCCGCCAGGATGGCAATCTGCCAGATGGCCCTGGCGATTTCGCAAGTCACCTCATTATTGGGCATCCGACCGCGGCTTGCAAAGTCCGAAAGGGTGAGGAATGCCTCTCTGCTCAACGCCATTCGCTCAGGGAGAGAAAAATGTCCGCTGTTTGAGACCAAGGCCCGGGCCCGGATGATCGCGGCGAACGCATTCTCATGTCCCGGATTGGCAGGACGAAAGAGCTCCATAACCAACTGCCGACCCCGATCTTTCAAGTCAGTCGCCTTCCCCGCAAGGAGCACGCCGACCAGGGCTGCGTAGTGATTCGCAAAGATATCCGCCTCACTCCAGTAAAAATAATCCGAGAAGTACCAGCGGTTCGTATTAAGCAAAGCGAGCCAGTCCCTGACAAACTGCTCGCGCCCTCCGTCTGAAAAGTCCTTCGGGAGGAGTTCTTCTGCATATTTAAAGAGTTCGAGGCGCTCGCGGCAGTCCGGATAATCTGTGAGGAGTAAAAGACCGTGTTCAAAGAAGAGCGGCGATCGGAAGATCAGGTGGAGCAATTCAGATAAGGTTCCTTTTTCATTCTTTTTGCATTTCTCTATTTCGCTGTATTTCTCCCGTGGATCAGCTTTTTGATAGGCCTTGAAATTCACCGCCATACCTCGCCTCAGGAGCGACCATTCCTGATCGACCACGTTCCAGACCTTCTCGATCGTGCGATGAGGTATACGCTCGCGCAGCTCAGGCCCTTCTAAGCTCGAAAATTTCTGCACCAGGTAATAAATGAGATGTTGATGATGCTTCCAATATCCTTTTTCAGCCGCCGATCCTTTTCTCTCCGCCTCATCGATCTCACTGGAGAGCGCTGCAAGATCCGACTGCGAAAGCTCGAGCGCCCGATCCACAATTGTCTCCAGCAGCCCGATCTGATTTGCTTCAAGGAGCCCATCGAACATCCAGATCAAACTCGTAAACCCATCTTCAGGCATGTTCTTCACGTATGTCACGGCATCAGCTATGTATCGCCCCCCTTCTTCAAGATAGCCGGAGCGGATGAGCGAGGCCCCGAGTTTGACCGGGAATTCGATTCTGAAGTCACGATCTTCCATCTCCTCATAACCATTCTCATTCTGGGGAGGGGGACCGAGCTCCATGATCCGCGCATAGACCCGGGCGGCGCTTTCAGGATCGCAGCGCTCCGCGTAGCGAAGATACGAATCAATCTGTTCTGTCACTGCCTTCGCCGATGCATTGTCGGTCTTGTAAAGGAACTCGACGTACTTT
>JBBAAC010000217.1:0-3862 GCA_041658465.1 bacterium | reverse complement strand
CGTGAGCGTTGCCCAGTGATCCGCAAGGCATCGCTGCGCAAATGCCGGCATGTCTAAATTCTGCGCGAAGGTCCGGCCCGCCTGCCCAGCATCCCGCCTGTCGATTATGCCCAGCGATTCATCGGTCAGCTGCTGCACAAAGGCGCGCGGCGACGAGGCGCTTCCATCAGCCAGGCCGGCCGCAGGTAAGAACATCGTCGCCGCCGCAAGCGCGACCATGATCGCATAGTGCATCGCCATGTGAACCCGCCTTTGCCGCATGATCCCTCTCAGAAATAGTAGCGAAGATATGGCAACCCGCCGACGCGCGTCTTCATGAATGCAGGAAACGCATATCGCACCCAGAGCCTGCTCATCGAACGAACCGTATCCGAGAAGGCCTTTACCGGCGGATGGGCATTCAGGTCATAGCTGCAGACATTCTGCATAAGGCTTACGAAATACGCCTCGACCGGTCGGATGCGATCGTTCTCGAGCACAAACGGATCTGACTGGATATCCGCGCCGTTCACCTTCGCCTCAAAGACGCCCGTCAGGTCCACGGTGAGCTGCGGGTCCAGCCCCGCGATGGCGCTCGATGCCCCCATAGCGGCGCTGCCCGACGAGAGCATGGCGGAGAGCTCGGCGTAGAGCTGCGCGTTGTTCGCATCGACCACGAGCACAGTGCCGCCCGAATCAGCAGCTGCCTCGGTTAACGCCTGTGCCGCAGCGGCAAACGCGGCGGCCAGACGGTCGCGCGCCTGCGTTAGCTGGTGATCCTCGCGCAGCCGGAAGAACTGGTTCAGCTCGTGCACGATCTGCGCCTTGTTGCCTATGAATTTCCCCTCTTCATCGTACATTCCGCTGAGATCCATATCCATGGTCCACGAGTTCACGAGGTGGATCCCCGAGCGAGCGAAGAGGCTCGCGGCCTGCATCGCCACGATGTCCGTGTGGTTGATGTGCGTATCGCGGTCGCTGAAGAGAAACTCCTTTGGGACGTCGAACGCGGCAGCCGGATCGGAAGCAGCGCTCGAAAGATCGTCGATGATGATATCCAGCTGCGTGCCCACAGCGTCGAGGCTGGCGATTGCGCTGCCTGAGCGATAGCCGGGCATGACCGACGCCATCGCGCACCTCACGCCGGTCTTCTTGCTGCAATATCTAAACGGAAAACCCTCCAGCGTGGGGCCCTTGCCGTCCGATATCGTGTCCGTGAACGTTCCGTTGAGCGTAGCCACGTTATCGTTAATGTCGAACAGGGTCATGTCGGTGAACGTGACGCTGGTCGTTTCGCCGGGCTGTGTGCCAATCTGGTTGATCGTCATCGAGCCGGTGGACTTCACGTAATTGATTTTGAAGGTACCGGCGGTGACGTTGCTGAGGATCGGTATGCTAAGCTTCTCCACGCCGTTCTCCTTGATGACGCACTTCATCGCCGGCGTGATCACCGACCCTGCGCCATATTCGCACGGGGCATCGGTCGTTCCGACCAACGGGATAATCTGCGACGAGAAGCTGAATACGATTCCTGCTGGGAAACCTTTATCGATATCGAGCGCGTACCCCTGGTACCATTGCTCGTGTATGTTCAGGTCGTCCACGGCGAACGCAGTCGACACGCCGAACGGCCGCGTGAAGTCCATGGTCTCTGCCCCGGCGACGTGCAGGTCCACTGCCTGTGCCCCGTGATTGGCGTACTGCTGCGACAGGTAACCCGTGGGCCCGAAGAAGCTGCTCAGCAGCCAAGGCGACTGACCGAACCCGTCGAGGATATCGGTCACGGCCTGACTCTCCTGAATGAGGAGCAGACCCGTGATTGCGCGGCCGATATGCGACTTGCCGAGGATCGCGTTCAGATCGAGATCCGCCTTGCCCGCCCCAAGCGCCTGGGCGCCGGCGATCGCGGCAGAGAAGAGGTCGTTCGCCTCGCGGACCTTGCCCGCCTTGAGGGCCTCCATGGCGCTCGTGTAGCTGGCCAGCGGGTCGCCTGCAGCAGCCGCTGCAGAGGCATCGCCGCCCTCCCCGCCCGCGGTTCCGCCCCCGCCGCATGCAGCCCCAAAGAACGCCATGGACACCGCCGGGATGATGATCCACTTCCAGAATCTATTCATATAGGCCTCCCTCTCGTCTTGTCATCGATAGCAGTCATATATTGATCGATAGCCTATCGGTGTTTCCGATGGGCAACGCGGGTTTCATTCTTGCTTGCTGAATCGACGGCAACGTCAGCGCGTTGCTCACTAGCCATTTCGGCGACTTCCCCGGCGGCATCGGCAGGGCCGGCCTGTTGGTCGACGACCGCCGCCTCGGTCCCTGCGGTGAGCGAGCTGGTATCCCGTTGCGCGTTCTCGGTGACCGGGGCCTGCTTATCTTTCGGCGGCTCGCTGCCTTCTATCTGGATATCTTTACCGCTTATGGTCTTGAGCTGCTGGCCAAAGGCAAACCCGTACTTCTTCTTCATCTGCACGAGGACCGAATCCCTGCTGCCGTTTGCCGCGGCGTATTCGATTCCGAAATTGTCGCGCTTCTTCTTTGAGAAGAGCACGAAGAGGAAGAGCGGCCCCAGGAGGACGGCGGAGCCGATGCTCTCCGCTACCCGCCTCCTGGCGTACTCGCCGCCGGTGAGAGACATGATCTGTTTGCCGTCGATCACCTTATCGAGCCCCTGCCACTTCTTGCCGCTGTAATGTATGGAAAGCGCGCCTTCGTTTATCTCGGCCTTGCAGTCAGTGAACTTGCCGTCCGTATTCAGACACTGCGCCTCGTAGGCGAGGCACGTCGAGGTGGCGAAAAGATATGCGAGGCCGACCGCGATACATATCGTTCTCTTCATTGGATCCTCCCTTGTGTGCTGTGTTCTTAAGCAAGAGGCGTGCCAGATGAACATTCCCTTGAAAAACTGCGGTATTTTTCAATCCCCGGCCAATATTGTTCGGTCTCTGGAACAGGTACCTGCCCCACGTCCCGAAATGCGTGTGAATATTGGGACAATTACAGGCCTTAGGCGCGCCTTGCACCCGGTTCTGCACACTCCCGATCACACGATTCACACGATGTTCGATGGTCAGGGTGGCGTTAAGAAGGTTCTGCGGATAAAGGCATCCGTTCCGGCTATAGCAGCCATTGATTTGCCGTCGTTCAGGATGTTACACAGATCTATTCGCATCCATGTCATTTGAAAGACACAGATCTGCATGCCCGTGTGCGCAGGTATGAATGGTGTGATTAAAAGTGTGATGCCGTCTGCACAGCTTTCAGCTAGAGCTGCCGCTCCAGCCGGCCATGCGCGCCATGAGCCACCAGAATGACTTGCCCTTGAGGGAGCAGTTGAAACAGTGCGAATGCGCGCAGTCCGAACAGCCGGTGCAAGTATGCGAGGAGCACCAGGTACTGCACCAGCCGCAGTCGTCGCTCGTATCAGCGTAATAGTTTCCGTCCGGGTCCCAGCTCTCGATGTCAGCGAAGTCAAAGAGGAGCTTGCCGTTCGCCTGGCAGTAATCGCGTATCCTCTTGTTGTTTGTGCGTAGCGTGCCGCTATCGCCCGTGCCGTCTGTGTGCCCGGTCATATATATGAATTTGACGCCGGGATACTCCTGCTCGAGCTGGTTCATGGCATTGAGGTATGCGTCGATACCCTCGGCCGTGCTCTCAGAGACACCGCCGCACCAGGACCACATCACCACGTTGATCGCGTTGCCGGACTGGTTGAGCCTCGCGCGCGTGGTCTCGGCCCATGAAAGATCTCCGCCAGTGCCGAGGTCGCTCCCCTCCTCCTCGATGCTAAGGCCCCCGGCGCCGCCCAGCATATCGATTCCGGTGATTACCTGGCTGCCGTGAGACGTGTGGCCGTAATAGATGCGGAAATTGCTCTTGGCCTGGC
>JBBAAC010000216.1:0-3863 GCA_041658465.1 bacterium | reverse complement strand
TCTTTTGATATGCCGCGGATGGCGCATAGGCCGTCTCAAAGAACTCCATGACCGCCAGGCGCTTGTCATTGTCCTTGATGCTATTGATCGTGAGGATAAAGCGGCGGGGCTCCTGCGCGATCGATGACATGAAACTCCTGCGCAGCTCGTTCATCGCGTAGAATTCGGAAAATTCGCGCAGCCTCGACTCTTTCAGGAGCCTCTCCCGTGCGGCATCGTCCAGCTGGGCGCTCCCCGGTAGCGAGGAATCCAGGAACGCGCTGTATCCGTCCGCGCCCTGGATAAAGGCGTTGTAATATCTCGCCAGCTTTCCGTTCGTCGCCCGGATATCTGCCGCGCTCATCCGTCCGATCCCGCCATATGGATCCGCAAAGAACCTCCTTATTTTTGATGATTTTCTGATCCTTATCAGCGCGATGTTTGTTAGCTTTCCGAGAAATTGGGCGGCGTCGGCATCGGTCTTCATCCTGTCGTACTGTTGTCTCAGCTCTTCCGATCGAAACGCGATATACGGCTCACGGCCGATGCGGAAGTCGAGATCTGCAGGGATCTCTTCTTTCGGGATCTCGCTGAAGAGCGCCGCATGCACGGCCGTATCCCCGGCATCGCCGGATTTCGACGACGCGTCGGAGATGCCGCCGTCTGCCGGCCCCGCATCCGAGGCGCCGGATGCTGGCGGGGCAGCGCCCGCAGCGCTGTCGGCCTCCTTCGCCGGCTCCTTGAACAGCGGCGGCATCATGGTTCCTTCCTCCGGCGCGTTCATCCCGGACATCGCCTCTGTCTCTGGGAGCTCGATATCGAGTTCATTGCGATCGTAGCCAGGCTGCCTCTGCTTGGCGCGGGCCATGTCGCTTGGCCAAGGCTGTGCGATCAGGAGGTCGTCGAATGTTACGGAAGAGTACGCGCCCTGCTTTTTCAAGAATCCGAGATAGATGATCGAAGGGCGGTAGATCGGCGCCACCACGCGTTCGCTGCGCTGTCCATTTATTAGATTGGTGACGGTGTCGACTATCCCGCTTGCATTGCGGGAATAGAGGACCGGCTGCAGGTGATCGCCGAAGAGCTGTATCCCGATCCCCTGGTTCTTTGGGAGCTCTATGCCGAGTTCCGAGAATGCCGCGATGATCAGTTTTGTCTGCGCTACGCAGTTGCCTTTCCTCTCAGAAAGGAAATCGCCCATGTTGGGATTGGCCCTCTTGTAGAAGTACCAGTAGTCCCAGTAGAGAGCTGATATCAGCTGGTGGAGTTTCCTGTGCGCGCCTGCGGTCGATTTGGAGTTTAGCGCATATTCGGAGATTTTCGATTGCCACCTCTCCTTGAGGGCCTTTGCATCGCGTTCAGGTATTGCCTTGGAGATAGCTTCAGAATCGAGGATGAAGTCGCCTTTTACGCCGGCGCGATTGTCAGGCGACTCGTTGCGGAGTGCGGTACGCGCCTCGCTTATGAGCCGCTCTCGCTCCCTTGATATCCTCTCCCTCTCGGGAGTCTCCGGTTTTGGCGTAATATGATACAGGCCCAGTCCTGCGGCGCCATGCACGAGGAGCGCGCCCAGCACAAAAAACAGAGGATTGGCGCACGCCGGTGAAAAATTGCCCGATCTCCTGGTGCCGATTTTCTGGAGATAGTTGTACCCCTTCTCAATCTGGCCAGGGTCTATGGCAAACGAGTCCAATGCAGCGCCGCCGATGTTGGATATCTCGGAGCCGACGCCTTTAAGCTGCTCCCCTATAGCAAGTGCATCGCGCCCCTGAAATAGATGCACGAGGTCCTCGACGGACCTTATGTCGTTGATAAACGCCACGAATCTCTCCTGTCTCAATTATTATCGGCTCAAATTCGAAAATGTTGCTATTGTTACTCCTCCATTTTTGACGTGCGCGAAACGATGGAAAAGTTGACAAGTCGTTGAAAAATGTAGAGATAGTCCCCCCTATGCCACGACTATACTTCATTATTCGAACGATCCCTCTCCTGATCGCGCTCATCGCCCTGCAATTCGGCTGTTCCGCCAGGGCGGAGAAGAGGGCGGATCTGGAAGAAATTTTGCAGAACCGCACTTTAAGGGTGGGGACCGAGGCCGGCTATATCCCGTTTGAGATGCGCAATAAAAATGGGGATTACATCGGATTTGATGTCGAGATGGCCGCCGCCCTGGCAGAAAATTTAGGCGTCCCATTGCAGATCGTGAATATGGGGGCTGAAGGATTGATCCCGGGCCTGCTCACCGACAAATTCGATCTACTCATCGCCGGTGTCACCATCACCCCCGAGCGGGCAAAGACGGTTCAGTTCAGCGACCCCTATTTCACGACCGGGCTCACGGCTCTACTTGCGAACAAGCACAAGGGCCGCATAACCCGTGTCGAGCAACTCAATGACCCGAAATTCGTGCTGACTACCGTTGCGGGGACCACGGGAGACATCGTGGTGAAGACGCAGCTACCAAAGGCCACGCGGCGACAAATGGAAAATGCAACCGATGCGACCAATGAAGTCCGCCTGGGCAAGGCAGACGGCTTTGTCTTTGACCAGCCGTTTCTCATGATCCTGGCCCGCAAGTATGCGGATCAAGTCTTTGCGCTGGAGAAGCCCTTTAAGCAGGAAAATTTCGGAGTGGTGATGCGACAAGGCCGGCCGGAACTCCTGAATCGTGTGAACACATTCATCAAGACGTGGAAGGCATCGGGCAACTGGAAGCAGCTGTACCAAAAATATTTTGTGACGATGGAGTGGCTGAAGGACGTCAATCTCTAGACGCAGTGTCGCGACCTGATCTTTCACATGCGAAAACAGGCCCCGATGAAGACCGACGCCAACCCGTGTGCAGATTTTATTTTGGCCGGGATTTTTTCGCTGCGTCTACGGGTTTGAATATTCGCCGCTCTGGGATCATCTGTTTCGGAACGGCGCCTCCCGCGGAGCCACTCGTCATGAAGCCGCGCGGGGCTCCCTCCGGCATCGTCTCACGAACCGACACCGAATACAGCTACGTTATAAGGCTAACGTTCTATGCCCAGCCACCGCGGTCCCCATCGTTCGACGATACCGTAGGGACCCCGCTTGCTACATGCCCTCGCTGCTTTTTATTGCCTTGCGAAGACGTGAGATCGTACCGCCGCTCCCGGCGATGTTCCGAAACAGATAACCCCAGAACGCCGAACAAATGATTTTAGGGCGCAGCGAAAAAATCCCGGCCAAAATAAAATCTGCACAAGGAAAGACTATGGTTGGACGTTAGAAGACCGTGTTGCGGCGAGATTCGGTAGACCTTCCCGAGGAGCGTAAAAGGCGCGCTTACGAGACGAGCGTATGACGAGCTAAAAAGCCCATTGGCGTCGCGACTTGAAAGCCGACGAAGGAGGATCTTCAAGTCGCATAGACGCCAAGGGCTTTTTGGCGAGGAGTAGCGAGCGAAGTGCGCCAGCGACGAGGGAAGGTCTACCGAATCTCGCCGCAACACTGCCGTGCTAGCGCGGCACCAGGGCCTGTGTGGTTGATCCCGCTTTGGCTAATATGTGAACTTGTTTGCACACTGCTTGCAAAATGGGGAAGATCGAGTTGTAACTACTATACGTTAAGCCATGCACAAGAAACCCTACAATTTTCTCCGCTCCATCCTTACCGGGGTCATTTTTCTTGGGTTGCTCGTCTATTCGCCCCGGTTTTTTCAGATCGACTACAATTGGGACTTCTCCATACTGCCCGGCTATTTCTGGCACGAGGGCCCTGGCTTGCTTCTGAAGGGGCTCGGCAACACGCTCTGGATTTCGGTGGTAGCAATTCTTCTGGGCATCGCCATCGGCCTCGCGCTTACATTCGGGCGGATGAGCAGGGATAAGATCCTGTCGGCGCTAACCACCGGG
>JBBAAC010000215.1:0-3890 GCA_041658465.1 bacterium | reverse complement strand
ATTTCCCTTTGATATCAAGGCAATTGCGTTGACAGCGCAGCTTTTCCCTTGTAGTCGTAAATTAAAATTGCTCAGTGGAGCAGTTCTTGCGGAGGCATCTTTCGAGGTACGTCTGCGTCGCTTCAATTATACCAATCCCCTCCTTTGTAAGGAGGGGCTAGGGGAGGTAGATCTTGATCTACCCCACCCTGACCCTCCCCCTGCCTGCCGGCAGGCTTACAAAGGGGAGGGAATAAACAATATGACTGAACATCAGCGGAAATTTACAGCGATAAAAGGCATGGTCGACGTGATGCCGCCGGCGTCGCGCCTGTGGCAGAATATTGAGGAGGCCGCGCGACGAGTGTTCGGCTGTTACGGCTACAGCGAGATCCGCACGCCTGTCACGGAGCCCACGGAGCTCTTCCGCCGCGGTGTGGGCGAGACCACGGCGATCGTAGAGAAGGAGATGTACACCTTCGAGGACCAGGGCGGCGATTCGCTGACCCTCAGGCCTGAAGGCACTGCCTCGGTGGTGCGGGCATACATAGAATCCGGCGCCGCCATATCGGATCCCCTGGCGCGCTACTACTACATGGGACCGATGTTCCGCCGCGAGCGCCCTCAGAAGGGACGCCAGCGCCAGTTCTATCAGGTCGGCTGCGAACTGATGGGCGTCGACAGTCCGATCGCCGACGCAGAGGTCATGGCGATGATCTCGCACTTCCTGGCGGATGCAGGGGCCTCGGATATCGCTCTCGAAATAAATTCGCTCGGCTGTCCGGATTGCAGGCCTCTGTTCAACAAGGCGCTGCTGGAATTCCTGAAAAAATCAGAATCAAAATTCTGCGCTGATTGCGTGCGAAGGTTGGAGAGAAACCCGATGCGCGTCCTCGATTGCAAGAACGAGGAATGCCGCGCTCTCACGCGTCATGCGCCGGCGCTTCCGGAGTACTGGTGCGCCGCCTGCCGGGAGCACTTCGACGAGGTCAAACGGGCACTTTCGATCATGGGCGTGGAATACAGGGAAAATAATCGCATCGTGCGCGGCCTCGACTATTACATGCGCACCGCGTTCGAGTTCACCACCACAAAGCTCGGTTCGCAGAACGCGGTAGCCGCGGGTGGAAGGTACGACGGGCTGGTGAAATCGCTCGGAGGCCCGGACGTGCCCGGCGTCGGCTGCGCGCTCGGCATGGAGAGGCTCATCCTCCTGATCGAGCAGAAGGGTATACCTCTTCCGCCTCTGGACCTGATCTTCTTCGCGGTGCTCGGTGAGCGGGCTCGCTACGAGGTGCTGCCGATCATCCAGACGCTCAGAAAAGACGGGGTCCGCGTGGAATGGGATTTTGCAGCGCGCTCGCTCAAGGCACAGATGCGGCGCGCCGACAAACTCAAGGCGGAGCAGGTGGTGATAGTGGGCGACGACGAGATCGCAAAGTGCGTTGCCGTAGTAAAGGATATGCGCTCGGGCACCCAGCACGAGGTGCGCCTGGCAGACCTGCCGCAACATTTTGTGCAAATAGATATCTGAGCCGACACAACCCCCCCCCTTTGTAAGGGGAGGGTGGGGTGGGGTAGATCCTGATCTACCTCCCCTATCCCCTCCCCGCCTGCCGGCCGGCAGGCTTACAAAGGAGGGGAAGAAGGGGAATCGATGAAGCGCAGAACCAATACATGCGGTGAACTCACGGTAAAGGACATCGGAAAGAAGGTGGTCCTGCAGGGCTGGGTGGGCTCGCGCCGAGATCTCGGTGGGCTAATATTCCTGGGGCTTCGCGACCGCTATGGCATCACCCAGGTCGTGATCAATCCGGCCACGGCGCCGAAGGATGTGGTGACGGCTGCCGAGGGCGTGCGCTACGAGTACGTGATCGAGATCGAAGGTACGGTCTCAAAGCGGCCGGAGGGCCAGGCGAACGCGAAGATGCAGACGGGCGAGATCGAGGTCGCGGTAGAATCCTTCGACGTGCTCAACGCTGCAAAGTCCCCGCCATTTTTGGTGGAGGACGATACCGATGCCTCCGAGGACGTGCGGCTCAAGTACCGCTACCTGGACCTGCGCAGGCCCAGGCTCCAGAAGATACTCGCCATGCGGCACAAGACGGCGCAGGTGATCCGCAGCTATCTCGCGCAGAGCGGCTTCATGGAGATAGAGACGCCCGTGCTCACCAAGAGCACGCCCGAGGGCGCGCGCGATTATCTAGTTCCCTCGCGCATCAGCCGGGGCAAGTTCTATGCCCTCCCGCAGAGCCCGCAGATATTCAAGCAGCTCCTCATGGTATCCGGCTGCGACCGCTACTTCCAGATCGTTAAGTGCTTCCGCGACGAGGACCTGCGCGCGGATCGCCAGCCTGAATTCACGCAGGTGGACGTCGAGGCATCGTTCTTCGACCGCGAGCGCATGTTCGAGGTTATGGAGGGTCTCTTCGTCACCGTGTTCCGAGAGATCAAGGGCGTGGATCTGAAGACGCCGTTCGAGCGCATGACGTATCACGATGCCATGCGGCGCTTTGGCAGCGACCGGCCTGAGCGGCGATTCGGACTCGAGCTCTGCGAGCTTACCGACGCATTCCGCGGCGCGGGCTTCAATGCGTTCGCGTCGATCGTGGAGGCGGGCGGTGCTGTGATGGGGCTGAACGCCGGCAGCCACGAGCTCTCGAGAAAGGATATCGAGGGGCTGGAAGGCGTGGCAAAGAACCTGGGCGCAAAGGGTCTCGCGTGGATAAGGGCAGGTATCGAGGGATGGACCGGGACGATCGCTAAGTTTCTCTCTGACGATGAAAAGAAGAAAATTGCAACAGCGGCCAAACTCAAGGACGGCGAGACGCTGCTCATGGTCGCTGACTCGCATCACGATTACGCATGCAACGCGCTGGGCGGCGTGCGGCTGGCGCTCGGAAAGAAACTCAACCTCATCGACGAATCAAAGATCGACATCTTCTGGCTCATCGACTTCCCCTTGCTGGAGTGGAGCGGCGACGAGCACCGTCATGTTGCCGTGCATCACCCGTTCACCGCCCCGCACCCGGAGGACGTCGCGCTGCTCGATACGACGCCTGGCCAGGCGCGCTCGCTCGCATATGATGTGGTGCTCAACGGTTCCGAGGTGGGCGGCGGCTCGATCAGAATCCACGATCAAGCCCTGCAGAGCCGCATCTTCGAATTACTGGGCATCGAGAAGGAAGAGGCGCGGCAGAAGTTTGGGTTCCTGCTCGACGCGCTCGAGTTCGGCGCGCCGCCGCACGGCGGCATCGCGCTCGGCCTCGATCGCCTTATCATGCTGCTGGCTGGCACCGATTCCATCCGCGACGTGATCGCGTTCCCCAAGACCACGAGCGCCGCAGACCTCATGGCAGATTGTCCCTCTGAAGTATCTCAGGCACAGCTTGATGAGCTGGGGATTGCTATTAAGTCTTAGCGGGACGATGCGATAATAATAAGAAGTCCTTCTTTATTTGGAACAGAGATCGCCGAGCAGTTTGAGTCCGTTCCATCCTAACCTATAGACCTTGCCATCGGCTGATGCGGATACCAGAGAACCACTCTGCGTATAACCATTCTGCGATCTATAACCATACGTTGCGATCGATGATGCAGGGCCATTTCCAGGGATGTTTCCTTTTACAGTTGAAGGGGGGTTAAAACTTCCCGATATACGTCCCCAATTGACGACGCTGCCGTCTGCAGCGAGGGCCACGAATGAAACTGTATCTACTGACAGGGCTTCAATCGTCGGAAGCGTCCATATGAACGCAGGCTTAGGGCTCGGGCAAGAATGGGGATCAGCACAATTCGACAACACACAGGTGGACTGCGCCCCGTCAACTGGAACGTTTAGCCCCTACAATTAGGGGACGGTTTGCAGGCCATGTTAGTTGACTTCTCCATCATCAATCGTTCGTACTCTT
>JBBAAC010000214.1:0-3903 GCA_041658465.1 bacterium | reverse complement strand
CTAATCAAGCCGTGCTCCCTCCCCGATTGATCCATGAGTGATGGTTCCGATCAATCGTCTGTAAATTTCCAGATCGTCCGCAGAAAAGAGCACGAAGATCACCTCGTCTATTCCGCTGTTGCGTCCCGTGAAATCGCGGACCGTGCGGACCGCGATTGCGGCGGCGCGCTCAGCAGGGAATCCATAGGCGCCGGTCGAGATCGCTGGAAAGGCGATGACCCTGAGGTTGTGCTCGAGGGCAAGCTTGAGTGAATTCGTATAGCACGCGGCGAGAAGGTGATCTTCTCCCTGATTGCCCCCGCGCCAGACCGGACCGACCGTGTGGATCACATGGCGGGCCGGGAGATCATAGCCGCGCGTGATCTTTGCCTCCCCTGTCTGGCACCCTCTCAGAGTGCGGCACTCCTCCAGGAGCTTGGGTCCGGCCTTGCGATGGATCGCTCCGTCCACCCCTCCGCCCCCCAGCAGCGAGGTATTCGCGGCATTCACGATCGCATCGGCCTTGATGCGCGTGATATCGTCGTGGATCGCAGTGAGCTTGGTAGGCATGGTCCTTTCAAAGGCGCATCATCATCGCTTGATCGTCGCATCTGTTAAACGCTCTACTGAATTATGGTCTCTGTTACGTAAGCCTTCTGATTGCGTTCTCCGCCGTGGGGAACTCGCGGATCAATTCTTCCCTCTTGCCAAACTCGAAATCCGCGAAATCAAACCCCGGGGCAACGGTACATCCTACAAGCGCATAATCACTGCCATCTGGAAGATAAGCGCCGAACCATCTGCCAGCCGGAACAACGTGCTGAGGCACATGGCCATCCTGAATTTTAGGCCCCACGATTGTCTCCCGCACACAACCATCCGGCATGATCTCCACAATCATCACAGGATCGCCGAGATAATAGTGCCACACTTCATCGCTCGCCAGGCGATGAATCCTCGATCTTGCCCCTTTATCGAGCAAATAATAAATTGCAGTCGAAAAATTTCGCGGGCCTGCGAACTCGCCTGACAATGCAGCAGCAACTATGACCCCCTTGGACCTGTAGCTCTCCCTGTAATACCCGCCCTCGGGGTGGGGCTTCAGATCAAGCAGTTCAATAATCTCCTGCACAGTCATATCTGACTCCTCGCCCTCTTGAAGTCGAAGGCAAACTGGTTCTGGTACGCCAAGGATGGCAGCGAGATTTAGTTACCGCGCCTTAGAGGATTTTCGCAACACCTTCTTCGCCTGCTCGTAAACATCACTTTTGCTTCCTTCTTTACGAATGCCAACAAAAAGTATCTCAACGGAGGGAGATTTTGGATCATTTTGAATACGATAAATTATACGATACCTTTGATAATAAACTCGCTTACTCCATAACCCATTTAACTCTCTAGTGAGTGGATAGCCTTTCTTCTCAGGATAGATTGAGAGACCTTCAGCTTCTTCCTGAATAGCTACGGCAATAGTTCTCCCATGCCTCTTTATTGAGTCGAGTGCTTTAATATATATGTCCGTGAAAAGGACTTGATAAATAGTAGGCTGGATCATTTTACAGGCCGATTTTCTTTCTCACTTCCGCTGCAGAATGTAAGCGGCCTTCTTCGGCCTCTTGCAAACCGCGTGCAATACCCCTGAGCATGGCTCTATCGGCTTTAATCTCCCTGGTTTCTGCAAGGACCCTGTATTCTTCAGGAGAAACCATATAAAGAACCGTCACACCTCGCCTGGTAACTTCGATTGCGTCAGGAGCTGAACTGCCTGCCAAGAGATCTGGAATTTCCATCAGTTCTTTCCGAGCCTCTGTTATATTCATTTCTTTTGTCATATTTCTTTCACCTCCGTTATTAAGTATAGATTAAGTGTACATTTCAATCAAGCTATATGTACGTCTCATTATAATTATCGGTTGTTTGCAGTAAAAAGTTGCTAATCAAATTAATTCTATATATCATGATCTTAGAGCGTTTTTAGGTAGTTGTTTTGTCAGCACAACGAACGCCTTGCCATACGACAAGTGTACATTATAAGGAAAACATACCTTTTGCCGAAGCCCCCATCAAGCTGAGATTGCTTCGTGCCCATAATGGCGCAACGAAGATGACAGCGAGATTCGCTCCGGGAAACGTCCCCTTTTTCCGTTTCACAACATATGGAGAAATAATTGTGAAAATGATATGGAGAGCATCGTGCAAACTAAGGTGAAGGCCATGATCGTAGTTCCCCTGTTCGTCGGGTCACTGTGCTGCGTCTTCGCTGTCATAAGCTACATCATCGTCAGCGCCCTTGGCATCCCCTACCGCCTGCACATCCCCATTGCCGTTCGCGCCTGCGGCATCGGCGTGCTTGCGCTAGGGTTCATCTTCATGGGATGGGTCTTGAAGTACAGGAGGCCCCTCGCAATACTCCAATCCACATACCTCACCATGCTGAAGGCCGTCACAGGCGCACTGACGAGGGAGACTGCACCAAGAACCGAGGGCCTGATTCTCTTCGGCCCGCAGCGGCACGTGAGACACCCGATGTACTTCGCAGTCTTGGTCATGATCCTGGGCTGGTGGCTGGTGCTCGACTACACATTCATCCTGTTCATGTTCCTGTTTTTCTTTTTGTGGTTCAGGTTCGTGGTGACCCGATTTGAAGAGCAGGAACTCCGCGCCTTATTCGGCGAGGAATACGAAGCATACGCAAGGGAAGTGCCAAGGCTGTTTCCGTCGTTTAAACCCAGAGATCGCTAGATCATCCTGCCCCCTCCGGCGCCACGATACAACGATTTGTTACGTCAGACAGAAGCTAGCCGTTCCTTCTCATGTGGATCGACAGCTTGTTGGGGAAACGATAGTGATGCGTAGGTATGATGGGACCTTGAAAGCCTTCTTCTTCGGTCAGCATGCTCGAAAAAACAGTGACCCATTTTGACGGGTCGAGATAGAGATGTTGCAGTTCCTCTGCGTCCGTCTGAACCACGAGATATCCGCCCGGCGCCACCACGTCCCTGCCCATATACGAACCGACATTGTGGTCATGTCGTAGATCGCGATAGTCGATCGGCAATCTTTGTACCCGGCCGCCCGATTGCATGGCCGGCGTGGGGTTCGTCCAATAGACGATATCCGCCGGCGTGCGGACGTTCACGCCCGCGAGTCCCGCACCCGCATAAAATATCCTCGCGGCGACATCTTCCGGCAGATCCAGGAAAACATGGCTGGCGTGCACTATATAGCTTGAGGACGGTTCCTTTACCAGTACCCTGCTCCCCAGCGCTGCCACTACGGCAGCGAGATGCGGGTATGGACCCGGGGCGTTGTCTATCGCCAGCGTATTCCTGGCCCCCTTTTTCGAGCTGAGCAGCATGTGCAGGGCCTCAAGGCTCGGGTATCTCAACCGGCCGCTGAGATACGCCTCGCTGCTCGCTGGATCCGCTTCAATGCCGTATCGGTCCGAGCCGTCCAGGCATTGGATCGGAGGGGTGCTTCTCAATATCTCCGCGATTTCATCTCCGCTCACCGCAGGCGCTGCATCGAAGATCGCGGCCCAGCGGTGAAGCGCGGCGGAGTCGTTTAGAAAGGAGACCGCCGCCTCGGCCGGGCCGACCTCTGCATACATATCTTCGTCGGTGGCAGTATCGGCCGCAAGCGATGGAGCCGCCAGCGACTCCGACCCGGCGATCTGCGAGACCGTATATATGCGCGTCATCTGGGCGAGCATGCGAAATTACCTTTCCATCTTTCCAAGCTGCGCAGCCAGGCTCTCCCTGTGCGCGTTCCCGACAATGATATTAACAGATGTCCCAGGAGGCAGGGATTCGATAACAGACAAGATATTAGGCACCATGAAACCCTCTCGCCAGACGGCCAGCGAATCCATGACATCCGCTGCAGTCACAGTATCGTCGGGCTCTGGATTCATCACGCGTTTGA
>JBBAAC010000213.1:0-3904 GCA_041658465.1 bacterium | reverse complement strand
CGATCGCGATCTCCTGGCCTGTGAGCGCATTTATGAACGAACTCTTGCCGATATTGCGGCGACCGAAGATACCGATGTGCGGTTTCTGACTCTTAAGCATATGTGCCCGGGAAATACAGTTCTGTCCGCAATTCCCCGCGCTTATAGCATGCGTCTGCTCCTCTTCAAGTCCTATTTGCGCCAGCGTTCCGGGATCGTCTGTCTCGGAACGCGCCTTTGGCTATCATCCCGCAAGCTAACACCGTGCCGGAGTACGCGGTGACCCGCGGCTGGCATCTCGCAAGCCGACACGGAGTAAAGCGCGGCTTCTGCGGCTAACGGTCGAATTACCACCACCGCGGTCCACATTGCTCGAAGCCTGCCGCGGGTCACCGCTTGCTACATGCCCTCGTCGCTTTTTATCGCCTTGCGAAGACGTGAAGTTGCCCCGCCGCTCCCGGCGATGTTCCGAAACAGACGATCCCGGAACGCCGGCGAAGAAATGTTCAATCAGTCACCGACGACCATGCATCTTGAGCGCTTTTGAAGGGAATATTTTTTGAGTGCACCTCTAATCGCCTCACTCAAGATTGTCGGCTTCATTCCGGTCCTTTCGATTGTCCCGGCTCGATCGTGGTGGAGGGAAGGCGCAGCAAGAAAACCCTCCACCACGATCGAGCCGGGACCAAAGACAGGACCCGAAGCCGATACTTGTTGAGTGAGGCGACGACGGCGTACCTCGAGAGACACCTTCCGACCAAAGCGCCGAATATTTGAATTCGGATCGCCTTTAAAATCAACGAATTACAATGAACGGAGTTTCCTTCCACTGCCCACGCAACTTCGGGTAGACGGTCGGCCGATAATTGAAAAGGAGGGGTGGATCAGTCCAAACGGCGGAGAAGTCCAAATGCCAGGCGATACCGTACAAAAGACAGGCGCGGACGAGCCTATAACCACATGCTGGAAGGTGGACGGCGCGCAGGTCTGCAAGCAGGAGGAACAGCAGGATAAATCGTTTGTAGATAAGTGGCTCCCGGGGATCGTCACCGGCGCGATCACCCTGGTGGATCTTGTCGGCTTTGGTTTTGTCTTCGCGAGCCGCAGATACAGCGAGAAGGCCAGATCGGCATATATTCCTGCGGGCAATTTCGGCCCGATGGCCGACAGCGATGCGTTCTTTGCGGAGGCTGCAAAGGCGAGGGGAATCCCCGAGGCCGATAGGCAGAAGCTCCGCAGTGAATTCAATCTAAGCCTCATGAGCAACGAGCTGACGGGCAACCTGAACGATCCGGTCTACAGAAACGGCTTCTATATGAATGCATTCGAGAGGGCCGTGTTCCAGCTCTATCCACAGCCGCTCGCGCCCAACGCAGCTCGGCCGGCATTCGACCTTTCGGGTCGCGGCGGCGTCAAGACGATGGTGCCTGGGGCGCGCCAGCTCTACTCCATGGATTCGATCCTGGGCTACCTGGGATCGCTGGATGGCAAGTGGCAGGCGCGGTTCCACGAGCTCGCGAATCAGGGTAATCACTTTAATCCTAATATGAACGCGCCGGGACTAGGGCAGGCGATGAGCGACGCGATGACCGTCGTAATAGCCGAGCGCGCGGAACGCGGGCTGCCGAACTTTATCCCCGAGGGACGGGACGCAAAGTTCGGTAACCAGCGCGGCGATACGATGCTCTACAACGGCTTCAGCTTAAGACCCTGGCTTACGACTGAATCCGAGGCGTCGGCCTTCATGAGAGCGATTACTAACTCGCAGGATCTCTCTGCCGCGGAAGATGCCAGGATCGGGGACAAGTGGATGCTCTTCGACACAAAGACAATCGCTCAAGCCCTTAACCAGAGCGCCAGCTTCAAGACCGTAGACGGCAGCAAGAAAGTGGCGATCGTCCGCGAGATCGTTGCGGCCGTTTCTGTGCCGCCTGCTGACGCGGATATCGGCGCGACGCTGCCGTTTACGCCCGTGTCGCGCGATGTGATTTCAAAGGCCCTCGTAGCAAACGGCCTGGATCCAAAAGACTTCAAAGACGTCCCGCAGATAATGCTCAGGCGCGACAAGGCCGTGCTCGCGGAGGCCGGGCAGCTTGGCTATCAGCATCAGGCGCTTGCCGGATTTCTGGGGCAGTCGGCATTCGAGGATGTGTTTCGCGCGATCCCTGCGGAGTGGCGGCCCCATGCCCAGCGCGCGCTCGCGGACTACATCATATCCCGCTGGAACAGCATGAGCGGGGCGCAGCAGGAGAGCATCGGGATGAGCCTCAGGATTATCGATGGCGCCGTGATGGTGGCGAGGCAGAGGGCGCAGGCAAAGGGGATCACTCTCAAGGGCGAACCTCTGTACGATACCTACAACAAGGGCAAGCCGATCCCGATACTTTGGGTCGAGGCACAAGTCGCGGCGTTCAGGCGCGGCGATGTGAGCGATGCATCTATCGATCGCGTGATAAACAGCACCGAGCTGCGAATGGAAGCAACCCTTGCCATGCGCGAGCACCTGAACTCCGAGAGGTACAGCAATTACAGCGAGCAGCAGAAAAACGAGATTGCAAAGGGATTCGGCGAGGCGGTGGCGGGCGACGAGTCATATCGCGCGAAGAAATACCCGACGGACGCAAACTTCAGGGTGCGCGAGGGACGTCTGGCATCCGCTGCGGAGGGGATTGCGGACGGCCTGCATTATCCGGAGCCGGCCGGGTCGACGCGCAGTATCAATGAGATCAGGTTTGGAAGGCCGACGGAGCGATCCGCCGATCCCGTGGTCGAAGAGAAGGAAAGAAAAGACGCGGAGTCCGCAAAGGGCGACGCTGCAAAGGCGAAGGCCGATGCCGCAAAATCCAGGGCCGAGATCTTAAGGACAGTAGAGGGCGTGGGCAAGGCGCGCAGGGGAGGCGGCATGCCCCGCGGCAAGGGACCAGCCGAAGCGATCAAGTAAAGATTCGATAGGGGCTGACGATCGCCGGGGGCGATGCGGAGGATTGTTATGTGCGGCGGGCAGACTTCAGGAATCAAGTGCAATCCACATACCGTGAACTGTGCGCCTGAGGACAACGGGCGGACGTGCGATGCAGTGCAGCCGAAAAAATGCGCCAATCCCATTGTCGAGGCGATGATCGGCGTTGGGGAATTCATAGACAGAAACAAATGGGTCATCACGCTCACCGGCCTCGCCGCAATCGGAATCACGTACGCGACCCGCAGGTTCAGCGACGCGGGGCGCGGGCAGAAGCTGGAGGCGCGGATTGACCCTGAGCCGGCGCCTGTCAGCGAGCACACGCTGGCGGTGAACATGATGCGCGAGGCGACAGAGCCCGTGCAAGACCAGGTGGATGGCTATCTCGCGAAGATGAACGTATCCACTGAACCAGTCGGTCCAAACGGCGAGTCGCTGCGTTCGTCCCTTTCTGCGAGGATGTTCTCGTATCTGATAAATAAGGGAGGAATTCCGCAGAGAAAGAGCGATGGGACCTATATTGAATATCCGGAAGTCGCGATGCAGGACGCGCTTCTGAAATCGCTCAGGTCGATGGGCGTGGAGATGGCCGATACCTCCCGGCCGGGGAATATAAGGCTCGATCCGGAGGATCAGAGATTCCTTGAAGAACACGAGCTGCTCTTCAATCAGAGGCCCGAACACGAGAAGGATCGCTTCCGCTATGAGTACGCGCAGAGGCTCGCCAGCGAGCGCGAGTTCCCGAGCGGCAGGTCGGAGCGCGGCATGCGCGCGGCTGCATATGACTGGGTGAAGATAAAGCTGGCGTGGCAGGGCGAGGGAGGCTCGCTCGGCCCGGTTAACATGAACGACAACGAGAGATTTGCAGAGGATAGGCGCGTGGACATGGAGTCGCGCATAGCGGAGTCAGGGCTATCCTTTGAGAGCGCTGACCCCACGCTTCCGCTCGACCAGATAGAGGCTCAG
>JBBAAC010000212.1:0-3940 GCA_041658465.1 bacterium | reverse complement strand
CCACCACCGCATCCAGAAGCTGCTGCACGCCCTTGTTCTTGAACGCCGCGCCGCAGAGCACCGGGACAACCTTCATCTCGCAGGTCGCCTTGCGGGCAGCAAACTTGATCTCGTCATCAGTGAGTTGATGGCTCTCGAGATACTTGTGCAGGAGGGCATCGTCGCTTTCCACAACCGCCTCTATGAGCTTCTCTCTGTATTCCTCAACAAGGCCGACATAATCTTCCGGCACCGGCACCTCAGTGTACTCCGAGCCTTTGGACTCCATGTCATATATAAAGGCCTTGCGGGAGATGATGTCGATCACGCCTTTGAACTTGTCCTCGGCACCGAGCGGGAGCTGGAACGGCACCGCGTTGGCATTCAGCCGCTCGCGCATCATCTTCACGCAGCGGTAGAAGTCAGCGCCGGTACGATCCATCTTGTTGACGAACCCGATCTTTGGAACGCCGTAGCGGTTAGCCTGCCGCCAGACGGTCTCGGACTGCGGCTCAACGCCAGCAACCGCGTCGAACACGCCTACCGCACCGTCAAGCACACGCAGGCATCGCTCCACCTCGACAGTGAAATCCACATGGCCGGGCGTGTCGATGATGTTGATCCGGTGGTTGCGCCAGAAGCAGGTCGTCGCCGCGGCGGTAATCGTTATGCCGCGTTCCTGCTCCTGTTCCATCCAATCCATCACCGCGGTGCCCTCATGGACCTCGCCGATCTTATAGGTGATACCGGTGTAAAAGAGGACGCGCTCCGTCACCGTGGTCTTGCCCGCATCTATATGGGCGATGATCCCGATGTTACGCACCTTGCTCAGATCTGTGGGGTTACCTGCCATTATAATCGACCTTTTCTCATCCGGCTGCCCTCTGCACAGCCGCAATATTTACGCACCATGCTATCAAAGAGCAGTGCTCCCAAAGACTACCATCGATAATGGGCGAACGCCTTATTGGCCTCCGCCATTTTATGAGTGTCCTCGCGCTTCTTCACGGCGGCGCCGCGATTATCTACCGCTTCCAAGAGCTCGGCGGCGAGCCTGTCGCCCATGTTGCCCTCGCGACGGGCGCGCGCTGCGGCGATGAGCCAGCGCAAACCGAGCGATATGCGGCGATCCTGCCTTACTTCCACAGGCACCTGATACGTCGCGCCGCCCACGCGGCGTGAGCGAACCTCAACCACGGGCTTTATGTTTTCCATTGCCTGCTTGAAGAGCTTCACAGGATCGTCGTTCTTCTTCTCCTGCAGCACGTCGAAGGCGCCGTACACCACGCTCTCGGCGATCGACTTCTTGCCGCTCCACAGCATCGTGCTCACGAGCTTAGCCACAAGCTTGTCGCCGTACTTCGGATCCGGTGCGACCTCTCTCTTAAGACTGGCTCTCTTTTTCCGTGGCATCTTAAAATCCTCACTTTGTTCGAGCTCAAAGCTGAAAGGTGAAAGTTCAAAGGTTTTGCTTTGACCTTTGAGCTTGGCCCTTATTTCGGTTTCTTTGCGCCGTACTTCGAACGGCTCTGGCGGCGGTTCTCGACGCCGGTGGAGTCGAGCGTGCCGCGAACAATATGATAGCGAACGCCCGGCAGGTCCTTCACGCGGCCGCCGCGCACCATCACCACCGAGTGCTCCTGGAGGTTGTGCCCCTCGCCCGGGATATACGAGGTGACCTCCATGCCGTTGGTCAAACGAACGCGGGCCACCTTGCGCAGCGCCGAGTTCGGCTTCTTGGGAGTTGTCGTGTAGACGCGGATGCAGACGCCGCGGCGCTGCGGACAGCGCATGAGCGCCGGGGACGCCGTACGCACCTTGAGCTGCCTTCTCCCAGTCCTTACGAGTTGATTGATCGTCGGCATAAAAACCCACCTTGCGTCTTATTTCAGGCGACGCGGGCCTATCAAAACCACTTGAGTTACAGGATGTTAGGGGCGTTTTCACCCCGCCTTACCGAAAGAGGGCGGCACCCTAACAAATGGACCTTTTGAAGTCAAGGTTTTTGCTGGGCTTTTTGCCGCCCCGACATATTTAACGTAACTTTTTACAAATCAGCCTGCAACAGGTTGAGTTGTAAGTATTTCTCCCTGGGGAAGCTCGGCGGCCTCTTCCTCGGGCGCCTCTTCGACCTCGATCTCGAAGCCCTTATATTTCCTGAGACCCGTACCTGCAGGTATGAGGCGGCCCATGATGACGTTCTCCTTGAGCCCGCGCAGATAATCCACTCGGCCGGACGCCGCTGCCTCGGTGAGGACCTTAGTGGTCTCCTGGAACGAGGCAGCCGAGATAAAGCTGTCGGTCGACAGCGAGGCCCGGGTGATGCCGAGCAGGAAGGGCTCCGCCACCGCAGGTCGGTCGCCCTTCTCACGAACCTTCTCGTTCTCCTGCTCAAAGGCCCACTTCTCGACCTGCTCGTCCTCGAGCCAGTCTGTGTCGCCGGGTTCGACGATTCGCACTCGCTTTAGCATCTGGCGAACGATCACCTCGATGTGCTTGTCGTTGATGCGCACGCCCTGCAGTCGATAGACCTCCTGGATCTCGTCCACGAGGAACTTCGCGAGTTCCTTTTCACCCAGCACCGCGAGGATGTCGTGCGGATCGGATGAACCGTCCATGAGAGGCTCGCCCGCGCGCACGAAGTCCCCTTCGTGCACCGAGATGTGGCGGCCCTTTGGAATCTGTATTCCTTCGGCTCGCCGACCTCTGGCGTGATCACGACCGTGCGCTTGCCCTTCACGTCCGCGCCGAACGAAACCATGCCGTCGATCTCGGAGATGACCGCATGATCCTTCGGCTTGCGCGCCTCGAAGAGCTCCGCGACGCGCGGCAGACCGCCTGTGATGTCCTTGGTCTTCGTGGTCTCGCGCGGGATCTTGGAGATGACATCGCCCGCCGTCACCTCGTCGCCCTCCGCAACCGTGATGTTGGCGCCCACCGGCATGAGGTAGCGCGCCTCGCCTCGGCCCGAGGGGAGCGACAGCGTATTGCCCGAGTCGTCCTTTATGGATACGCGCGGCCTGCTGTTCGGATCCTTCGACGCGATGACGACCTTGCGTGAGAGGCCCGTGACCTCATCGACCTGTTCGGTCATCGTGAGTCCCTCTATGATGTCGCCGAACTTCACGCGGCCACCGACCTCGGTGAGAATCGGGACCGTGTACGGATCCCACTCCGCGAGCAGCTGCCCGCCTTTGACCTTCGCGCCCTCCTTGTGGTGGAGGATGGCGCCGTAGTTGAGCTTGTAGCGCTCGCGCTCGCGTCCCGCCTCGTCGGAGACGACGATCGAGCCGTTTCTGTTCATCACCGTGAGCTTGCCCTCGCGGTTGACGACGATCTGCACGTTCTCGTACTTCACCACGCCGTCGTGCCGCGCTTCGAGCGTGGACTGCTCGACGCGCCTCGATGCGGTGCCTCCGATGTGGAACGTGCGCATCGTCAGCTGCGTGCCCGGCTCGCCGATCGACTGCGCGGCGATCACGCCGATAGCCTCGCCGTTGTTCACCAAATGCCCGCGCGAGAGATCGCGGCCGTAGCACTTTGCGCAAACACCGTACTTGCTCTTGCATGTGAGCACGGAGCGGATGAGCACCTTCTCGAGGCCGGAGTCCTCTATCTTCTGGACCAGCTCCTCGTCTATCATCTCGCTCGACTTCACGATGACTTCATCCGTGTACGGATCGCGTATGTCCTCGAGCGCCACGCGTCCGAGGAGCCGGTCTTCGAGCGGCTCGATCACCTCGCCGCCTTCGACCAGCGCGCTCATCACGAGCCCGTCGAGCGTGCCGCAGTCCAACGCCACTATCGTCACGTCCTGCGCAACGTCCACGAGGCGGCGCGTGAGGTAGCCGGAGTTGGCGGTCTTGAGAGCGGTATCGGCCAAGCCTTTGCGCGCGCCGTGAGTGGAGATGAAGTATTGAAGGACGTTCAAGCCTTCGCGGAAGTTCGCGGTGATAGGCGT
>JBBAAC010000211.1:0-3966 GCA_041658465.1 bacterium | reverse complement strand
CGATCGGTTTTGGCCAGACCATCTCTCAGCCGCTCATGGTAGCGATTATGACCGAAGCCCTCGCGCTCACCGGCGCGGAGCGCGTGCTTGAGATAGGCACGGGTTCCGGGTACCAGGCTGCCATACTCGCTGAGCTCGCCCGCGAGGTGTTCACGATCGAGCGGATCAAGGAACTCTCCATACGCGCAAGAAAGATTCTATATCGGCTGAGATATGATAATATAAAGCTCAGGATCGGCGACGGCACCCTGGGCTGGCCGGAGGTGGCGCCGTTCGACAGGATCATAGTGACCGCCGGCGCCCCCGCAGTGCCGGAGGAGCTTATGAAACAGCTCTCGGATGGAGGACGCCTTGTGATACCGGTGGGAGCGGAGGATATGCAGATCCTCGACATCATCACACGCGAAGGCGAGGAATTTCGAAAGCACAGTGTGACGGCATGCAGGTTCGTGAAGCTGGTGGGCGAACACGGATGGAAATGAACGACTAACGACCGACGACGGATTTTAGAATGATCGATCGCATCGCCCGCATAACCCTCGTTGCCATCGCGGTTGGCACGATGGCAGGCTGCGCCACTTCTTACGACAAGCGCGGCGTGTATCATCGCGTGCGCAGCGGGGAATCCATCTACAGGATAGCCCAGATCTACGGCACGGACGTCCAGGGCCTGGCGGAGTACAACAACATACTGGATCCGGACGGCATTCAGCCCGGGATGCGGCTCTACGTGCCTCAGCGCAAGAAGAAGTCGGCATTCAAACGGCTGCCGTTCGGCAAGCCCGTGGGCAGCGCCGAGGTAGCGGAGGCGCCCAAGGAAAGCGGTCGACGGGGAAAGATCAGCCGCGCGTCAGATGAATCCTCGAAGCCGATCCAACTCTATCGCGGAAGATTCATCTGGCCGGTGGATGGAAGGCTTGTTTCGGCCTTCGGCTATCGCGACGGCCGCAAGCACGATGGAATAGATATCGGCGCGAAGACCGGCACCTCGATTCACGCAGCCGGGGCCGGAAAGGTAGTGTATGCAGGCTCCATGCGTGGATACGGGAACCTCATACTCATTCGTCACCAGGACGACCTCTTTACGGCCTACTCGCACAACAGCGAAAACAAGGTCCATAAGGGGCAGCTAGTGAAGCAGGGGCAGCTGATCGGCGAGGTGGGGAGCACCGGCCGCGCGACCGGACCTCACCTGCATTTTGAAATTCGAAATGGACAAACCGCCCGCAATCCCCTATTTTTTCTGCCCGCTCGCGTTGATGACGAGAATGGGCGCGCCATGCGCCTGGCTGCAAGGCAGGATGAGGCGAAGTCGGAAAAGTTTGCGAAGCGGCAGAATGGCGACGCTACGAAAAAAATGAAGGGCAAAGAGCCTGTCAAACCGAAAGCCAAAGCTGCTGACAAATCCACGCTCAAGCAAAAAGATAAATCCGTTGGCGGCAAAAATGGAGAAAAGGCCGCTGTCGCTTCGAGGAAAGGGAAAGACAATGGAACAACTGTTCAGAAAACACATAAGGGACGTTAACGATTTTCCCAAGCCCGGCATCGTCTTCAAGGACATCACGCCGCTTTTGCACAACCATCAGGCGTTCTCCGCAGCGATCGAGAGCTTTGTCGGCCGCTACAAGGATCAGAAAATAGATATCGTGGCCGGAATCGAATCGCGCGGGTTCCTCTTTGGCGCTCCGATCGCGCATCAGCTCGGCGCATCTTTCGTGCCGGTGCGCAAGAAGGGGAAGCTGCCGTACAAGACGGTCGGGATATCTTACGATCTCGAATACGGCTCCGCCACTATAGAGATGCACACTGACGCGATCTCTCGCGGACAGCGCGTGCTCGTGGTAGACGACCTGCTCGCGACAGGGGGGACTGCCGGCGCTGCCTGCGAACTGATCCGCAAGCAGGGCGGCCTGGTAATCGAGTGCGCGTTCGTCGTGGAGCTTGCGTTCCTCGGCGGCCGCGAGAAGATGAAGGACACCCCGATCTTCTCGCTCGTGAATTACGCGTGACTGACAAATGGTCGTATGCCTCCTCCCGACGCGGCACAGTTTTTTGCATGCGCAAAAAACTGTTACGTGACTGATTGGTGGGCTCGTAGCTCAGCGGATAGAGCACCTGCCTCCTAAGCAGGGGGTCGCGCGTTCGATTCGCGCCGGGCCCACCAATCAGTCACAGGCCGCTTAAAGGCAGTGAAAAGTGTAAAGTGAAGATCCCATTTTTCCCAAATACCGGCGACGGGACGCACTGTTTTCAGGCGACGCTTATGATGGCGCTCGCCGTGCTGATGCCGGAGCGCAAATTTTCCTACGATGAGCTCGACGAGATCTCCAAGAAACTGCCCGGGAAGTGGACGTGGCCTACCTCCGCCATGCTCTGGATGATAGAGCAGGGACTTTCGATCAAACTCATAGAGGATTTCGACTATCGCGACTTTGCGCAGCGCGGCGGTGAATATCTCGTCGAGCGTTACGGCGAGGAGGTCGGCCGCGCACAGATCGAGCACAGCGATGTGGAGATCGAGCGCGACATATCGCGCAGGTTCGCCGAGGTTGCGCCCATCGAACAGCGAGTGCCAGACTTCGACGACCTGCAGCGTGAGATGGACCTGGGTGCCGTCGTTATCGTGAACATCAACGCTGCCCCGCTCTGCGGGGTGGAGGGTTACTCGGGCCACTTCGTCGCGCTCTGCGACATCGGCAAGGACTGGGTTGAACTCCATGACCCGGGTCTCCCGCCCAGGCCCAATCTGCGAGTTCCGCGCGAGCAGTTCCTGGCTGCGTGGGCTTATCCTTCGCAGCGCGACAAAAACCTTTTGTCGATAAGTAGATCCCTCTGATATCATTGATAATTCCTGCTTGACACACTTGCCGTGAATTGCTAATTTTTCAGTGAAATCCGCAGATTACACTGAGGTGAGTGATGAATAAATCAGAGCTCATCGAGGCGGTCGCTGAGAAGTCGAAGATCACTAAGAAGACTGCGGAAGACGTTGTAAATCTCATCTTCGATTCCATGGTCGCGGCAATCGTGCGCGGGGATCGGATAGAGATCAGGGGGCTGGGGAGCTTCATAGTAAAGGATTACGGTGCGTATGTCGGCCGTAATCCTCGAACCGGCGAATCGATCGAGGTAAAGCCGAAGAAGCTTCCGTTTTTCAAGGTCGGCAAGGAGCTCAAGGAACGCGTGGACGGGGGGTTCGACGCGATGATCGCCAAGGCTCCGCCAGACGTTACATAAAGCGAATCAGTAACTCTTCTGCGCCTGTGCCAGGTCACATGAGGGAGGAGGATCCCATGGATCAGGACGGGCGTATTTTTTTGTTGGCATTTCAGCGGTTATTCTTTCATCACCCCATAGTCGCCAAGCGTATCCTGGATTTATGCGGCCAGACGAGCGCCGCCTTTCAGGGCGATCGATCGCGGTTTCGCGAATGTTTCGGGGAAAGCCAGGGGCTCTACGATCTCTTCATTAATATGGATCGCTGGGGGCTCTTTGAGCGCGAGCTGGCGAAGATCGATGAACTCGGCGCGCGCATCATAGGGCTCTGCGACGACGATTACCCGCGGATGCTCAGGGAGATTCACGATCCGCCGCCCGTCATCGTATCCGTGGGCTCAGCCCTCGATGCGCTGAACGCGCCGTCGGTGGCCGTCGTCGGATCCCGGCTCGCCACGCGCCACGGTTTGGACGTGGCGGCGGAGATCGCGGAGGGCTTGGCTGCGGCGGGATTCACGGTCGTCAGTGGCATGGCCTACGGCATCGACGCAGCCGCGCACCGGGGCGCGCTTTCCGGCAACGGGCCCACCGTAGCCGTGCTGGGTTGCGGGTGCGACATCGCTTATCCCTCGTCCAACGAGAGGCTTGCACGCGAGGTCGAGCGCCACGGCCTCCGCATCACCGAGTTTCCTCTCGGCGAGCCGCCGTATCAGCAGAATTTTCCACAGCGCAACCGCATCATAAGCGGGC
>JBBAAC010000210.1:0-3967 GCA_041658465.1 bacterium | reverse complement strand
TGGAGAGCCTGTGGATAAGGGGATTTTAAAGGATCCCCTTATCCACAGGCATCGGCCAGGCTCCTAAAAGGAAATGAACATGAGACGAGTTCATAGACATTGACAGGCTGACCGCTTTAGGGAAGCCCTATGATCTGCGCTCAACTCTGTGTCGGCTTGCCAGCCGCGGGTCACCGCGTGGTTTCTTGACGAGACATCCTTGACTCGGGCGATAATCATCCTTAGTAAGTAACGCCTATGCTACGCACACTCGTCATCGCCATAATCGTTTCGGTCGTAAGCCTGCCGGCCGTAGCGGGCATCCCGGCCTCGCGCTATTTCTACTCAGGGGACGGAACGATAAACATCACATCCGCGCGCGGGGGCGCATCCTTCACCGGCCGCTATCGCAAGCCCGATGGGACTTACGACCCGGCTGCCATGAGGCGGATCTCAGCCGTCTTCGGCGCCCGGTACGGCGATCCGCTCTCCACCATATCGCCGCGCCTGATCGAGTTCCTCGACTATATCCAGGACCACTACAATCCAAAGGCGCGCATCAGCATATCATCCGGGTTCCGCAGCCCCGAGTACAACACGAGCCTGCGCAACAACGGCAAGCTCGCCGCCAAGGCGAGCCTGCACCAGTACGGCATGGCGGTCGATATGTCCCTCGCCGGGGTCTCCTCCGATGCCATCTGGGAATTCGTGAAGAATCTCGGGTTCGGAGGCGCGGGCTTCTATCACGGCAAGCTCGTGCACGTGGACGTGGGCCCTGCGCGCTCCTGGGATGAGGCCACTTCCGGCGTGGGCACAGATATCTCCGAGGAAAACAAGCTCATCACGATGGTGACGGACAAGGACATCTATCTGCCGGGCGAGCAGATCGAGATGCGCTTCATCAGGATGACGGCCTTTCCCATAGGCGTGATGCCGTCGTTCACGCTCGAACGCGCGGATGCCGGCGCGGGCCCGCAGAAGGTCACGGAGTTCTCGCCTGCGTTCGCAGCCCCTGCGTCGGGCAGTTGTCCGCATCTCGCTTCGATAGGAGAGATGCTGGGTATCCGCTGGCAGCTCCCGCAGGATATCAAGCCGGGCCGATATCGAGTGCGCGCCGCGTTCTGCGACAAGGCGTGGGAGACGATGCCCGCAGACGTAGCGACCGACGCATTCGAGGTCATCCCGCGATGAGCGCGCGCGACATAGTCAAGGGGATCGCCTGGATGCTCGGCGCCGAGGCCCTGTTCGTCGCGAGCTGGTGCGCAATCAAGTTCCTGGGTGGGAGACTTCCGCTCTTCGAAATCGTATTCTTCCGCGCCCTTCTCTCTCTCTTCGTGCTGGTCCCGTTGACATATTTTCGCCTCGGCCATTTCCGTTTCCACGACCGCCGTGCACTCTTCATGCGTTCCTTTTTCGGGTATCTCGCGATGTTCAGCTCATTCTATGCGATGATCCACCTCAGGCTCGGAAACGCCTCCACGCTCATCAATACCATGCCGATCTTCGTTGCCCTCTTCTCCACGGTACTGGTGCGCGAACCTTTTTCCAGACGCCAGTTCCTCTTCATCCTGATCGCGTTCGCTGGCATCTCGATGATCCTCAAGCCCGACGCCGGCATACTTTCGCGGCCATCGCTCATAGGCCTCTTCGCAGGCGTCATGAGCGCGCTGGCTATGATCGGCCTGCGAAAGCTGCATTCCACTGACACGACGATGATCATCACGCTCTATTTCACCGCATTCTCCGCGCTGGTCAGCGTACCCATGGCGCTTTACAAGTTCATCTGGCCCACGCCGTACGAGTGGATATGGCTGATCTTCATAGGCGCCGTCATAACATTTGCACAGCTATTCATGACTCGGGCGTACAAATACGGCAACGCCTCGACGATCGCGCCGTTTTCCTATGCGTCGGTGATCGGCGCCTTCGTGGCGGGACTCATCCTCTTCGGTGAGGTCCCGGACATCTGGTCGATAGGCGGTGCGGTGGTAATCGTCGCAAGCGGGATAGGCGTGATGCTGGCGGCGCCGCGGGCCAGGAAGGGCCCGGTGCTGGAGCCTCAGGGCGTGACCTGAGCCCTACTTCCTCTCTCCCTCAGCCAGGCACTGGAATGGAATTTCGCGGTAGAGGAGGTTCGGTGGTGCATCGTCCTGCGAAGTCATCCATTCCGGCAAGGCGCTCGGCGTGCGGATGTGGATCTTCCCCTTCGCAACTATGCCCGTACTGCATGCCTTCTGCATATCTGGATAGAACTGGTTGTACATCGTGCCCTTGATCTTATCGTCCACGACGCCGCTCGCGAGCGCAGTCTTATATTTATCCGCATCCAGATAGTTCCATCCCTTTTCAAATCCCGGATAAGGCACGACGGTTCCCCTGCCCCATTGCCCGCGGAGCGCGTTCTCCCGGATGGATAATTCCCTGTAGAGATATCCTGTCGGGATACTCGAGAGTTCCATGATGACCCGATCGCCCTTTGTGGGCTTGTCCTGAGGTATGAGGCCCGGCCCGTGCATCTGCTCCTTGGTCTGCTCGTCGATCTTGTCCCACTGGCGGTTCTGCAGTCTCTGCGGCTCTTCATCCTGATCCCATTGCGCCATAGCAGTCGCTGTCAGGCAGAGCAGGAAAAAAATCGCGCCTGCCGCATAAAACGAGTTGAGTCTCCTCATCTCCCCCTCCTCAGATGCCTTTATCCCACATTCTTTTTTTACCTTACCACCTTCCATTATTTTCGCAACTTCTCATCCGATATGCCGATAACTGCACTACTTGACGGCATGCCCCGGCAAGCGCATACGCCTGAACTCTTTTATGATACTGAAGACGACCCCCATACTTCCTCCCATCGAGGCCGATCCGGCAGGCGCCCTCGCCTCTCAGCCGACCGAGGCGAGCGACGCGACCGTTGATGAGACGGCAGCCCCTGCGGAAGCGGCCCAGGACGCCCCGCCGGCACCGGTTGCCGCCGCAGAAACGAGGCCGCCGCGCGTACGCACGAGGGAAGAGGGGTTCATGATCCATGCCGAGAGCCTCACTATCCCCATGTCTATTCATCTCCCACAGATAAAGGGGCCTGAAAGGAGGATCGCGTTCCTGCGCCGGATCATGCAGTTCGTAGCCTTCATGCCCACGGACTACCTGCGCTTCAGCCCCTCCGCGAGGATAGTCGTATATGCATTTGTCGCCAACTCGGCCGACGACCTGAGGACCTCTTTTCCAAACCAGTGCTCAGCCGAAAACAGGGGTGGCGCCGTGGCCGATCTCATTACCAAATGTTTCGTGGCCTCCTACCCCCTTGAGGCGAGACTTCTGTCGCGCGACGAATTCACGGACAGGGCCTCCTGGCACATGGCGGAGATACACGCGGCGCGAGCGAAAAACGTCACCTACATGAAGGCCATCACATACCTCGCGGCCGGCAGCAAGGCGGGGAATGCATTCCTCGCGATGACGATACTGCAGCTGCACAACGCCTCGTGGAGGTTCAAAGGGGTCATCAGCAGATACCCGGATCTCAACATGCGCCCCTGGGACGAACGCAGGATGATAAGAAACGCAATGGACCGGGACAAGGACAATTCGCAGACGTTGCGCGATATCAAGGAGTCGTTCCGTAGTATGCCCGATGACGAACTCACATGGGCCATCGATACGGCGCAAAAGCTGATAAAGAGCGGCGCCAGGAGGGTGGCCTCGTTCCCGGACGATAGCGCGGAGAAGAGGATCGCGGCCCAGAGCTACATGAAGATGGTGGACGAGATCGCCGCAGGGATCTATCTCTTCTCCCCGATGCTCTTCGAGATGTGCGCAGATGCGCTCAGGGAGCATGGCCTGCCCGACTTTGCGCAGATGTACTCCAGGCGCGCCGCTCTTGACCGCGACCTCAGCCGCCGCCTCTAGCCCCTCCGTGCCATGAAGTGCGCGGGGCTCCTCCGTTCATCGCTCAGCAAGCTGACACCGAGCCAAAACACGCGGTGACCTGCGGCTG
>JBBAAC010000209.1:0-3994 GCA_041658465.1 bacterium | reverse complement strand
CCATGACCGAGTTTGTGAAGTACGAGTCACATCAGCGCACAGGCGCTGCGTTAAGACATAAGAACGTGGTCCAGCTCGGAAAGGCTTTGATACTGCGCGGGCTCGTGGACAGGCTCGAGCGCGAGGTGCAGGAGATCTTCACTGAACACATAGACTACGACGTACCCCTGGACTACGAACGCGCCAAAGAACTCATCGCCCCCTATATTGACATGCGTCTGCCGGGGGGGCTCACCGGAGCCGTGGCGGCAATTCTAGAGCAGCTTCACGCGGGGGCCAACGGCATCGTGAGCGCAATAACGTTCCACTGCACGTATGGTCTTGTCATCGGATCCGTACTGGCGCGGATCGATCGCGACTGGCCGCACGTACCGAAACTCACGCTCATCTACGAAGGCCTCAAGCCCACGCACAACCGCATGAGACTGGAGGCGTTCATGGAGAGGGTGTGGCAGGCGAGCAAGCCGGCACCGTGCCAGAGCGTGCGGTGCCGAAGACGAAGTGAAAACTGGCAGCAAACCTTCCCCCCTCCTTTGTAAGCCTGCCTGCCGGCAGGCAGGGAGGGGCAGGGGGAGGTAGATCATTGTTGCATCTGCAATCTACCCCTCCCATCCTCCCCTTACAAAGGGGAGGAGTTGTTTGTCGCAATATTTTACAGGATTCAATAATTGATAGGGAGGTGCCATGTTAATAAAGTTCATGATCTTCGGCATGCTGGGGCTTTTTGCATCGCTCGTAATCACGGCCGCAAAGCGATCGTACGCGGCGCGGAAGTGCGAGCTCACCGGAGAGGCGTCCCTCCTGCTCTTCCCGCTCTGCGGCCTCGGTGCGATCGTCTTTCCCCTGATCGCGATCCACATCTCATCCATGCCCTGGTACAGCCGCGGCGCGATCTACATGGCCGCGTTCTTCGTGGTGCAGTATCTGGCAGGGCTCGGGCTCACGCGGCTGGGTGTCTGCCCATGGAGCTATTCGGGCAAGGGCACGCTCGGGGGCTTCATCAGCATTACCGACGCGCCGCTCTGGTTCGGATGCGGGCTTGGGATCGAGCGCGCGTACCCGTGGATAAAGGCCATGGCCGTGGCGCTGGGGTAAAAATACAGATGGCAATTTTTATAGCTCTATTATATAGATACCTTCAAATGCGCCCTGCCATTGAGGCGCAAGGAGGGTGTTATGAAGAATAGGACAATCGCAGCTATCTGCATGTTCGCACTAATGTCGATCCCGGGCACGCTGCTGGCCGGCACGACAAATCCGTTTAATCCGGATCCAAATGAATACGGCCTTGTCCAGAATGGAGATGGATCGCTGACATTTTATGGCAGGCTGATTCCGGGAGACAAATTCGACAACCTCCCGAAATTTACGGACGCAACGACTACAAACTTACAAGATCCCCTAAAGACAAGTTTGAAGA
Source organism: bacterium (assembly GCA_041658465.1). Classification (GTDB taxonomy): domain Bacteria; phylum UBA10199; class UBA10199; order 2-02-FULL-44-16; family JAAZCA01; genus JAJZQH01. The sequence continues at coordinate 2,574 of JBBAAC010000209.1, read as the reverse complement.
ATGAACAAATACTGGTCTGGCTCGCCGGTCCCACCATCCCATGCAAAGCCCAGACGGGCAAAGACATATGCTCTCTAGCGGTGAAGTCTCACTGCTGGCAGGTCCAGATAAATGACGCCAAAGGAAATCTTTTTACGTGCAAGATTGAAAAAGCCGATGCCGAGGACGTGAAAAAATTGCTATCCAATAATCCAAAGGCATTTACAAATATCTGGTGTCAGTCTGCTAGAGAGAACGCAAGCCCATCAGCGCAGTTGAGCTCACCATATATGCTGGAGTGGGCAAAGCTGATTGCAAACGAAACAAAGGATACGGACAAGGATGGCACCCCCGATTACAGGGACAACTGTCCTGATAAGGCAAATGCCAATCAATCAGACGCAAATAGTAATGGCGTGGGGGATGTCTGTGAGAATGTTGACTTCAGCTACACCCCGCCGCCGCCTCCGAAAAACGAAGACAATGACGCCTTCCAGGACGACATCGACAAGTGCCCAGGCTTCGCCAACACGAGCAACGCGGACAGGGACAACGACGGCGTGGGCGATGAATGCGACGCGTGTCCGGACCAGCCGGGAGACGTGGCCAACAAGGGCTGCCCTGCGGGAGAGACAACGGGCCCAGGGACATCAGAAAATACGGTCATCCCAAAGTCCGCGGATACAGGCGGCGGCTGCAGCCTGATAATCCATTAAAGTCCTCTCCAGAAACCATCTCATAAATCCCCTCCCCTTTGTTGGGGGAGGGTTAGGGTGGGGTAGATCAAGATCTACCTCCCCTTTCCCCTCCTTTCACCCTCCGGCTCTCGCCTCCGGGTACTTCCTCGCGCACCCGCTCTGCGGGTCCCCGCGCTCGGTCGCAAAGGAGGGGAATATGTGGGACGGATTCTAGACAGTTCGCAGATATGCAACAGCGCTGTTTGCGATGTCGCGCGCGTGGGTTATCGCATCCGCTACCGTAGCGCCGGCAAGGTAGCCGCCGGTCACGAAGATGCCGGGCTGGTTCTTAAGCAACCTCTCTATCTCTGCGACGCGCCCCGCATGTCCCTGCGTGAGCTGCGGCATGGCATGAAGCCAGCGCTTTACGTATGTGAAGCGCGGCGCCGCGTCGATCCCCAGCACCTCTTTTAACCCCGCTCTCGCTATCTCGACGAGTTCCGCGTCATCCAGCTCCACCGCAGCAGGATCGAGCGCCCCGCCTATGAAGCATGTGATCAGTTTTTCGCTCGATGGGCATCGCCCGGGAAAGAGCGCGGACGGAAATACCGCCGAGAGAAGCCTCATGCCCTCGCGCCTCGGCACCACAAAACCGGCGCCCTTGAGATCGGATTTTATGTCAGCCGCCTTGAACGATGCATGCACCGCAGCGAGCGGGGCGTATGGAATCTCTGCAAGTGGTGCCACGAGCGCTTGATCGATGCTCGCAAGCAACGAAGACGCGGCATGGGCGGGCACCGCCACCACGACCGCATCCGCGTCTATGGTTTTTTTGCCGTGATCTACGAGGGCGCAGAAACCTCCGGACGGCCTTCTCTGCACGGAGGAGCAGACAAGCCCGGCGCGTATGGAGCCGCGCACCATCTCTTCAAGGCGCGCGGTAAGGGTGCCCATGCCCCATTTGAAAGAGAGCAGGCCGGGCATGGCGCTATTCGCACCGATGCCCTTCATAAACCCGCGCTCATCATCCTCATCCGACATGAGCGCAGGCGCCGCGCTTTTTGCCTCCAGCTCCTGGCAGTCGCCCGCCCAGACCTGTGATGTGAACGGATCGAGCAGGGCCTCGAGCGGGACGTCGCCCATGCGCCTCTTCACAAACGAAGCGAGCGATTCTTTGGACTCGCCCTCCTTTGAAAAAAATCGCGCGGTCAGCATCTTTATCTTCGACCCGGCCGGGATGAGAGGGCTCCTCAGAAAAGAGATCGCGCTTCGCGGCACAACCTGTAGCCCGCCCTTTATGTAGGCGTACCTCTCGGAGGGGACTTCGTTCTCGCCCACAATGAGGTTGTGTATGGAGAGCTCTCGCGCAAGGGCGGAGACTGCGTCGCTCGACGCTGCAAATGCCTGCGGCCCCAGCTCGACGATGTATTTGTCATCGCGAAGCGAGCTGCGCACCATACCGCCCACCGCAGCCTCGCGCTCCACCAGCTCGACCGCCGTTCCGCGCTTTTTCAGATAATATGCGGCCGTGAGACCCGCGATGCCGCCGCCCACGACCAGGACGCGCTTTGCGGCAAGATCCGTGGCGCTATCCCTGGGAGTTCGCTGGTTGGTCTCTTGGGTAGAAGACATGTAGAGACTTTGCTATCCCATCGGCAGCTGTGTCAAGGATCGATCTTTGCACTAGCCGACATCGTGCCGGAGTACGCGGTGACCCACGGCTGGCATCAGTCCTTTCTAGCCTTGTCCATCGCCACTGCGTGAGCGGGGTCCCCAGTCCATCATCTCGCAAGCCGACACCGAGTTTAGCTCAACTTATAAGGCTAACGGTGAATCACCAGCATTGCGGTCCCCATTGCTCGAAGCTGGACTGGGGACCCCGCTCGTCACGCGCCTTGATACAACGTGAGAAATGGCA
>JBBAAC010000208.1:0-4028 GCA_041658465.1 bacterium | reverse complement strand
ACCAAGACCTCGAGCAGCGTGAAGCCCGGCCGAAAGCCGACGCGGCGACATTTTCTGCAGAGACATGAAGCAGGAGGCATGAGGCATGAAGCAGGAAAAAAAGTGCTGCGGATTCGCACTCTGTCTTTTCTCTTCCATTTCCTGTTTCCTGCTTCCGGCCTCATGTTTCCTGCCTCATGCGTCGTGTCTCATGCTTCGAGTTTCACGCTTCATAATTTGACAATGTGAGTGACCACATCGAATGACTGCTCCTCGCCCATCTCCTCCCATTTCACCGTAAGCTTCAGCTCGCGCACGGTCTTGCTTATCTCCTTGGTGAGCTGGCGGCCTATCGTCTCCTGCATGCTTCCCTTTTCGCCGGTCACGGGTGCGGGCAGTTCCACGCGCTTGATCTCCATCTTCCAGCTGTACTCATCAAAAGGATCATCGAACTTCCCCTCATCGCTCTTCTCCTCGGGAAATTCGTTCTTCTTGATCGCCTTGGCGAGGTCGATCTCGATCTCCGTCATCTTCTGCCTCGCCAACATCGTGGCGGTAAGCATCTTCTCCGCACGGCCGCTCTTTATCATGGTGTTGCCTGAAAACGTGAGGAGCACGGTGAAAGAGATGGCGAGGATGGCGACGGCGACCATCACCTCCAGGAGCGTAAAGCCGATTTTGGATGCGTGCGGGAGGCGCATGCTAATCCTTCCCCATCGTCCTGTATTTATCATCGATCGAGACCTGTCCGCTCACAGGATTCGTCTCAAGGGAATAATTCCTCTCATCGCCCTCGTCGCGAAGATTGATAACCGCGTGCTCGACATAGCCGTTGGGGAAGAAGTGGATCATCGCCTTGCCGCCCGCGACGGCGTTCTGCTCGTGCTCGACATACACGTCCTTGAAGAAGACCGTATCCGGGAGCTTGGTCGGTTTGAGCAGGAACTCCTCGACCTGCGTGAAGACGGGCTCCTTTGCCTTAAGCGGCTCCGCGGCGCCTCCCGGCGCAGCGCCCTTTTCCTTCGCGGCCTCTTCGGCGGCAGGCGCCTCAGCCGCCCCTGGTTTCTCGCCCTCGGTTTTTTTCTCCGCATTCTTTTTTTCGGCGCCGCTTTTTTTCTTCTCGCCTTCACCGCTGGAGAGGGCAAACTGGTCGGTCGTAGCCTCAACCCAATATGAGTTCTCGTCGATGTCCAGCACGAGCCTGATATAGAGCCCTTCCGTGGCTGATTTGTTGTAAAGATATCTTATCGTCGTAGCGAGTTTGTTGCTGGCCTTCTTCATGTCCCACTCGAGCATCGTGTCCATGCGGCTCACGACGACGCCGAGGATGAGCGCCACGATGGCCAGCGCCACGACGATCTCGAGGAGCGTGAATCCAGAGCTCAATCTATTGCTGTGTGGGTGCATATGCGCCTGCAATCAATTAAAACGGCCGCCCCGGCTTGCGCTCACGCGAGGCCGGGACGGCCGCCTGTGATACTGTATCATCCGCCCCGATGGGCCACATTTATCGCTATTTTCCCTCTGCCTCGAACGAGCTCACATCGGCATCAGGCCCTTCGCCGCCTTCCTGGCAATCGCGACCGAGCGAATAGATCTCGTATTCATGCCCCTGAATCCCAGGGCTGTAGAACTGGAAATCGCAGTCCCACGCATCCTGCGGCACCTTGTTGCCCTTAAGATATCCCTTCGGGGGGTAACGCTTGGGGATCCTGCCGATGGAGGGCTTCTCGATGAGCGACGCCAGCCCCTGTTCCGTCGAAGGATAAAAACCGTTGTCGCGCCGGTACTGATCGAGCGCCTCTTCAAAGCCCTTCATCTGTGTCTTTACTGTCTCGATCTTCGCCTCGTCGAGCCTGTCGAGGACGTTGACTGTGACCACGGTGGCGATCAGGCCCAGAATCGTTATCACGACCATGATTTCGATCAGCGTCATACCTGCATTGCGCGAAAGCAACTTCTTCATTTAAACACCCTCCTTTCACAACCAGTGGCTCGTAATTCGTATATTCGTAATTCGGAAAACGTGAACCGTGAAGCCACGAACTATTATGTGCATCTAATTGAGAAAAGCAACCCCTTTGAAACCACGTCTGACTCGCCTGACTGGCTTTGCCGGCGCCTTATCCCAGCTGATTCAGCTTCATTATCGGCAAAAGGATCGAGAGCACGATGAACGAGACGATGCCCGCCATAACGAGTATCATGATCGGCTCGAGCAGGGTCGTCAAGGTTGAAAGCGTGTTGTCCACCTCGCTATCGTACGTGTCTGCGATCCTTTCGAGCATCCGCTCGAGGTCTCCGGTCTTCTCGCCTATCGCGATCATGTGCGTCACCAGCGGAGGAAATTCACCGCTCCGCTTGAGAGTGTCCGCCACCGGCTGACCTTCGCGGACGTTGTCGCGGGTCTCCTCGATCACCTCGCGAAGTCGCGTGTTGGTTATGATGTTGCGGACGATATCCAGCGCTGTCAAAAGCGGCACGCCGCTGGCGAGCAGCGTCGCCAGCGTGCGGGTAAAACGCGAGACGATGACGAGCCTGTTAATCTTGCCGAAGATCGGCATGGTCAGAATCTTTCGATCCCACCAGGCCCTGCCCGCAGGCGACTTGAGCACACGCCTTATCCCATATATGGCAACGGGAATGATTATAAGGAAAATGTACCAGTAGCTCGACAGGGCGTTACTCGCGCCCATCAGTATCCTCGTCGGCAAGGGAAGCGTGGCCTTCATGTCGGCAAATATCTTGGTGACCTTCGGCACCACATAGGTAAGCAACATGACCATCAGGGCGAGGCCGACGAAAGACATGATGGCGGGATAGATCATCGCGCCGATCACCTTGCCCTTGAGCTTTGCCTGTCCCTCGGTGAATTCGGCGAGGCGCACCAGCACGACGTCCAGCGCTCCGCTGTTCTCGCCCGCATTTATCATGTTCACGTACAGGTCGCCGAATACTTTGGGGTTGCCCCGCATCGCGTCGGAGAGCTTGGTTCCCTCGGTGACCTTGTCGCGCACCCGGGCGACGATGTTGCGCAGCTTCGGATTCTCTATCTGATCCACCAGCGCCGTGAGCGCATCGACGAGCGGAATGCTCGAGCCCACGAGCGTGGCGAGCTGCCTCGTCATGACGGAGACTTCCTGCGTCTTGATGCGCTGCAGGTACTTGCCCACATCCACCTGCATGCTGAGGCCCACCTTCTGCTTCGTCGCGCCCTCGATCGCGAGCGTGGTCGGAAAAACGCCCATGCGTCGCAACTTCTGCCGCGCATCGCGCTCGTTCGCCGCGTCTATATTACCCGCGGCGCGCTTGCCCTTGGAATCTATGCCTATGTATTCGAATACCGCCATGAGGAACCCCGCTCAAAGCTCAAAGGTGAAAGGTGAAAGCTCAAAGGAAAATCGTTGTTCCACAAGGTGTTCCTTTCAGCTTTGAGCTTTGAGCTGCATTTAACCGCTGTCCTCCTGTGTCACGCGCATCACTTCGGCGATTGTCGTGATACCGGCCAGCACCTTCTGGGCCGCATCCTCGCGAAGCGTGGCCATGCCCTGCTGGACCGCTACCTTTTTGATCGTTGACGCGTCAGACCCCTTCATAAGCTCGGCCCTCACCGCATCGGTCACCATGAGTATCTCGTGGATCGCGCATCGGCCGGAATATCCCGTCTCCATGCAGTTGGGGCACCCGACCGGCCGGAAGATCTGCCTCCCCTTGAGGTCCGCGAGGGAAAGTCCTATCTGCCCCAGCTCTTCCTCCTCAGGCGTATATTTCCGCGCGCATTCGCGGCAAATGGTTCGCAGCAGCCGCTGTGCCACGATGCCGAGCACGGACGACGCGACCAGGAACGGCTCTACGCTCATATCGACGAGCCTGGTGATGGAGCTCGGCGCGTCATTCGTATGCAACGTGGAGAGCACCAAGTGGCCGGTGAGCGATGCCTGGATGGCGACCTCCGCCGTTTCCCTGTCTCGGACCTCGCCGACCATGATGATGTCCGGGTCCTGCCGGAGGAATGCGCGCAGCCCGGTGGCGAACGTGAGATCGATCTT
>JBBAAC010000207.1:0-4072 GCA_041658465.1 bacterium | reverse complement strand
CCAGAATCTCCAGGACGGAGCGCTTGCGCAGCTTTGTAGACGCAGCGGAGAGGATCGTGCGCAGCGCACGGGCCGTGCGGCCCTGCTTGCCGATCACCTTGCCAATGTCTTCCTTGGCCACGCGCAGTTCGATCACCGTCGTCTGCTCGCCCTGGACTTCCGATACCTCTACGCTCTCCGGCTTGTCCACCAGCGCTTTAGCAATCGTCTCGATCAACAGCCGCATCGGATCGTCAGACATATGCCCACCTCCGCTGAGAGATTACAGGGTTCGAAATAGCTTGGAAACGGTCTCGCTCGGCTTTGCTCCCTTGCTGAGCCAGTATTCGATGCGCTCCTTTTTCCCGCTGAAGAGGCGATCCTTGTGCGTCGGATCGTAGGTGCCGAGCACTTCGATGAAACGCCCGTCGCGCGGCTTTGAACCGTCCGCCACCACGATGTGGTAGAAAGGCGCATTGCGCTTTCCTTTTCTTGCCAGTCTGATTTTAGCTGCCATGCTTCCTCCCATAACTGATTAAATCCAAATGACTAAATCCAAATTACTAAACAAATTCCAATATCAAAATCCTAATGCCCAAGTACAAAATTGGTCATTGGTAATTAGTCATTAGTCATTTGGTTTTAGACATTTTTATTTGGTTGGGGCCTACTATCAGGAAAAGGCACGGGAAGTCAAGCCCTTGAGTAGGTTTTTGGCAATTCCTCCCTTGGAGAGATGCTTCATCATCTGCTCCATGGTGGAGAACTCCTTCAAGAAACGGTTTACCTCCGAGACATCAACCCCCGCGCCGCCTGCTATCCGGCTACGGCGGGAACCGTTCAAAATCCGGGGGTTGGCGCGTTCCTGCCTGGTCATAGAGAGGGCTATTGCCTCCTTGCACCTGATGTCGCGCTCCATGCGGGTCGGGTCCATATCCTTCATGAGTCCGCCCATGCCGGGCATGAGCCCCATGATCTTCTCGAGCGGCCCAAGCTTTTTCATCATCTTCATCTGCGAGATAAAATCGTCCATGGTAAATCGGCTGGAGAGGACCGCTCGGCCCAGGTCGGCCGCCTCACTCTCCTCGACCTTCGAGGCCACCTGCTCCACCAGCGAAACCACGTCGCCTCGGCCGAGGATCCGGCCCGCCATGCGCTCCGGATAGAACGGCTCCAGGTCGCCCAACCGCTCGCCCATGCCGCAGAAGATGATCGGCTTGCCCGTCACCGCGCGGATGGAGAGCGCAGCGCCGCCTCGCGCATCGCCATCGAGCTTGGTAAGCACGATGCCGGTTATCGGCAGGGCCTCGTCAAACGCCTTTGCAGAGCGCACGGCATCCTGGCCGGTCATCGCGTCCGCTACGTAGAGTATGCGCTGCGGCTCAGCAGCCTTTGCGATCCTGCGCACCTCGTCCATCATCGCCTCGTCGATGTGAAGCCTGCCGGCAGTATCTATGATGATGGTGTCGTACCCGATCTTCTCCGCGTTCTTGAGCGCGGCCTTTACGACCTTCTCCGCCCTTTCGCCTGCGTCGGTGGGCCAGCAGTCGACGCCCGCCTGCGCCGCCAGCGCCTTGAGCTGGTCGACTGCCGCCGGACGATGTACGTCCGCGGGGATGAGATACGGCCTGCGGCCGTCCTGCTTGCAGCGCAGCGCGAATCGCGCCGCGGTGGTGGTCTTGCCGCTGCCCTGGAGCCCGACCATGAGGCAGCAGAGCGGGGGCTTGCAGGAGAAGTCGAACGGGATAGGCTCGGAGCCCAGCACGCGAACGAGCTCGTCGTGCACGATCTTTATGAATTGCTGCGCAGGCGTGATCGATTCGAGGACCCGCTGACCGACCGCCTCCGCGGAGATCCTGTCGACGAAATCCTTAACCACACCGAAGTGAACGTCGGCGCCGAGCAGGGCGAGGCGGATCTCGCGCGCGGCCTCGTGCACGTCATCGGGACGGAGCTTGCCGCGGCCGGAGATGCGATCAAATGTCTTTTCAAATGCGTCGCGCAGGCCCTCTAGCACTTCTCTCCCTTCTCACCGATTTCGGCTTCCAAAGCGGCGGCGATAGCAGCAGCGAGCTCTTTGATCCGCGACTCGTCCGCGCCCTCAACCATCACGCGCGCGATGTTCTCCGTGCCGGAGTAGCGCACCAGGAGCCTGCCCTTGTCTCCGAGTTCGCGGCGGGCCTTCTCGACCTCAGCCGAGACGCGCTCGAGTCTCTCCATGGGACGCTTCTCGCGCACGCGGACGTTAACCGTGACCTGCGGAAACGGCGTGAACACGCTCCTCACCTCGGAGAGTGGGCGCCCCTGCTGCATCATTATGGAGAGGATGCGCAGCGCCGCGAGGGTGCCGTCGCCGGAAGTGGTGTGGTGCAGGAAGATGATATGCCCGCTGGTCTCGCCGCCGAGGTTCAATCCCTCCCTGCGCATGACCTCCATCACATGGCGGTCGCCGACGTCCGTGCGCAAAAGCTTGATGCCGTGTGCAGCGAGCGCTACCTCGAGTCCCATGTTGCACATCGTCGTGCCGACCACTGTGTCCTTCGCCAGCGAGCCCTTTGAGTGCAGATGCATCGCGCAGATCGCCAGGATCGCGTCGCCGTCGACGATATCGCCGTTCTCGTCGCACATGATCACCCGGTCGGCGTCACCGTCAAGCGCCACTCCGACATGTGCAGCATTCTCCCGCACCAGGCGCGCCATTCGGTCCGGGTGGAGCGCGCCGCAATCCACGTTTATGTTGAGCCCATTGGGCGACGTGCCTATGGTGATCACCTCTGCGCCGAGCTCGCGGAATATGGTGGGCGCGACCTTGTAGCCGGCGCCGTTGGCGCAGTCGAGCACAATGCGCACGCCCTCGAGCGTCAGCTGCTGGGGGAATGTGCCCTTGAGATACTGGATATATCGGCCGCCCGCGTCGTCGATTCTAAACGCCCTGCCCATGTCCTCGGGCGTAGCCTTCATCTCCTCGAGCTTGCCGGAGAATATGAGCTCCTCTATTTCGAGCTCCAAGGCGTCGGGGAGCTTGAAGCCCTTGTTGTCGAAGAACTTGACGCCGTTGTACTCGACCGGGTTGTGCGACGCGGAGACCATCACTCCGGCCTTCGCGCGCATGCTGTGGGCGATGAACGCTATGCCCGGGGTGGGCAGCGGGCCCACGAGCATCGCATCGACGCCCATGGAACAGATGCCAGACATGAGCGCCGCCTCGATCACGTAGCCGGAGAGCCTCGTATCCTTTCCGATCACGATACGGTCCAGGCCCGGCGCGTCGCGATACACCGCGGCCACCGCCTGGCCGAGCGACGTGGCGATGCGCGAGTCCATCGGATATCGGTTCGCGATGCCTCGCACGCCGTCCGTACCAAAGAGCTTTCTCTTTTTTTCGCTCATATGGCCTTAAGCCTCTCTACCACGCGCTCTATCACCCAGCTGGGCGTAGACGCGCCGGCGGTCACACCCACCACGTTCATTCCCGAGAAGTCCGCAGCGTTTATCTCGTCGTCGGTCTCGATGAGAAAAGTCGGCGTCCCCATGGCACGCGAGATCTCGGCAAGCCGGTTCGTGTTGGAGCTGTTCCGGCCGCCCACCACCACCATCGCGTCGACCTCTCGCGCGAGTTCCCGTACCTCTTCCTGGCGCATGTCGGTGGAGCGGCAGATCGTATCGAAGACTACCGAGTTTGGATACCGCCCCTGGATCAGCTCCACAAGCGCATTGAATTTCTCGCGCTGCTGCGTGCTCTGCGAGACGATGCACACCTTGCCGAGATCGGCCGGCAGCGCAGCGACCTCGTCGGCCGAGTTGATGCAAGCGCCGCGTTTCTCCGCAAAGCCCAGCAGCGCCTTGACCTCCGGGTGCTCGCGGTGCCCGATGATTATGATGAAGAAGCCCTGCCTGAGGTGACGGCGCACCGTGCCCTGGATGATCCCCACGTCAGGGCACGTGGCGTCGCAGATATGGGCCCCGCTGGCCTCGAGCTTTTTTCTCTCCGCCGGCGGGATGCCGTGGGTGCGGATCGCCACCGTGCCATCCAGCCGCTCGGGGATCTCCTCGATGACGCCGATCCCCTTCTGCTCCAGCATGGTGACTGCCT
>JBBAAC010000206.1:0-4095 GCA_041658465.1 bacterium | reverse complement strand
ACCTGCGGCTGGCATCCGTCCTCACGCACCTTGTTCATCGCCACTGCGTGAGCGGGGTCCCCAGCCCATCATCTCGCCTGCCCACCGGCCGGCAGGCGGGCAAGCCGACACCGAGTTTAGCTCAACTTATAAGGCTAACGGTGAATCACTAGCATTGCGTTCCCCATTGCTCGAAGCTGGACTGGGGACCCCGCTCGTCATGCGCCTTGTTACAACGTGAGTAATGGCACGCAGCGAGCGGGGTTTCCACGTTTCTGGCGATGCAATGGGATACGATACCGGCACGGAGCAAGCGGTGACCCGCGGCAGGCTTCGAGCAATGTGGACCGCGGTGGCTAAAATTTCACCGTTAGCCTTATGAGCTGAGAATAATTCGGTGTCGGCTTGCGAGATGCCAGCCGCGGGTCATCGCGTTCTCTGGCACGATATTGACTTGCGCACCTACCTGCGGAACCCCGCGCACTTCTTGCGATGAAGCACGGCGAACTATCCCTTGAACACTCTATGCCTGGCATGGTAGCGGTATAGAAACTCTAATAACGGAGGGGCCATGACGCATACATTGATGAAGCTGCCGTTTGCCAACAACGCGCTCGCACCGCATATCTCCGCGGAAACGATCGAATATCACTATGGCAAGCACCACCAGACCTACGTGACGAACCTCAATCACCTGCTCACAGGCACCGGGCTGGAAGGGATGCCGCTGGAAGAGCTGATCGTGAGCGGCTTGGAGCGCTGCCCTGCGGACAAGCGCACGGGCATATTCAACAACGCGGCGCAGGTCTTCAACCACAACTTCTACTGGTACACCGTGACGCCCGGCGGCGCCACCGCCCCCGCGGGCAAGCTCGGAACTGCGATTGACGAGACGTTCGGAAGCTTCACCAACTTCAAGGAGAAGTTCACGAACACGGCGGTCGGGACGTTCGGCAGCGGATGGGCATGGCTGGTGAAGACCAGGGACGGGAAGCTTGAGATCCTCTCCACGTCTAACGCGAATACGCCGATCGTCGAGAAGAAGACGCCCCTTATCACCTGCGACGTCTGGGAGCACGCCTATTACATCGATTACCGCAACGCGCGGCCGAAGTACGTTGAGGCCTACTGGAATCTCGTGAACTGGGATTTCGCAGCCAAAAATTTCGGCTAGAGGCTCTCCGCAGAGGCGCTGCGTGCCATGAAGTGCGCAGGGTTCCCCCTGTCCTGCAGGCAGTCGACACCGTGCCAGAGCAAGCGGTGACCTGCGGCTGGCATCTCGCAAACCGACACCGAGTTGAGCCCAGATCTTACAGCTAACGGTGGATTCCCCGCCAACGCGGTCCCCATTGCTCGAAGCCTGCCTGCCTGCCGGTAGGCAGGCCGCAGGTCACCGCTTGCTCCGTGCCGTTTTCGATATGCAGAAGTGGCACGTAGTAAGCGGGGTTCCCCCGTTTATCGCGAAGCAATGGGGACCGCGATGGCAGGTGATTCACCGTTAGCCATATAAACTGACTCAGACTCGGTGTCGGCTTGCTGAGCGATGAACGGGGGTTCCCCGCGCACTTCATGGCACGGAGCTTGCGAGATGATGGGCTGGGGACCCCGCTTGCGCAGTGGCGATGAACAAGGTGCGCGAGGACGGATGCCAGGCGTGGGTCATCGCGTTCTCTGGCACGATGCTGACTTGCACGCTGCATTCACTTGTAGACATAGATCGGCCTGATATCCACGGGCACGGCCGTGAGCCTGGCCACCGCTTTTGAGAGCTCCGCCGGCATCTCGCGATACCTCTCCACAAATTCCTTTGCAGCCGCATAATCGCCCTTTGCCTCTATCATAAGGATGTCGTGGGCCAGGGCGCCGAGTGCCGATTCGATCTTGTCTCTCTCAATTCCGAACATGCCCGACTTTTCATCGTACGCTATCGCGCCCTTCTCCCGCAGGTAATTGAACTGGATCGCGTTTGCGCCGCCGTGCGCCTCTTTTATCCCGAACCTCACGGAGCGGAAGAGGCCCGCGATATATGTAGGCCAAACCTTCTCCGCAAACGCCGCCAGGTAGAGCCCCTTCTTTGCGAGATAGAGCGCGTTGTAGACGCCCAGGGCGTCGGCCTTGCACTCCTCGACGATAGAGTAGAGCTCCTTGAGTTCCTTGTTCACGGACGTCTCGCGGCCGCCCTTCTCTATCTTGCCCGGCCCGATCCCGTGCGAGACCTCGTGCAAGAGCGTGTGCGCGAAGAACGCCTCAAAATTCACGTTGGCCACATCCTGCGGCCGGAGCACGAGACGCGCTATCGGCATGAGGATCTTGTCGAACTTGGCGCGCTGCACGTTCTTGAGCATCACCTTCTTGCTACCCTCGCGCTCGCGGATCCGCTCGTCGTTTGGCAGGTTGAACGCGAGCGTCTGTATCCCCGCCTTTGCCTCGCCGCCGGAATAGATGAGATGAGCCACGACGATCGGCGATGAGAGCGATCGGCCGATCCCCTTGTATTTGTCTTCGATGGGAAGGTGCCTCTCAAGCTCGTCGAGATACCCAACGACCCTGGAAAGGCGCGCGCTCTCCGCGGGATCAACGCGCGTGACGAATGCCTCGAACCCGGCCTTGTATCCGAAGAGATTGTCCTCGTAGACTTCGTAGGGCCCGATCACGACCTCGATCGAGTGGTCCTTCAGATGCACCCAGTCCACGTCGCTCTCGAAGTAGTCGTTTGTGAGGAACGAATCCGCCCGGCTGCGCAAAAACTTGGCAAGGCCTTCGTTGTCGGAGAGCTTCGCGGCCCTTCGCAGGCGTTCGGCCGCCGGCCCCAGAAACTCGCGGTATTCATCCGAATATGGGATCGCTGCGAGTCCGTCGCCCTTGCGTCTGATGACCGTGAAGTTGCTCTCAAACTGCTCCTTATCGGATGGATGCGCCTTGACCCAGGCAAGGAATTCTTCCTTCGTCATATCGACCGGATAGAACGCAGCGCCCGCGGGCTTTTGCGGCACTCCGTCGATGAAGGGCTTGTCGTGATCCAGCCGAGCGTACGGACCGAAGTTTATCCCGAAGTACTCATAGAGCCCGGGCGCCTTTGCCCGCTCCTTTTTAAGCTTCTCGCGAAGCGCGGCGTTGCCTTCGTAAACCTGCCTGAGGAAGATCTCGTCCATGAGCCTCGATGCGGCCACGAGCTCCCGGACCAGCTTCTGCTGCCTTGCATCGAGGAGCTTTGGATCGACCGCGATTTTCACAGGAGCGAACTTGGCGAGCTGTTCTTTGACCTTCATTACGTCCCCCGTCGGCGTTTCACACAACGCCGTGCTGCACAGCGAGGAGAACAGAACCAGCATAAAAAAGATGACTCGGTTCATAAAATTCACGCGATACCTTTCTCCCGTTTCTACAATGAATGTCATTCTGAGGCCAAGCCCATTTTCTGGCGCGCCGAAGCCTGCCTGCCGGCAGGCAGGAATCCCATGGACGAAAGGGGATCCTTCGGCGTACATGTCTTTTCATCGGCCCCAGGATGACAGACAAGGGCATGTTGAAAGACTTGGTTCGGAGAGCCTTCCATGACATTCACCGACTACCTCTCGCAGGAATGGGTGCCGGCGCTCGGCTGCACAGAGCCCGCATCGATCGCGTTCGCGGCAGCGACTGCGGCGCGTGAGCTCTCCGGACCGGCGCAGAAGGTCTCGATCGTCTGCGACGCGCGCATCTACAAGAACTGCTATGCAGTAGGCATTCCGCGCAGCGGCGGCAGGACCGGGATACTCTGGGCAGCGGGCCTCGGCGCCAATCTCTCCGACCCGGCGCTCGGGCTTCAGTGCTTTTCGCTGGTAAACGATGAGACGCTCGACGCGGCGGAGAAGCTCATAAACGGGAATAGCGTGGTCGTCGATGTGGACGCGACGCAGCCGGGGCTCTTTATCGACTGCCTCGTGGAGGGCGCGGACAGCAGCGCGCGGGTCGTGATCGCGGGCGAACATATCAACATCGTGCGCAAAGAGAGGGACGGCAAGGCCTTCTTCGAGCGGCCGATGACGGCACACGGTATCAAGACCGACATCCGCGCCCTTGTCGCCGACATGTCGACTGACGAGATGATCGAGCTGGCGCGCTCCGTCTCCCCGC
>JBBAAC010000205.1:0-4103 GCA_041658465.1 bacterium | reverse complement strand
AGCCTTGCGCGCGACGTGGGGGACCACGACGGCGAGCTGTCGCGGATCAGCTTCGCGTTCACCGCCCTTGCCGCATCGGACATCGCGGTGGACCGCAAGATTGCAATGCTCACGCAAGCGATGAGGGCCACGGGTATTGGCAATGACTCGCGCAAGAAAACCGCGTACTTGACGGTGAATTACATCGCAGGGCGGGTAAAACCCGCAGAGCTGGGGCGTGTGGTGGACTGTCTGCTTGCCGCGTCACAGGGGCGCGATGCCCGTCTGCGCGCGGGAGCACTCATCGGCATGGGCGGGGTTCTGGAGTCCAAGGCGCCGCAGGACGTGAAGCTGCGCCTGCTTGCCACGGCCATCACGATGGCAGGGGATTTGTCAGTGGAGGTGAAGAACGAGGCGGTGGCGACACTCGGCATATCACTCGTGACTGATCTGCCGGCAACGGAACAGGCCAAGGCCCTGGGGATACTCTTGCAGTCCGCAAAGAGCAGCAATCAGGCGGTCAAAAAAGGCGCTGTCGGGACGATTGCGTGGGTGGCGGGCATGGAATCGCTTCACTTGGAACCTGCGAGATCCACTTTGCGACCGGAGTTTGTCCCTCCGGTCATCCCGATCCTCACTGAGGCCATGCGCGGGCGCGATGTGGTGATCGCAAACGATGCGATCAATGGCCTGACATCGTTTGTGCAGGGCTCGCTCCTCAAGCCGAGTGATGCGTTTGTCAAAGACGCCATACCCCTGCTCCGAAGCGACTCGGAACTCGTGCGAAAGCCGGCCGAATATTTGTTCGAGCAAATGGCAATGAACGCGGAGGAACCGCTGCTCTCCACAATCAAGCAGACGCTGGAGAAGAAGTTGTGCGTTGCAGCGCCAGACGTGCAGAGGGTCACGAAGACCGGCGAGAAAGGGGAGGTAGAGCGGTCGTGGAAATACATCGCGACGCTCACATTTTCGGAGCTGCCCCCTGGTGCAGTCAGCGTGAGGCCGGTTGCCAATGGCTACGACCAGTCGCTGGGCTGGATCAGCAACAAAAAAGCCTCGTGTGCGGTCTGGATGGACAGGAGGGATTCCTTTGTCCATGCTGTCGTCAAATTCTACAATCGTACGGGTGCTATGATCGCAGAGTCAGACGGGTTCATCATCGATAATCCGGATGCTACAAAGTAACGGCCGCGTGCAAAGCCATATCATCGCAGTACCATCGCATGACCATCACATTTGCCTTCACCCACGTCTCACGCCGGCGCTTGGGCGGCAAGGAGGCTGCGCCTGCGGCCATAGGCAAAATAGATTACGAAACCTAAAACGCACCATATCCCGAAGCAGATCCAGGTGATCCTGGCAAGATTGGCCATGAGCCAGAGGCAGATGGCCATGCCCATGACAGGTATGTAGGGGACGAGCGGACATCTGAACGGCCTGTGCAGATCGGGCTTCGTATATCTGAAGACAAGAACGGCGGCGGAGACGAGCACAAAGGCCGTCAGCGTGCCGATGTTCGTCAGCTCTGCCGCTGTGCCCACATCCACGAATGCCGAGAAGAAGGCGATGATGAGCGCGCAGAAGATCTGGGCCCTGTGAGGCATATTGTATTTTGGATGGACCTTTGAAATCCACGGCGAGATGAGGCCGTCCCTCGACATCGCAAAGAATATCCTCGGCTGGCTCATCAGCAGGACGAGGAGCACGCTTGTCAGACCGGTTATCGCGCCAGTGGAGACTATAGCAGCACCCCACTTGAATCCGATGGACGAGAGCGCGTAGGCCACCGGCGCCGGGTTATCAAGTTCCGTGTAATTGACGACCCCGGTCAGGATCAGGGAGACCGCAATGTAAAGAACCGTGCATATGAAGAGCGATGCCAGGATCCCGATCGGCATATTGCGCTGGGGGTTTTTCGTCTCCTCCGCCATGGAGGAGAGCATATCGAACCCAAGATAGGCCACGAACACGATCGCAGCGCCGGAGACGATCCCGCCGGCCCCAAACGGCATGAACGGCGTCCAGTTTGCCGTGTTGATGTGTGAGCACCCGATGGCGATGAATATGAGGACTGCCACGATCTTGATGAAAACCAGCAGGGTGGTGAATCGTGCGCTCTTCTTTACGCCTTTGAGCAGGAGTCCGCTGAGCAGCAGGACGATGCCTGCGGCGGGCAGGTTTATGACAGCCCCTGGGACAGACCCGGGTGCAGCTGAGCACCAGACCGGCAGTTCGATGCCCACGGTCTTGAGGATGTGAACGAAGTAGCCTGACCAGCCGACCGCCACCAGGACGGTCGCGACCGAATATTCGAGCACCAGCGCCCAGCCGGCGAGCCAGCCGAATATCTCGCCGAGCGCGGCATAGGAATAGTTGTACGCGGAGCCCGCGAGCGGGATGATGGATGCGCACTCTGCATAGCAGAGCGCGGCACAGCCGCACGCGAACATCGAGAGGATAAAGGATATCGCGATTGCAGGGCCTGCGAACCTGGCGGCCGCAGTGCCCGTGACCACAAAGATTCCAACGCCGATGATCGCGCCGATGCCGAGGCAGGTGAGGTCAAAGGCGGAGAGCGAGCGCTTGAGGCCGCTGTTCTCGCCCGCCTCTGTCGCGGCAATCGATGCTATCGCCTTCTTGCGGAGCAGTCTCTTCATGATATTTTGCACCGCCTTCCCTATAGTTCTATCTTGCGTGAAGCGCTCTTACTATAATGCAATTCTCTTCCGCAAGTGCATAGTGCCGCGATTCTAGGAATAGGCGATATCTTCGAAGAATATAAATTATAGCAGAGTTATTAACCCCAATCAGACGCGGGCTTCGATAGCGGTACTGCTCTGGCGCCCGTTCGAATAAGGGAAGACAGACGCGAATGTTGCTGGCCAAATGCAAAAAAACCCCGGCAAAGCGCCGGGGTTTTTTTATGGACGGCTATGCAGTCACTGGCAACCGCTGCAATCCGACGTGATGGTGCAGGTCGAGCTCTCACCGCCTTCAGTGATAAGGATCGCGCCGGAGCATGTACGTGTCGTCGTGTCTTCGAGTATCACGGCGTTCCCGCTGGAAAAATCCACGGTCGTGGAACCCGTGACCATGACCCTCAAGTGGCTGATGAGTGCGCTTGCGAATGCGGTTCCGGTCACCTCGATATTGTTGCTCGTTGTTTCTGTGGAGATGTCGTAGTTGACCGTTGCCGTGAGCGCCACGTTGTCAATGCTGGCGTCGAGCGAGCCGCCGAAGTCTATGACCCACGAGCCGTCGATGAACTCATCATATGTTGTGCCATCGACGATGACGCTCTGCGACCAGCCTACCACATCCACGGAGATGCTGCCCTCGAACGTGAACGTGGGATTGTCCTCGGTCCCGGTCATGCTCGCCGTGATCGTCCCGTTGATAGTGACCGATCCGGCGCCGCTCGGGTTATTGAATACTTCGTTCGTGATGGTCACGGTGACGGGGTTGGTCCCTGTGGCAGTGACAGTCTTTGATCCGTCTGAATTCTTCCCCACCGTCTCCTCGATCAGGCGGCGGACTATATATTGCGAAATGCCGCCGCGGAGATCTGCAGGCATATCATTTGCCTTGGTCACGCCTTCGCCGGTCATATTCGTAACGCCGCCGGACACGGCGGCGCATGCCTCAGCAACAGCCACTGCCGATGCCTCGCCCTGCGGTGTAACGGTGCTTGTACCGCCGCCTCCGCCAGTTCCGCCGCCGCCGCCGGTCTCATCGCCGCCGCCGCCGCAACCGGCGAGGGCGAAGAAAAGCGCTGCAGCGAGTGATATTGATACTACCCATTTGCTGGTCTTCATATTTTCTCCTTTCAGTAGGCCTTGCTGTCTACAAAAGGTCATTACAAATAATAATACTATGCGTTACAGGCTTATTTGGCAACGACAAATGGCATTTTTTCTGAATGCTGGGGGATATGATTCCCATTGCCGGATAATTGTTTGTTGAATAATGGCTTATGAAGCAGCGCCGAATTTGCATTGCAGTTGATTCGGTATAAAAACGCGGCATGTCATCTCCTGTCTCTATACACAACGGCGAGCGCGAAAAGAAGAACGCGGCGCTGGGCTCTGCGCTTGCCGCGGTGGGGCTAACTGCGATTAAGCTCG
>JBBAAC010000204.1:0-4115 GCA_041658465.1 bacterium | reverse complement strand
GTCGCGGCCGCTCGATGAGAACGCCCAGATATCGCTCCGCAGGCAGGGCGCTGCATCGCGGAGCATGGCGAACGGGATGATGATATTGCCCTATCTCGTGAGGCTCGGCGCAAACGTCGCAGCCCTCTCGACGAAGGACGACGGAGATAAGCGCGGCATCGTTTCTCCGGAAACCGGCGTGATCGTGGCAGATTCCGCGGCGGTCGCAAGCCACATGGGCGACTACGCGATGTACTCGCGCGGGCTCGGGCAGATCGCAAGGGGCAACGAAGCCGGCGCGGTGTGGAGCCTCACGGCCAGCAATCGCTGGAACATCGTCAGCAACGCCATCACCATCGCGGTCGGCGGGCTGCGCCTCTATGTTGAAAAAGAGAGGAAAGAAAAGACCGGCCACTACAACTCCACATCGCTATTCTATGGCTGCATGGAGATCGCGCAGGGCGCGGCGTGGATCATACTCTCGCTGTATCTTCTGAATAAGATGAAGGGCATCATGGCCTCTAATGAAGAAGACCCGAAGGAAAATGGCGCGAACGATACGCTGCTGTGCATCACCAAGCTGCCGCTTCTCATCCAGGACGGGATGCGGACGATCTACACGCTCGGCGCCTCGGTCAACATAGGAATCAACGCCTCGGCGCTCGCCTACGCCATGAACCACGCCGCCCTCTCAGGCGCACCATCAAAGGCCCTCCTCTATTCCGCGTCGCTGGGACTGGGTGGCTCGCTCTTCTGGCTCGGGAGCGCATACACGAGCACGCCAACGACGCTCTCGGCGTCCAGGGTCTTCATCATAGGGAGTTCGCTGCTCATAGCCGCGCAGACCGCCTACGACAAATGGCCCATTATAGTTCGGCTGATGGGGATAGGATGAGGCTTCATATCTTTGTACGCAACTTTTGCATATGGCAGCCGATAAGAATCGAGTAGAATTGAGGCGATCAAAATGGCTTATACAGGAAGCATCGACAGATGGAACTATCCCAATGGCATTGCGGAAGCCCTGCCTCTCTGGAAGAGGGAGGCAATCGAGGGCAAGGAAGCGCTGATAGTTTCTTTCGAACCGGACGGCCTGCCCAGCTGCATCTTGTCGACCGATATCGATCAGATCAGCCAAAGCAAACACCCGCTCATCGGCTTCCTTCAGACATACGCAGAATCGTCGCGGCTAATGAGTAATTACAGATCCGACTACCGAAACATTGGCTGCCTTGAAAGGGCTGCATTATTATTGAAGCATGCCGCGGACCTGATGTTGTCTCTTCCGACGGACAATTTTGCCGACCTTCAAAAGGTCGGCTCGCTATGCTTCCTGATTTACGATCGAAGCCGCGCTGTTTTTCTTGATGTAGTGGGAGCGGATACAACCGATCCCGTGGCCAAGGCCTTCCTGTATGAACTCGACTTAAGGATCCTGGGAATGGCGGAATTCGTCAGAGCGGGCGCAATGATGGTTGACATCAAGACGGGGGGCGGCGAAGGAGGCGGCGACATGGGATCCCCGCCTCCGGTGGGAGATATCGGCGGGCTTGGTCCTGCTGGCGGCTTTAGCCCCTTCTCGGCAGACGGCGCACATGATAGCGATGATGCCTATGCCGAACCGACGAGCCCATACGGCCTCGAGCTCGGCGCTGAGATGGCGATGCTCGGGACACCGCCATCGTTTATCCGCTAAAACGTCTTTTTTGCATCCTTCAAAAATTGGCGAACAATGGTGATGTATTCGTCCTGCGTCATGCCGTAGTAATCGTGGACGCTGCCGTTGCGGGCGTCGACGTAATCGAGCCAGCTTTCGGCATTGTCGATCAGCTGCACCTCCGCTGCCTTTCGTATGACATCCTTCGGGGCATAGATATCTTCCAGCCCCTTCTCCTGAAGTCTCCGTTTAAGCTCTTTCCATCCGTATTCCACGGCGACCTCAAAGGATTTTACGACCGCAAAAAAGGCGGCGGGTTCGCCTCTGCCCGCCTTGTCAAAAAATACGAGCATCTCCTTGAGATCGACGAGCGATTTTTCAAACTTGTTTCCCTTTTTTGCTCCCATGGAGGACCCCCAGGAAATAGGACCATGCGCTTGTATCTCCGGCGAGATACATGGGCTCATAATCGATGCCGTGTAAAAACCATTCAGGCGCCGCGTCTAGATTTACGAAATCGACTCCACGCGGAAGTTCCTCCACCAGATCGTCGACGCTTCGTTTCACCCTGAGAAACTCCACACCGCTGAGCGGGTGCCTGCCGCGCGTGATACCGAGGTCCCAATCGGAGTACCGCCGCCCCTTCCCTTTAGCGCGCGATCCCAGGAGCCCCACGGCAATTTCCTTGTCAAAGGTCAGGAGCTTCCTGGCTATGGGCATGATCTCAGACAGGTGTTCGACTTGCGATTCCGAAACTGCGGAAAGCAGAGAGATGGGGTCGGCATTGAGGGCATCACAAATCGCGTAATACGCCTCGGAAAACGGCCCCTGCCCTTTCAAGAAATGATGGATGGTCGCACGATTGAAGCCGTGGGCCTTGGCAAACTCGGTGAGATGGCCGTATCCGCGGCTCAAAACGAGATGTTTCAGTTTATCCGCATCGACATGGTAGCGCATCGCCTTTATTTTCTCATAAGCATGGCTAATGTCAATTATTTTATATATGTGTATATTTAAATATACTTTATACTCCTTTGGGGTAGCTATAAAAGATCGGCAACAATAGGAGATAATTCACTACTGTCCGGTTCGACCTGAAATCGCGATGAAATCGCGTGTAACGCTTGGAAAATATTGTGTCTCGTTTGTAACTTGAATTTCAAATCCCTCCCCTTTGTAAGGGGAGGTCAGGAGGGGTAGACCCCGAGAAACCCTCGATCTACCTCCCCTAGCCCCTCCCTGCCTGCCGGCAGGCAGGCTTACAAAGGAGGGGGATGTTAAAACGCATGATTAAACCGGACAGTAGTGGTCGCCTCTGTTAATGCGTTGACAGGTTTTCTGCTGCCTGCTACGCGATCTATGACAATTTGACAGCACGGCGTGCAAGGGAAGCGGGCGAAAATCCCGCGCGGTCGCGCCACTGTGATGGGCATAAGGTGTTCGCCGTTTCGAGTCACTGTCCCGCAAGGGACGGGAAGGCAAGGCGGACACGGGGATCGAGCCCACAGCCAGGAAACCTTGCGTCGTGCTTTTGACTGTCCACTCTTCGCGAAAAAAGAGGCGGCGCATGGCGGTATTTGCCCGAAAACCCTTTCTCGCGATGAGGAAGGGTTTTTTTATTGCCCTACTCATCGCAATTCAGCTGCAGATGGCTGCGGGGGATTGCTTCGCCTCCGCTCGCAATGACACGCTGGCCGCAGACGAGGAGCCCGCTGCAGACATCGGCGAGGTCGAGGTAGGCGCATCGCAGGAACACGAATCCGCGGCGATGCCGGCCGCGTTCACCGCGGTCATCAAGCCGGAGCGCTTCGAGCGCCGCACCAAGTCCGCGGCCGAGATCCTCTCCGAGGTGGCCGGCGTCGATGTCACGACCCTCGGCGGCGAGGGCAGCCTCTCCACGGTATCGATTCGCGGCTCGTCTGCCGAAGAGGTGGCCGTGTTCGTCGACGGCGTGCGGATCAACAGCGCGCTCGCCGGCGCCGTGGACTTCGCGACCATCCCCATCGATTCGATCGAGCGCATAGAGGTGATCCGGGGCGCGGCGTCCGCGCGATTCGGCACGGACGCGATCGGCGGGGTCGTAAACATCGTCACAAAAAAGGCCGGGGCCAAGCGCGCGATCGACACGAAGCTCACCGGCGCATCCTTCTCCACCCTGCATCTGTCCACTTCATGGAGCGAGCCGCGCGACACATGGGACCTTCTGTTCTCGCACATACACCGCTCCAGCGGAGGCGACTTCACCTTCAAGAGCGCGGGCGTAACGCTGGCCGGCGGCACGATCAACGACCCCAAGACCTACTCGCGGCTCAACAACCAGTTCGTCTCCGAAGACTTTCTCGCGAAGGGGGGCGTGGATCTCACAGACAAGCTCCACCTCTCCGCATCGAACGACTTCTTCTGGACCAAACGGCAAGTGCCAACGACGGAGATCGAGACCACGCTGCTCTTTCCCGCGAATCCTCTGGAGGCGCGCGAG
>JBBAAC010000203.1:0-4156 GCA_041658465.1 bacterium | reverse complement strand
CAGTTCGTGTATGGACGGAACGCCGCCCTCTTCGTCTCCGTTGCCCTCGTGATGCTGTTCGACGTGGTATGCCTCCTTGCGCCGCGCGAAGGTGTTGAGCAGGTTGAAGCGCGCGGGCCTGAAGTCCAGCTCCATGAGACTTGCCCCGGCCTTGGGCTTTACGATGCATGCGAGCTGGTCAGAGGCCAGTAACGCCTCGTCGCTGCCGCAGCAGTCTATGTCAGCGACATCGAGTCTCGCGAACGAGCCGCTGCCCGCGAGCGCGCGATCCGCTGCGAGCTCCGCGTCGATCATGTTTTGGTAGAGCGCGTGCCGCAGGTAGTTGAGATAGATCCCGCCGAAGAGCCCGTGCCAGTACGCGCAGTTGCACTGCGCGCGGTAGATCGCTTCGCGCGCCTGCGGCAGCTTCTTGCCGCGCGCCTCAGCCTCGTCGATCCTGTTGGAGATGTGGATCGCGCGCTTGTGCATGAGGTTGCTTTCAGGGTACTTCGTGAGGAAGTTGTCCCAGAACCCTCCGCGGAAGAACGGCGCAGCTTTGTCCCATATGCCGGCGCGTTCCATCGATTTTTTGGCGTCCTCGTAGCGAAGGATGGCGTCGGCAGGCATGGCCCACTCGAGCATCTCGCTGTACGATGCCGTGGGAAGATATATGGAGCCCGCTGCCGGGCGTTTCTCCATCAGCTCGGAGAACGTGACCGTGGCGATGCGGTCGCGGTTCTGATCCAGGCCGGTGAGGAATTTTTCGAGCCAGCCCTCCTCGATCACCCACTTGTACGTGCCTGGCCACACGCCGAACTTCTCGCCGTCGTCGCCGTATGTGATGGCGCGGCCTGGGAAGCGCCGCTGAAGCTCAAGCAGGTGATCGATCACCACGTGTGGCTCGCGGAAGGGTATGAAGTAGCGGAGCTGCTTGTCGGTGGGGAAGATCGAGATCGCCTTGCCGGCGCGCTCGGTGCGGTAATAGTCGAAGAGAGTCTCGTCTGTGATGCCTGCATGGCGGAAGTGCTGGTCGTCGAGTACCGTGTAGCGCATCCCCGCATCGGACATGAGGGATGCGATGGACGGCTCCCATACGCGCTCCGCGAGCCACATTCCGCGCGGCCTGATGCCGGTTCGTGCCTCCCAGAATCGCTGCATCATCTCGATCTGGCCCAGCGCATCCTGCGGCCTCAGGGTGGGCAGGATCGGCTCGTAGAAACCGCCGCCCATTATCTCGACCTGCCCTCGGGCTACGAGCTTGACTACGCGGTCGAGATAGCCCTCTTCGCGTTTCATCGCCCAATCGAGCAGGGGCCCGGAGTGGTGAAGCGAGATCTTGACGTTCGGATGCCGTTCGAGCGCGTCGAGCAGCTGCCGGTAGCACTTTTTGAACGCTTCGGCGAAGACGTCATCGAAATTGCCCACCGGCTGGTGGTGATGGATTCCCAGCAGAAGATAGAGCGGCGTAGTCATTCAATCCCCCATGCATCAGCTCTACTTTTAACTTTGAACTTTCAACTTTCAACTGGTTTCACACAGACCACATCCGGAGCGAGTAGTTCTCGTCCGGAACCAGGAAGTGGATGTGCGAATACCTTCTCACCTCAACGCCCTGGCTGTGCAGCGTGATCGTGAGCGTCACCCTGTCACCAGGCTTGAGCTTCAGCTCCGCAAATTCGATGCCGAACTCGAAGATTTTTCCCGCAGCAAAGCGGGAGGGCTGCGGCTCGATGAGCTTCCCGCCATCGCCGTGGGCAACTGCAGTGATCCTGCCTTCGCTCTGGCTGAAGACGAACTTGTAACGACCGCCGCCGTCGTAAAGGCGGATAGCCAGGGACTCGCCGTCGCTCAAGGCGAAGCCCTGTTCTTCGTTCATTGGATCGATGCGCAGGAACAGCGCGCGGTCGTTGAACCCGAACCAGATCGATTCGAAGGGGTCGGAAGAGGTGAGCGCCATGGCGCCCCCCTTGCCGCCGCCCACGTCTATGTGAGAGGCGTTCGACCATTCGAAAAAAAACGATTCCTTGCCGTCGATCACCGGGTCGATGCAGCCGGGCGGCTCGACGAGCGAGTCGGCCGGAGCCTCAAAGCGGTAGATCGGCTCGAATAGATAGAGCGGTATGTCGCGGCCAAGCTGCGTGAACGCGTTTTTGAGGTGGCCGCGGAATATCCGGTCGAAGTCCGCCTTGAACGCGGATTCGAAGTCGTCATCGTACCACCAGAACCAGTCGCTGCCGCACGCGGCGCACAGGGACTCGAACGCGCGCGCAACGGCCGGATCCGCAGCCCTCGCCTCTGGACCCATCGAATCGCCGGTCTCATCTATCGTGCGCTTGATATAGCCCCATGCCTGGTTCTTCTGCGGCTTGCCGATCCAGATGTTGAAGTTCGCGTCTATCCACGACCCCGAGTACAGTGTCTCGATAGTCTTCGCGGGTTCGAACTGGGATATGTATTCGCCTACGGTGGTGGTCTTGATCCCTTCCTTCTCCAGCGTCGTGAAAAGCTCGGTGAGGAATTCCTTGCCGGACTCAGGATAGAACTCCCACGGGTTTTCGCCGTCGAGTATCACGGTAACCAGCCTGGGCGCGCCCTTCGCGAGATCGTCGATATCCTTCAGGTGGCGCATGAAATCAGTCACCGCTGACGCGGTCGGCATCCTGCTGTATGTAAAGCTGATGAGGTCCGAGAGGCCGTGGTCGCGGAAAACTATGCCGACGGACGAACCTGCATAAGACGCGCGGAAGGGCTGATGCATGGATATGTCGCGCTGGTCTGGAGGCAACGATCTCGCAAGCACGCGGTCGTCGGTGGCGATCCACTGCACGCCGGCCTCCGCGAGCATCGGTATCATCTCGGGGCAGACGCTGCCTTCGGCCGGCCACATTCCGCGCGGCCGTTTTCCAACCCATCGCTCCATGCACTCAAGCCCGCGGTTGAGCTGGTGCCTGGCAATATCCGGCGCGCGGAGCCTCGGCGGGAGGGGCGCTTTGGGGTTCGATCGCTTGGCTATGTCCGTGTCGATGAGAAGCGGGAAGATCGGGTGGAAATACGGCGTCGTGCAGATCTCGACGTTCTGAGACTCCGCGGTGCGGCGCAGCTCCTCCAGGAGTTTTTTGAGGATCGTGCGCTGCATCTCCACCACCGCCAGCTTGTCCTCCTCGGTGAAGTGGCCGCCGGATGCGAGCATGAGGTTGATGTCCGGCAGCTCCTCGCGCGCCGCGAATCCGAACCAGACGAGATTGTAATAGATCTGAAGGTCCAGGTAATCCTGTGTGGAGAAGAACCTGACCGCCTGGTTATAGTCGATGTTCGAGCGATCGAGCCCGAGCCTCGCATAAAGCCTGTTGTACGGGCCGTAGGGCAGTATCTTGCGGTCCGGGTTCGTCATGAAGAAGTGCCGGAGCAGGAAGGCCTTGTGCTGGATGGTGAGGTCGTTCGCCGGGATCAGCGTGTGATCGAGGAACGCGTCTGATTTTCCCTGCTCGGTGTATGCGAGCAGCTGCTCCACCAGCGATGGCACGAAGTTGATCGTGCCGTGCACCGCCGGAAAGCGCTGATACAGGCGCAGCATGTCGTAATAGGAGTGTATGCCGTGCAGGCGCACCCATGGCATCGCGCTCTCACCGGTTATCGTGTCCCGGTAGTAGGGCTGATGCATGTGCCAGACTAGAGCGAGCTGTGTATTTTGCATGGCTTCCTGTTTATATGGTCACGCCCTTGGGCACCACAACGATTCCTTCCGGCGATACGTAGAATCGCTTGCGGTCCTCCTCCAGGTCGTAACCGATGGTTGTATGCGGTGAGATTATAGCGTCCTTGTCAATTATCGCCCTTCGGATCTTTGCATACCTGCCGACGTTCACGTGGTCAAATATTATGCTCTCCTCGATGTGGGAAAAACTGTTCACGCGCACTTCGGGCGAGAGTATCGAACGGTTGATGCGGCCGCCGGAGATTATGACGCCGTCGCATACGAGCGAGTCCGTGGCCATGCCGACGCGTTCGTGCCGCTCGTCGGCGAACACGAACTTTGCCGGCGGGTGCATGTCGCGCGCGGTCTTGATCGACCACGCGTGATTGTAGAGGTTGAAGACAGGCGAGACGGAGACCAGATCCATCGACGCCTTCCAGTAGGAATCGATCGTGCCCACGTCGCGCCAGTAGCCGGACTCCT
>JBBAAC010000202.1:0-4247 GCA_041658465.1 bacterium | reverse complement strand
CCCCGGAAAAATTATTCTTGACATGGCCGGTATTTTACCTTGTGCGGCGCGTCATGGGGTGTTAGTAAATAGCAGAACTCCTTAAGAAATAAGGAGGTTCCCATGAAGATCCAGCGGTGGGAAATGGAAAAAGGGCGCGATTGCAAATCACCTGCACCTGTCCCCTCCGAAGACGGAGCCGGGACCAGTGCGAATAACAACAGAGGATCGGAGTACGCAAAACAAATAAAGGGCGCAGCGATAATCGCAGCGCTCTTTTTATTTGCCCTTGCCGGGTGCGGCGGGCAGGGCAGCGGCGACGTGGGCAGCGCCGCGCCGGACGAAGGCTTGGGCCAGCTCAACGATCTCGAAACCCTCATGTACACCGAGTCGTTCTCCGGAAAACTCGTCGTGCGTTTCGAGGAAGGCATGCAGGTGCGCCTGAAGGACGCCGAGACAGTCGATAAGGCGGCAGTCGCGGTCCCCGGCACGACAACGCAAACCACCATGAGCAGGCCCGTGCTCTTCAGCGCGGCAGGCCAGGACGCGGCAGTAGCGCCCATGCAGCAAGTGCTGGATGCGCACCCCGCGGCGCTGATCGTGCGCGCCACGGACGCGCCAGAGGCGGAAGTGGATCGGCAGCGCGCGAGGTTGGAGCGCCTCTCCGGTCAGAAGATGCCGGACTGGAATTCCGCGTATCGCATCGACGTAGGCGACCCGGACGAGGCAGTGAAGGTCATGCGCGAGCTTTCGGCAGTACCCGGTGTGAAGTACGTGTACCCTGAGTTTAAGCCCAGCCCCGCGGGGCTGGACACCACGCCGGCGCTCACCGGCCTGCAGGGCTATCTCTATGCGGAGAATACAAGCGGCGGCCTGAACGCGCAGGCAGCGTGGAGCCAGGGCGTGCACGGGCAGGACGTGTATATTGTGGATAACGAGCACGGGATAAATTTGTTTCATGCGGATCTGTCGTTGGTAAATAAGGCACTATTTGAAGGCGGCAGTTATCTGTATTTCCCAGATTGTGTCCCCGGATTTATTCCACAAATTGATGATTGTGATTCCTGGATAGCTCATGGCACGGCGGTTGCTGGCATATTGGTTGCGCAGGATAACGGCCACGGCACAACCGGTTTTGCGCCGGCAGCCAAATATGTGAATTCACCCATGTCGAGCAGCGTTGAAGGAGATTTGAGGATTTCGACTGATGGCTTTGATGACCCTGTTTCGTGGGGTGACAACGACCTCGAGCCCGGCTCTGTGTGGGTGCTGGAAGTGCAGCTTCCCGGAAAATATACCAACCTCAATTGTACACCGCCATGGGACGCTGCGTGCGAGTACGGTATGGTCCCTGTCGAACTCTGGCCGGATGTTTACGATGCGATCCAGCAGGCCACTGCCTATGGCGTCACAGTTATCGAAGGTTCCGGCAACGGCGCCATGGACCTCAATAACCCCGCCCTCTACTCCGGTGCCTGGTCCTTTGCGCACAACATGGCTACGGACGATGCTGGCGCCATCATGGTCGGCGCCTCCGAGGGCGCAAACGAGAAGAAGATCTCGTTCTCGAATTGCGGCACTCGCGTAAATACATTTGCCTGGGGCCAGGGCGTTGTGACCACGGGTTATGCGTACGGCCCATATAAGTGGAACGGCTCCAATCCGCCTGTTCCGCCCAACTCCGACCCGAACTCATTCTTCGTGGACATGTTCGGTGGCACGTCCTCTGCTGCAGCCATGGTGGGCGGTGCTGCGGCACTGGTGCAGAGCTACGCAAGACAGCAGCTCGGGCACAAGCGCTACATCATGCCCTTCAAGATGCGCGAGTTCATAGTAAACTCCGGCGTGGCGCAGAAGGATTCGAGCGGGTGCAACATCGGCAAGCAGCCGCGCATAGATCAGGCACTCACCGCAGTAGATGCGTTTTTGGCGCAGGTGAGCGCACAATACCCGCAGCTCGCCTCGGACGAGCAGCTCACGGACGCACAGATGCTCGCGCTGCGCCAACTCGGCGTAGGCATAATCTGCAAGGAGTTTGACCCCACGCACAGCGACCTATCGTGCCCGGACACAGAGGTCTTCCCCTCGGGCGTCAAGATCGCAAAGACCTATGACTTTGACGGCGACGGCCGCGCGGATCTCATGAAGTTTGAAAACGGCAAGTGGTATGTGGATCTGTCCAGCAAGGGAACCGGCGGCGACAACTACGGCGCATGGGACCTTGAGCTGACGTTCCCGGCCATCAACGGCAGGTGGGTGTGGCCCTATGTTGAAGACATGAACTCCGACGGCCGCGCAGACTTTGTCGCATACGACAAAGAACACGGCAAATTCTACGTGGCGCTCACCGATACGGACATCATCCGCAACGGCGTGTGGCACGGTTGGGATTGGCAGCTCGACTATTCGAGCGAGTGGCAGGACGATCTCAAGCTGAATCCGGATGAATCGAATTACAGCAGGCCAGCGCTTGGAAATTACAACGGCGATCAGTGGGCGGACATAGGCATATATTGCTCAGATGGCAGCGTGCGTGTGGATTACGGCGCCGGCACCCAGGCATCTTTCTCCGGGTTTGAGTGGACGCCTCAGTTGCTAACGAGCGAGATGCTGGCAGCAGCGCCCGGCTGGGCGTATCTCACGGTGCCTGAAGACTTTAATCAGATTGGCAGAATCTTCTTTGCGGTCAAGGTCCCCGACACCCTGCCTGATGAAGGCAGGATGTACATCATCCCTCAGGACAATGTTAATTTCTTGATAGATGAGGAATGGATGGCAAAAGCGCCGCATATTTTTGGCGGCAATGAAGTTATCCCGGGAAGCGGTGTTTTTCCGCCGATGTATTTCCCTGTAATCAGCATTAAAGAACCAACTGGCAGGTGGCGCGTGTCCGGCGACGTGGAGTATGGCACGCTCACGGAGTTGCCGCCTTCCGATGTTTATGGCGATACAGAATGCCATCCTGTGACTGGTGATTTTGACGGAGATGGTATCACTGATAGAACAGTGATGTGTCCCGGCGAGTGGAGAATTGCGTATAGCACCGACTCCTTTGCGACGCAGGCTGGTAGCGACGGTGTGCGCCGTATTCCTCTGACGTACGACAAGCAAGCCTTCCAGGTCCCGGGCCGCACATACTCAGGCGGTATAAGTTATGCGTATGCCCGCCAGCTCATGGAGCTGTATCAGCAGATGCACCCTGGTGTGCCGCCTCCGATCATGATCGACATGGTCACTGTCAGTGGTACTCCCTGAGCCCTTCGTGTCTTTGCGAGGAGCCCTTTGACTCGTATCCGCTCACGGCGACGAAGCAATCCCCTTATTAACCCTATCATTTTGAAAATCCCCCTGTCGTAAAAGTATAAAATTACCCACAAAAGCTTATCCGACGTTGGCTAACCGCTTGAATATCTTGGTGAATTTTAAGCGCCGTAATTGGCACGCGGCTTGCTTCATTTATCTATGAATACGCTGAACAGCATGGGGGATGCTATGAGGAAAATATCGACCATCATCGTTGCGACATTGGTTCTGCTCGCTCCAACACTGTGCGCTGCGCAGCTTTGTGTGAACCCTATTCCAATCAAGTCAACGTACAGCGACGCCGCAAAGATCAATAAAATTAAAACTGCCCTCGCTGCGCCTTGCACATATCTCAACGGTCAGGTTTGTGAAGTCTGCTTTGTTGGCGATGCCCCAACACTCTCGATGAATGCGGTGCCTGTTTCTACTGTTTTGAGTCCAAATGGTTTCGTGCTTCAGATTCCGAATACTGAGAAACGTGACATACAAGTAGTGGGCCTGAAGTTGAAGAACAGCCTTTCACAACCAATTGCCGTACCGTTTCTTAAGATCTCCCACAATGGAACAGGAAAGGTTGGGTTGGATGCTTTATCTCTCGCAGACGTAAAACAGGGTCTATCGATCGAAGGTTCTGGCAAGACAGAAGTTGTCAACGCTCAGATCGCAGGCGACGCCTCCAAATTCGGCTTCTGCTACAGCGTCAATGCCGATAACGCAAAGCTCGACGGCATAACCGCCACAAGCTGCAAAGAAGGCGTGGCGATCCATGCGAACGATGTGAGCATCGTCAATAAGTCCGTGATCAAGGACAACAAGCTCGGCGTGCATGTATATGACAACTTTATCGGCACTGACATTCGGAGCAGCAAAATATATTTTAATAGTGATGGTGATAACACAAATCTGTGGCGAAATGATGGTGTAAGGATCGAAGGTGGAGCGCCGTTCGCGCCGTCTTTTCACGA
>JBBAAC010000201.1:0-4267 GCA_041658465.1 bacterium | reverse complement strand
CGGATCACCTGCGGCTTTTTCGCCATGGCCGCCGGCGAGACCGACATTGCAGCGATGAGCAGCGCGACTGTTACCAGAATCCTTTTCATGACTCCTCCATGCGGATGCGATGTTCGGATTAACAGGCGCCGTGGAGCGCTGGCGCTACGTGTGAAACAGTACGCTGAGACATCTCGCCGATGAAATGACAGGCCGCGCAGAAATTCGACTGATACTCGACAAGCGGCGGCTCCACGCTGCGGCATATCTCCTGCGCATACGGGCAACGGGGATGGAACGGGCACCCCGAGGGGGGCGCGAGCTGAGACGGCACGTCGCCGGAGAGCACGATCCGCTGTCTGCGCACGGTTGGATCGGGAAGGGGAACCGCAGACGCCAGCGCCTGGGTGTACGGATGCCGTGCCCCAGCCAGTCCCTCCGCATGGAAGAGTTCCATGATCCTGCCGAGATACATCACCGCGATGCGGTGGCTTATGTGCTCAACGACCTTGAGGTCGTGCGCTATGAAGAGATACGCGAGCGAGAAGCGCTCCCGCAGGTCGCAGAGCAGATTCAGGATCTCGCCTCGTATCGATATGTCGAGCGCCGAGACCGGCTCGTCCGCCACGATAAGCGCCGGCGTGAGCGCTATCGCGCGCGCGATGCCGATGCGCTGGCGCTGCCCTCCAGAAAACTCGTGCGGGTATTTCCCGTAGGAATCCTCAGCCAGGCCTACGAGCTTTAGCAGCTCCATGACGCGGTCGCGGCGCTCGGATCTCCGCACCACGCGATGCACCAGCAGCGGCTCGCCCAGGATCTCGCCCACCGTCATTCTGGGGTTCAGCGACCCATAGGGGTCTTGAAACACGACCTGCATCCTGCGCCTGAGAGGCCTCAGCTTTCGCTGCGACATTTTCGTGATGTCGATTCCGTCGAAGCTGATCGAGCCCTCGTCGGGTTCGATGAGGCGCAGCAGGAGCATGGCGAGCGTGGACTTGCCGCATCCGCTCTCGCCCACGAGCCCAAGCGTCTCGCCGCGGCCGATGGTGAGCGATACGCCGCGCACTGCATGCACAGCTGCGACCTCACGACCGAGCAGGCCTCCGTGAATCGGGAAGCGCTTGTGCAGGTCATTTATGTCGACCAGGATCTCATTCATCTCGGCTCAATTCTTATCCGCGTAAAAACACCTCACGAGCCTGCCGACATTGCACGGATCGTCCGGCACCTCTTCCAGCCTGCAGCGCGGCTGGACCTTGGGGCAGCGATCTGCGAACGAACAGCCGCGCGGCAACCTGGCCAGATCGGGCACTGAGCCCGGTATGGTCGCAAACCGCGTGCCTGCAGGGAGTTTCGAGAGCGGCGGTATCGCGCGCAAGAGCCCTTGCGTGTACGGATGGCGCGGGTCTTTGAAGATCTGATCCACTGTCCCCTGCTCCACGATCTTGCCGGCGTACATCACGATCACCCTATGCGCCATCTCGGCCACGACGCCGAGGTCGTGCGTCACCAGTACGAGCGACATGCCGAGCTCCGCCTGCAGCCTTCTCAAGAGATCGAGTATCTGCGCCTGAATCGTGACGTCCAGCGCGGTGGTCGGTTCGTCCGCGAGGAGTATATCGGGCCTGCACGATAGCGCCATCGCGATCATCACGCGCTGCCGCATCCCGCCGGAGAGCTGGTGTGGGTAGTCGTTCGCGCGCTTGACAGATGACGGGATGCCCACGTGCGCAAGCATCTCCACGACGCGTTCCCGGATCTGCTTTTTTGATCCGCCCTCATGCAGCTTGATCGCCTCGCCGATCTGATCGCCTATGGTGTAGACGGGATTGAGCGAGGTCATCGGCTCCTGGAAGACCATCGCGATCCTCTTGCCGCGGACCTTGCGCATCTGCTCGTCCGCAAGCAAAAGCAGGTCGACAGGGCCTCCTGTGGACGTGAGCTGGAAGAGGATCCTGCCGTCCACGATCTTTCCGGGAGGATCGGGCACGAGCCGCATGAGCGAGAGCGCGGTCATGCTCTTGCCGCATCCGCTCTCGCCGACTATGCCGAGCGATTCGCCCCGTTCGAGCGAGAAAGAGACGCCTTCCACCGCGCGGACTACTCCAGCGTCGGTGAAGAGATGGGTCGTAAGATTTTGAACACTGAGAAGAGTCATGACTATATGTGACTAGTGAATGGCGGTAATATGCAAGGTCTACCCCACCCTGACCCTCCCCTTACAAAGGGGAGGGAACGTCCCCCTCCTTTGTAAGGAGGGGCTAGGGGAGGTAGATCTTTCCTTTCACGCCAGTCACGATTCACGTCCTCAAGTTAGGATCTATCGCGTCCCTCAGGGCCTCGCCCACGAGGTTGTACGCGGTGATCGTCAAAAAAATCGCAGAGCCCGGTATCAAAGTCAACCACCAGGCGATGTCCATGAACTGCTGGGCCTGGGATAACTGACTTCCCCAGCTGGACTCAGAGGGCGGCACCCCGAATCCCAGGAACGACAGGGACGCCTCGACGAGAATGGCCCCGGCGATGCCGAACGAGGCCGAAACGAGCACGGGCGCCAGCGCGTTCGGGAGTATGTGCCGCCACATCACGCGCGAGTCGCGCGCGCCCGATGCGGCTGCCGCGAGCACGAATTCGCGCCGCCTGAGCTTTAAGCACTCGCCGCGCACGAGCCTCGCCACGCCGGTCCACCCCGTGAGCCCTATCACGATCATTATGTTGTAGATCGACGGCCCCACGAATGCCAGCACGGCGAGTATGAGGAAGAACGTGGGGAAGCAGATCATCACCTCGATGAGCCTCGAGACTACGATGTCCGTCCAGCCGCCGTAGAATCCGGAGATCAGCCCGAGCATCACGCCGATCATCACGGCGATGCCTACGGCTACGATTCCAACCGAGAGCGAAATGCGCGTTCCCCAGACGAGCTGCGCCGCTACATCCCTGCCGTCGCCGTCCGTGCCGAAGATGTGCTGTCGAGATGGTGACGCGAGGACCGCCGAGAGGTCATACGAGCCGGGGCGATAGGGGATCAAAGGCATGAGCATCCAGATGCCTGGCGGCGGGTTCTTCACGAAATCCTGAAAATCGACGCCGCGCAACGCGGCGGGCACGCTGAGCGCGGGCACGGACCACGAACAGTGATACCGCATCAGTATCGGGCGGTCGTTGGCGATAAACGGGGCCGCGATCGCGGTCGCCGCGAGCAGCACGACGAAGGCGAGGCAGACCACCGCCAGCCGGCTTTTCCTGAACTGCCGCCAGATCAATGCAGCGTATTTTTGCGATACGTTCGTCATCACCTCTTACCATACGATATGCGCGGGTCCACCATCGCGTACATGATGTCCGTTATCAGTATGCTCACGAGCGTGAGCGCCGCCGAAATCGTGGCGATCGCCATGATCACGGGGTAATCGCGCGCGAGCACCGACTCAAAGCCGAGACGCCCCATGCCCGGAATGGAGAAGATCTGCTCTATGATTACGCTCCCGCCGAGGAGCGCCGGCAGGAGCGTTCCCATAAGCGTGAGAAGCGGGATGAGCGCGTTGCGGAGCCCGTGGAGCACCGCCACCCGCCATTCCGGCAGCCCCTTTGCGCGCGCGGTGCGGATGTAGTCCTGCTTGATCACGTCGAGCATGGAAGCTCGCGTGAAGCGCGAAAGGAACGCGAACCCGCCGTACGTAAGACACGCGACCGGCAACGCAAGGTGCCAAGCTACGTTCGAGATCCAGCCGTGCCACGAAAGCCTGCCCGCGCCCTCCGAGACGAAGCCGGTTACCGGGAACCAGTTGAGATGATCGCCGCTCGCGAGCCAGACGATCAGCATCATGGCGATCCAGAAGCTGGGAAGAGAATAGAGCGCCATCAAGAGGACCGCTGATATGCGGTCCACGAATCCCTTCGGCTTGAGCGCCGTGTATGCGCCCAACGGTATGGAGACGAGGTATATGATGAGAATAGTCAGTATGTTCAGCGTGAGGGTGATCGGCAGCGCATCGCCGATCTTGTCGATCACAGGCCTGTGGTCGCGGTACGAATTGCCGAAGTCAAGAGTCGCTATGCGCTTGAGCCATATCCCGAACTGCACGTAGAGCGGCTTGTCGAGGCCGTAGAGGGCGCGAGTCCCGTCCACTATCTCGCGCGTCATCTGATCCGAGGAAAGCGCCTCCGATGCGGACTGGGCCTTGAGCGCGGCTGGATCGCCGGGCGCCAGGTGCACCACCGCAAAGGTGATGACAGCGATCCCGATGATCGTCGGGATCATGAGAAGAATGCGTTTGATGATATA
>JBBAAC010000200.1:0-4267 GCA_041658465.1 bacterium | reverse complement strand
TCGAGCGCTGCATCGAACCTTGCAGGATCAAGATCTCCCGCGCCGCCGCTGCGCATGAGTATGCCAGTGATCGCGGCGAGCCCCGTCTTGTCTCCGGGCTCATATATGCTGCCGGTCTTTGTGATTAACCGCACTCGCGCGACGGGTATCGTGTGATCCTCGAGCAGGTAGCAGCGCATGCCGTTTTGCAGGACCTCAACCCTCGCCTTGGGGGGATTGACCTCCGGCAGGGAGGCCCGCTCATAAGGCTTGAGGAAGGAGGAATCCGCAAGGGCCTCGCCCGAAAAAATTGCCGTAAGAAGCAAAACTCCTGCGATTAGAATTTTCTTTGTCACTTGGTCCGCTCCACGACCACGCGATTTTGGTCGACCAGATATTTTTTGGAGATCTGTATGACCTCCTGCGCATCCACATTGTCGATCTGCGCCGAATAGTCCGCGAGCAGCCTCCAGTCGCCGAAGATCGCCTGGAAGCGCGCCAGGGCCTCGGCAAGGTCCTCGTTGCTGTCGAGCGAGTACATGAAAGAGGCGGTCACCTGCTTTCGCACCCTCTCGAGCTCTTCGCCGGAAGCCGGCTCAGTACGGAGCTTCGCGAGTTCATCCTCTATAGAGCGCTCAATGCGCGCCAGCGAAACGCCCTTAAGCGGATCCACCCAGATCATGAGGAGATTGTCGAGGCGCGAGCCCGGGAAGCTGTCCGTGCAGTAGACGTCCTTGGCAATGCGCTCCTCGTATATGAGCCGCTTCTCCAGCCTGCTGGAGCGGCCGTCGCACAAAAGGCCTGTGATCACGTCGAACGCGTATTCAGATTTATCGGGAAGCGTGGGCTTGTGAAACGCCATGGCCACGGAGGGCGCTGCGTTGAATTTCATCCTCTGGCGCACGTCAGATGCAGGCGTGCCTCCGCTCTCCGGTCCCTTTGGCCTGGGTCCGGCCTGGTATCTGCCGAACGCCCGCATCATGACCGATTTCACCTGCGCCGGAGTAACGTCGCCCACTATAACGCCCACCATGTTCGACGGAACATAGTTGCGCTTGTGAAATTCCTTTGCGTCCGCGATCGTGAGTCCTGAAACATCGTCATCAAAACCGATCGTGGAAAAGCTGTACGGCCCGTCCTTGAACGACGCAGAAAGAAGTCTGTCGCTGAGCGCGCCCTCGGGGCTGTTCTCAACCGAAGTCCGCCGCTCCTCGGAGACGACGCTGCGCTCCGTGTAGAACTCGCGGAACGCCGGCTCGAAGATCAGCTCGGACATCACCATCGCCCAGAGCCCAAGCCGCGTGACCGGCATGCTGGCGTGATAAGCGGTCAGGTCCTTGCTAGTGTATGCGTTGAGGTCGTGAGCGCCGTTGCGCATCATGACTTCCCACACTTCGTTCTTCACCTGGAACTCGTCCGCCTCGCGGGTAAGCGTCGCGAGCTCCTTGGAGAGCGCCGCGATCTTCTCCTTGTCCCCTGAGCCCCTGAGGGCAGTGAGTTCGTCGCCCGCCTTTTCTATGCGATCGAGCAGCGGCATCTCCCTGGACCAGTCGCGCGATCCCAGGCGACTTCCTCCCTTAAACGCCATGTGCTCGAACATGTGCGCGATGCCGGTCTTTCCCTTCTCTTCGTCGGCACCGCCGGCTCGCACGATCACTATGCCGGAGAAGACCGGCGCCTCGGCGCGGCGCACCACGAGCCACTTCATGCCGTTTGGCAGGG
Source organism: bacterium (assembly GCA_041658465.1). Taxonomy (GTDB): domain Bacteria; phylum UBA10199; class UBA10199; order 2-02-FULL-44-16; family JAAZCA01; genus JAJZQH01. Next base: position 2,566 of record JBBAAC010000200.1, on the reverse strand, counting down.
AAAACTCCGACACCTGTTTTTTGAGGTCAAAGCTATGGGCCGGCTGCGCCGCGGTCAGCGCGACCGTCAATACGATGACTGAAACGATTCTTCGCAGCATGTTTGCACCGCCAGTTTAAAAAACCCGTAAGAAGTTCATATTGTTACCAAATCGCTTAACTATGCTCAAGTTAAATGCATTTTCATCAGACGGACCAATAATTTTTATAAATATCGCTACTTGTGCTTGACTTAATATAAGATCACTATAAAATATCATTAAATGATACATAATTATAGCAAGCTAAACGTCAGTAAATAGTATTATATTTCAAAGGGTTAGATTCTTAGCGCCCTCTCCCCTCTTGGGGGTGGGGAGAGGCGGGTCCTCCGGGGGGAGAAATATGGATCCTACGCTAAAGGCACTGTGCGTAGAGGTACTGGGCGGCGACGTGGACAGCGAGCGGTTCGCTTGGCTGCTCATCGAAACCGGCGTCAACCTAGAGAGCTACGAATTCGAAGTCGCCAACAGCCTGCTAAAGCAAGGCGACGCTATAGCCTCCATCTCCCGCGAGATAGTAAAGACACTTCACTGATCTTCCCTCCGAATTCAAATATTCGGCTGACTACGGGCCACTCCTCAGATCTGATTCGGGACAGAACAAGCGGTGACCCGCGGCCTGCCTACCGGCAGGCAGGCAGGCTTCGAGCAATGGGGACCGCGATGGCGCTTGTTTTCAGATGAGTCCTGCGGCGCGGGACCAGAAGCCGATACATTTATAGGCGAGCTTTGCTGCAAGGAAATCGCAGGCGTGAAGGCCTGGCTGGGGGGCGAGCTCGACGATATCAAACCCCACCACCCTCTTCTTCTCAGTCACGAGCCTTATGAAATCGATCACATCATACCAGCTCATGCCGCCCGGCTCAGGCGTGCCGGTCGCAGGCATGATGGACGAGTCGAATGCGTCCACGTCGATCGTGATATAGACCTCATCCGTCTTGATCGCCGCGAGCGCATCGCGCATCCAGTTGCCGCTCCCGCGCATCTTGTGCGCGAAGAAGACGGGCAGCCTCTCCCGCTCCACCCAATTCGCCTCGTCCTTCGAGAGATTGCGGATACCGACCTGCACCACAGGAGATATCTCGCGCACGCGTGCCATGGCGCATGCGTGGCTCATCCTCTCGCCTTCGTACTCCTGCCTCAGATCCGCGTGCGCATCGAACTGCAGCACCGTAAGGTCGGGATGCGCGGCATGTACGGCCTTGATCGCAGCCGGAGTGATCGAGTGTTCGCCGCCGAGGATGAGCGGGAACTTCTTGTCCCTTAGGATGCTCTCGACTGCTGGCGCCGCCTTCGCGTGCAGGTCGTCCGGCCTTACGCCTGCAAGATCGAGTGCTGCCAGCGTCGCCACCCCGACATCGCACGGCTCGCAGCCGAGCTCCTCGTCATAGAGTTCCACCTGGGCCGACGCGTCGATTATCGCCGCCGGCCCCTTGCCCGTGCCGCCGCCGAACGTCACTGTGGCCTCGTACGGAACTGGAAGGCAGACGACCCTGGCGCGAGCGTAGTCGGCAAGCTCCGCAGGGAGCCCGAGAAAATTGTTGGGAGTCGATGCTGTCATTATGGATCAGGCGATGAATATTGCGCCCGCTACGACCGTCGTCCACAGCCCGTGCAAATCGCCCATTGCGGACTGCGTGATATTCATGGTTCGCACGATCTCCCCCGAGATCGTCCAGGTACCTTTGCGCTCGTCCCAGGACTTGTCCGCATCAAACGAGACGCCCAGGATGGTCGCGAGCATCTCGGCCGCGAGGTCCTCGGCATAATTTCCAGCCTGCTTCTCGTTCTGTCCAAATGAGTGATGCTCGGAGAGATAACCGTGATACTCTTTGTTCTTCGGAATAGACAGGCCTACTGATGCGGCGATAAGGCGGTGCGGCTCGTTCGTCGCGTTATCGGAGAGCACGCAATGCACTATCTGCCCGGGCGACATCCGCATAATGCCTTCGTTGCGCGCGATGATGCGGCATCCCGGCGGAAAGATGCTCGACACGCGCACGAGGTTGAACTGCGCTATGCGGGCCTGCCTGAGAGCCATCTCAAAGCTCTGCAGCTTCTCGCGATGTCTGCCGACGCCCTTTGTGAGGAAGATTCTTGTAGGGACGAATTCCGCCACTTTTCACCTCCGTCGCTGTGTCATCCTGAGGCCTTCAACCTTATCATATTCGCCGAAGGATCCAGTGGAATCAATTGGAGTCAACTGGATCCTTCACTTCGTTCAGGATAAATGGCTTGCGCAACTATCATATTTATCCGGATGGTACAAGGATATTAAGAGCGCCCGCCGGCAAAAAGAGAGGGAGCCCGCTGGGCTCCCTTCTCCGCGCGAATCCAAAGTTTTACCACGCGCTTACTTTTTCTTCTTTGCTACCTTCTTCTTCTTCTTTGCTACCTTCTTCTTCTTCGCCACCTTCTTCACTTTGCGTTTCTTAACCATTTGCCCCCTCCTTTGAAAAAAGGTTGTTTTTAAAGCGATCCCAATTTTCAATGAAATTATAAAGAATTACGGAGGGAGAGTCAAAC
>JBBAAC010000199.1:0-4284 GCA_041658465.1 bacterium | reverse complement strand
AGTCCTCACCGGATTCGGGACGATCACTTCGGCCGTGGAGGCGATGAAGGCGGGCGCTTATCACTACCTCACAAAGCCATTTGAGCTCGACGACATCGCGGCCCTCATAAGCACGGCCCTCGAGCATCGCCAGCTCAAAGAGGAGAACCGGCTGCTCAGGCGCGAGCTGCAGGAAAAATATCGATTCGAAAATATGGTCGGCACCAGCGACGAGATGGCGGCGGTCTACGACCTCATCGAGAAGGTCGCCGAGACGGACTCCACGATTCTCATCACCGGCGAGAGCGGCACTGGAAAGGAGCTCGTCGCGCGCGCGATCCACTACAACAGCCCCAGGCGGGACAAGCCCCTCGTGGTCGTGAACTGCGCGGCAATCCCGGAGGAACTCCTGGAGAGCGAACTCTTCGGTCACGTGAAGGGCGCATTCACGGGCGCGGTCTCCACCCACGCGGGCCGCTTCGATGCTGCCGACAAAGGATCCATCTTCCTGGACGAGATCGGCGACATGAGCATGAAGTTGCAGGTGAAGGTCCTGCGCGTGCTGCAGGAGCAGAGGTTCGATCCGGTCGGTTCCACGTCCACTCACGAGGTGGACGTGCGCATAATTGCCGCCACGAACCAGGACCTCGATCGCGCGGTGCGCGAGCGGCGTTTCCGGGAGGACCTCTACTATCGGCTCAACGTCATACCGATACACATTCCGCCGCTTCGCGAGCGTGCGAGCGATGTAGCCATGCTCGTGCATCATTTTCTCGATAAGTTCTGCGAGGGCAAACAGCAAAAGGAAATCACGCAGGCTGCGCTCGACCATCTTTTAGCTTATGCGTGGCCTGGCAACGTGCGCGAGCTTGAGAATCTGATCGAGCGCATGGTCGTGCTCAAGAAGGACGATCTCATCGACGTGGGGGATCTTCCGCCGAAGATCGCGGGGAAGGCGCTGCCCGTGGCAGCGGCGCAGGCCGAATCGGGGCAGCTCGATATCCCCGAGACCGGAATCTCCTTCAAGAAGGCGGTGGAAGATTTCGAGGCGCGCCTCATCATCGGCGCATTAAAGAAGACCGGCGGCAACAAGAACAAGGCCGCGAGCCTTCTGCATCTCAACAGGACCACGCTGGTCGAAAAGATCAAGAAGAAGAGGCTCGACCTCCCGGGTCAAGAGTGAGGCAGTGACATGCTAAAGACGCAGAACCTCCTCATCGTCGATGACGATGATGCGATCAACAAGGTCTTCGAGCGGCTCGCGCGGGAGCGGGGCTGGTCCTGCGCGATCGCCAAGAGCGGCGAGGGGGCTCTGGAGCACCTGGGCCGCCAGGTTTTTGAGACCGCGGTCGTGGATATCAAGCTTCCCGGTTTCACCGGGCTGCAGCTCCTGGAACACTGCAAGCGCAACGGGATCAACTCCGAGATCGTGATCATGACCGGGGTCGGCTCGGTGGAGACCGCGGTGGACGCGATGAAGAAGGGGGCCTACGACTACATAACCAAGCCGTTCGACGACATAGAACGCGTCGCTATCATACTCGACAAGGCCATGGACCGCTACCGCCTCGCGCAGAAGCTCCGCAAGCTCGAGCGCAAGGGGGCGGACGAGCTCTCCTATGAGGGGATCGTCGGAAGAAGCCGCAAGATACAGGAAGTCTTCGATATAATCGAAAGCATCGCGCCGACCACATCGACGGTGCTCATCATGGGCGAAAGCGGAACAGGCAAGGAACTCGTCGCTCGTGCGATACACGCTCGTTCGTTGCGCAAGGACAAACCGTTTGTCGTCATCAACTGCGCGGCAATACCGATACACCTGCTGGAGAGCGAGCTCTTCGGCCACGTGAGGGGTTCCTTCACCGGGGCGATCGCGGACAAGAAGGGGCTCTTTGAAGAGGGCGACGGCGGGACGATATTCCTCGACGAGATAGGTGAAATGCCGCCTTCGCTGCAGGTAAAACTCCTGCGGGTGTTGCAGGAGGGCGAGGTGAGGGCCGTGGGCGGAATGGTGGCGAGCAGGGTGGACGTGCGGCTGATCGCTGCGACAAACTGCGATCTGGTGACGATGGTTCGAGAGGGGACCTTTCGCGAGGACCTTTACTACAGGATAAACGTCATAGCGATACCCCTGCCGTCTCTCCGCGAGAGGACGGACGACATCCCGCTTTTGGCCTATCACTTCCTCCAGAAATACAGCCAGCGCATGAAGAAGAAGATCGACAAGCTCTCGGTCGACGCGCTGCAGGCGCTGCAGAACTACTCCTGGGTAGGCAACGTGCGCGAGCTCGAGAACGTGATCGAGCGGGCCGTGGTGCTGGCCGCGGGCGACTCGATCACGGCGGCGGACCTGCCGGCGAAGGTGCTGTCCGAATCCTTCTACCTTATGAACGAGGAGGAGGCCTTCGACATCACCAAGTTCACGTATCAGGACGCAAAGAACCGCGCCCTCGCGTCTTTTAACCGTGCATACATCACCAGCCTGCTCAAGGAATCGCACGGCAATATATCGTTCGCATCCGAACGGGCGGGCATGGATCGGTCGAACTTCAAGAAGCTGATCAAGCGATACGGCATAGACATAGGGGAATATCGCGAGAAGTGATATGGAAAGCGGCGAGAAAGGCGAGAATGGAGAAGAGCTCAATACTTGTGGTGCACGACGGGAAGGAGCTGCCCCGCGCCCTTGAGAAGGAACTCAAGGTAATGGGCGCGCGGCTCGTCGTCACGCAGACGAGGCGCGATGGGTGGCCGTTCGACACGGGCAGCATCGATTGCGGCGTGCTCGTATTAAACGCGGACGATGCCAGCGGCTCGCCGATGCTCATAGAGCGGATGAGGCGCATCGACGACAACCTGCCGGTGATCGTAGTAGCGCGCTCCAGGTCGCTGGAGTCGGCGATCTCGTCGATGAAGGCCGGCGCATACGACTACCTCACCCTCCCGGTGGACGGCGAGAAACTGATGCACGCGGTGAGAAACGCGGTCAGACTCTACAGCCTTACGAAGAGGGTATATCTGCTCGAGAGCCAGATGGGCTGGCGCTCGGGGCTCGACGACATAATAGGCCAGAGCACGGCGATGCAGGAGATCTTCTCCATGATCACCATGGTGGCCAAGAGCAATGCCACCGTGCTCATCACGGGCGGGAGCGGCACCGGCAAGGAGCTCGTGGCGCGCGCGATCCACAACCACAGCGCGCGGAGCCGCCGCACGTTTCTGGATATCAACTGCGGCGCCATACCCAGGGAGCTTCTGGAAAACGAACTCTTCGGGCACGAGAGGGGCGCGTACACCGGCGCGGACAAACGCTACACAGGCAGCTGCGAGCGCGCGGACGGCGGCACTCTCTTTCTCGATGAGATAAGCGAGATGGACCCGCTCCTGCAGGTGAAGCTGCTGCGGTTCCTGCAGGAACGCAGCTTCGTGAGGGTCGGGGGCAATGATCCGATAAAGGTGGACGTGCGGATCGTAGCGGCCACCAACAGGGATATCGGCAAGGATGTTGAGGAGGGCCGTTTCCGCGAGGATCTCTATTACAGGCTCAACGTCGTGCCGATCCACATCCCCCCGCTCAGGGAGCGAACGGAGGATATCCCGCTTTTGGCCAAGCACTTCCTTGACAAGTATTCCTCCAAGAACGAAAAGATATTCCTCGATTTCGCGCCGCAGGCCATGGATGCCCTTATGGCTTATGATTGGCCGGGGAACGTGCGGGAGCTCGAGAATAGCGTGGAGCGAGTGGTGGTCCTGCACAACGACAGCAGGGTCAAACTCCTGCACCTGCCGCCCGCGTTCCAGCAGCAGGCCTGCCGTCCGCGCTCGGCGCCGGCGGTGCTGCAGGAGGCCTCGATGGCGCCCCTTGACGGCGGCAGGATCGTCCCGCTCGAGCTTGTAGAGAAGTATGCGATTGAGTCAGCGCTCAAACGCTGCCTGGGCAATGTGGCGGAGGCGGCGAGGAAGTTGAAGATCGGACAGGCCACTTTGTACAGGAAGATAAAGCAGTATGGACTGAGGTGACTTGGCAATTCAAAACCGTGCGTTGGTGCGTTGGTTCGATCGTGCGTTCGTAACACCTTCATTTTTTTACGATCGCACGATCGCACTAACGAACGATCGCACAACTTGGAATCTACTGGAGGAAAAATGAACATCGAAGTGAAACAACAGGGCGATATTCAGGTCATGCATTGCGGCGGGAGCCTGGATGCCGACAGCGTCTCCGCATTCAAGAAAGTGGCCTATGACCTGGTGGGGTCCGGGGCAACGAGGTTTGTCATCGATTGCTCGAACCTCACGTTCATA
>JBBAAC010000198.1:0-4317 GCA_041658465.1 bacterium | reverse complement strand
CCACCCATGCGCGCCACGCCGACTAAACACTTGAGCTGTTGCGCAGTCAGCTGGACTAGCGCTGACTCGTACCCCTTTGACTCGCGTGCGTAGATCAGATCGAGTGCCGCAGCGATGCGTGTTTCACGCAGCTTATCCTTGTAAGACGTCGTTTCCCACAGCGCTCCGCATAACTCCTGTACATCTCCGGGAACAAATTCAGCCAGCTCGATGAGCTTTTCCAAGAGACCGCTATCCACGGACCTTTTTCCGATTTTGAACTTCGCTGTCAAAAACCGTGCAAACACGTCCGCATCGATAGGACCGACCTCTACCGAGACCGCAGACTTGAAGAAGGCGCTTTCCGGGTCAGTAAATATCTCGCTCATCTGATTGCGCACGCTCCCCGCAAAGATGTAAGAGATGTCTCGATGGAACTGGATCCTGCTCCGTAGAATAGCCAGCGTTTCCCGTGCATCGGGGAGGTTCAGGATATCCTGAAATTCATCGAACACGACCACAAGCGGAGTTCTCTTGTGAATATTTCGAATCAGGTCGAGCAGACCATCGATCGAATCGGGCTTCATCCGGACCGCGGCATCCAGTGATATGGATGGCTGGCCCGTTAATGGATCAACAGAAACAACCGGCCGGAGTTGTGAGAGCGACTTGAGGATTCGCTCAAGGAATCCCGCCCGTTGTTCCATCGAGATCAACGCCTTGACCATACGCTTGCAGAGATCATCGGAGCTCTTGATTTCCAGCATGTCCACATACAGCATGCGGCGCCTCTTCATCTCTCTGATTGCTTCATAGATGAGCGACGTCTTGCCCATCCGCCTTTCTCCCTGAAGCACCACATTCTGCCCGGACCTGATGAAACCCTTGAGCTCTCTCAGAAGGTCGGGCCTGGGGCAGAAGTCGCCTGCACTGACAACGCGACCGTACTTGAAGGGATTCATGCTGTCTCCTTTGGTACCGTAGAGTATGATACCAAATGGTATCATGTCAATCTGAAGATTCCCCGCAGCTTGCTGCGGGGCGCTTTCAATCGTCAAAACATTGGCATGCAAGGTGCCAGGTTATCGAATTGAGAGGCGATGCATGGCGTAATATGCTGATAAATAGAATAAAAATCGCTCGATCCATGGCACGCATATTGCTTATTTATAGGATTGGCTGGTTTTGGCTGTGGCAGGTGTGCTGAGTTGTGTGTAAGATACCGCAAACACAGTGAATGACTGGGGAGGAGCCTGATTCATATGAGGACCGCAACATTCTTCGTTGTCGCTTTTCTTGCCATAATGAGCTTGTCCCAATTTGCACGGGCCGAGTTGAATAATACTGTATTCTCAACAAACCCTGACGACTACTGGGCAAGAATAGTAGTTACCAACGACAAATACAACGTCGCCATCGGTGGAAAATTTTCCTCTGAATCTGTTTCGTACGATAGCCTGCTCAAATTTGACGATGTGTGGGGCGTGCCTATTCCAGGGGATCCGAAAAAGCAGACTACGTTCCAGTTTGTCTGTGGGCTCATCGCCAAAACAGGGACGCAGATGAAGCAGTGCATGGACGGCGCAAAGGCGATGGGGCCCAAGAAAATCCTCCCGTGGACGCTTGTGGCAAACGCGCCACAGCTCAACCATCCGTGGGCCCAGAGCACATGCGAGGCCGGTGACGATGCACAGTCGTTCAAATGCACATTGCCCGGCAGCTTCGACACACAAGGCAAGACTGCGGAGGAGATAACGGACGAAGCGATTTCATTGATGTCCAATAACCTCGCCTTTGCGAAATACAGAGGACTTGCATTCTGGGCGATCGATTCAAGCGAGCAACTCTCCGTGAGCCCTTTGCTCGACTTCCCGGCGATGCTCAAGAACCAGAAGCTTATAGCGGAGGCCGCGGCGAAGAAGGCAGAAGAGGACGCCGCTGTTGCGGCTGCTGCTGCAAGCGCCGAGGCGGAGCAGCCCGCCGGCAATGCGGTCGGCAATGTCCGCACATTTGACGAGGGCGGGTTCTGTACCTTGGTGCCTGCGGGATCGCCGAACCCGGCGTTGCTCGCGCTGCTCGCAACGGCCATGGTGCCAATGGTCTTGAGGCGCAGGAGATAGGCCGAGTGCAAAGTAAAGGATGTCACAAACAAGAAGGATGGCATAAACGAGGGGGATTGGAGAGGAGAGAATATGAAGAAAGTCGGAATGACATTGGCAGCCATCGCGGCGACTTTTTTCTGCTTGAGCGAAGTTTTTGCAGATTGTTCTGCTTCGAATCAGTGTTTCTCTCAAACGCCGGAGGATTACAGCATCGTCCTGAGCAAAGAACAAAATAGCGATGGTTATCAGGTCATTTTATACGGGCGGCTGGCAAAAAATGTGGATTTCGCTTCGTTGAGTACATTTGATTCTGCATGGAAGGGTTCGGAAGCCAATTTTCCTCACAAGGAGAGCGGGCTCGCCACACTGAGCGGCCAGAGGATCTTGCCGATTATGACTCTGGTATTACTTCAGACAGGCGGTAGCACCACTTCTAAAAGTTTTCCGCTTTACTCCGATTGCCAACTCCTGCATCCGAAGAGTGCGGCTGCAGAGACATCGGACAAGGGAGAAGTTTTCAGGTGTGTTTCCAACCAGAAACTCGACGAGAGTATGCTGGATGGTACAGATCCATTGGCCCTGTCTGATCCGGGCACTATGTGTAACATCCGGACATACGACGGGACTTTAAAAAGTTCCACGCCTGCCATCGTTACGGCGAAATTGATATCGCAGTTCGGCAAGGATGCTGATAATGATAAGGTCCCCGATGCGATAGATAATTGCCCCGACGTTGCCAACTTTTCGCAGGAAGCAAACGACGACGGTACCGGCATCGCCTGCCCTGTCGGCGCAGGGACTTCCTCTGTACAGGGCTCCGCGTCCGGAGACGCTGATACTGCTACCAGTCCTCGCGCCTTTGACGAGGGCGGCGCGTGCGCGCTTATCCCGGCGACATCGGTTGATCTATCCGGTATAGTCATGCTCGTTGCAGCGCTGATGCCGATAATCATCAGGCGTAAGGCGTAAGGACACAAACAAGGGGGATTGAAAAGGAGGCGGTATGAAGAGGATAGGAATGGCATTGATGATAATCTCGGCGGTTCTGGGTTTGATTATTTATTCAAAGCCGGCATTTTCTGCTTCAATATTTTCGACAGATCCTTCCGACTACAGCGCAGTAATAAAGATCAATTCAGATGGAACATCATTTCAAGTCGTAAAATATGGAAGGCTTGCAAAGGGAGTCCTATATAAGGATCTTAAATCAGTGGCGGATATGAATATGAAAATACCCAATTTTGAAACCCAAGTGCCGCCTCAGCCCCAGCCATATCACGGGCCATTTGACGAAGAGCTCAAATATCAAAAAATATTGACGAGCGTTAAACTGAATACGTGCACACAGCCACAATTTTGCTATATCGTTATCCCCGCGCTTTGCGATATCCTGCCGAATAAGGACAATGACACAAAGGGCCAGCTGTTCAGGTGCATAATGGAGATCGAGAGGGATGCGGATGGCAAGACGCAAAAAGAACTTATAACCAAGTATTCCTCAGAGGCTACAGAAAATTTCTTTCATATCCCGGAAAACTTTTTCGTAAACATTAGTATTTCCTTGCCATTCAATAAATTGATAGCTGCCGGTGCGCAAGACAGTGACAATGACGAGGTACCGGATAGCGTAGACAATTGCGACAAGCCAAACTTTTCTCAAGAAGTCGACAGCGACGGAAACCCGGTCGCCTGTCCTGCGGCAGCCGTGACGGCGGCGGACTGCGCCTCGCTTGCAGATCAGATCTGTACTGCGGATGCTGGATATACGAAGACGGCAGATTGCGCCGCGCTTGCAGACACGATCTGTCCCTCGGCGGGATATACCTTGGAATCCGCAGCTGCGACTACCAACACGACTCCAGCCACGACAGAATCTGCCGGCGGCGGCAAGGGATGCACGCTGATCCCCACGGCAGGCGTCGATGTGAGCGCGCTCTTCATGCTCGCCGCAGCGCTGGCGCCGCTCGCATGGAGGCGGAGGAGATAGCACAAGGGGATTGCTTCGCCCTGAACAACATCGAAGGGCTCGCAATGACACACTTGCAAACAGGCCCTGTCGCAAAACGGCAGGGTCTTTTTCAGATAAAAAGATCTTGGAGAGCGACGGACTGGTATGCGCCCCTGGGACTGGAACGATTGGGCTGAGAAATTAGGGTGACGGATTTGCAGGCGAACCGGAGGTGGGGTAGAGAAAATGGCTCACGAGAATTCGATATATGCGACGATCTTGATTCAG
>JBBAAC010000197.1:0-4331 GCA_041658465.1 bacterium | reverse complement strand
TATAATCATGCATGCAGCATAGGCAATTTGGGCTCCATTGGCAAATTTTCCATGTGCCAAAGAACGCGATGACCTGCGGCTGGCATCTCGCCCGCTGGCCGGCAGCCAGTTTTCACTCCGCGCCACATAATGAGCGGTGTCCCCAGCCCATCATCTCGCAAGCCGATAACGAGTGTAAGTCAGATTATAAGGCTAACGGCATATCACCTGCCACCGCGGTCCCCATTGCTCGAAGCTGGACTGGGGACACCGCTCGTCATGCGCCATGATACAAATGGCGGAGTGGCATGTCGTAAGCGGGGCTTTCACGTTTATGGCAATGCAATGGGACGCGATGCTGGCACGGAGCAAGCGGGTTACCGCGTACTTCGGCACCGTGTCAGCTTGCCGGTTGCTTTGTTGGCCCGGCTAGCTAGTATTAAGCCATGGCAAAAAACAAGCGGGCATTCACTGTGGCGCTCGTTCAGCTCGATGTCGGGCCGGACAGGGACGATAATCTCAGGCGCGCCAAGAAGCTCTGCGCGCAAGCGGCGCGCAGGGGGGCGGATGTGATCTGCCTGCCGGAGCTCTTTCACTTCATGGGTATTTTTCATCACCCCTGTGCCGCTGCGGAGACGGCGGACGGGCCGTCGATCGCGGCGATGCGAGAGATAGCAAAGAGACATCGCGTACACGTCGTGGCCGGCTCGATACTCGAGCGGCGTGGTCGAGGCCTGCCGCTCAACACCTGTTTCTTCATCGCGCCCGACGGACGCATTGCAGCCCGTTACTCCAAGATGCACCTCTTTGACCTTAAGATCCCCGGACGCATACGCTTCCTGGAGTCACACACGATGCGCCCGGGCAGTCACGCCACCGTGATGAGCACCGGATTCGGCACGTTCGGCTTCGCTATCTGCAACGACCTGCGATACCCGGAGCTATTCCGCCGCATGGTAAAGGCGGGGGCGGAGGTGATCTTTGTGCCATCCGCATTCACCAGGTTCACTGGCCGTGATCACTGGCTCGCCCTCGCGCGCGTGCGCGCAATCGAAAACCAGTGCTACATAGTCGCTGTGAACCAGAGTGGCAAAAACATGGAGGGCGTGCATTTCTTCGGATCCAGCCTCGTGGTGGACCCGTGGGGAAAGGTCCTCAAGGAAGGCCCCCTCACAGGCGACAAGGTCCTTTCCTGCAAAATCGACCCAAGCCTCGTCTCAGAGCTGCGCTCCCAGCTCCCTGCCTTGAAAAAGATCAGAAAAAAATACCCCCTGGTCCGGCGACCATGACGATCCCACGCAACTTTCCCCCAGTTCTGCCGATAATAAGGATAGAGGGGCGCAGAGGAGGGGATATGTTGCCGCCGGAAGTGATCGACAGGCTGAGGCGCGAAAAAGAGCAAGAGGATCGCCCTGCCCTTAGACTCCCCCTATACCCGCCTGAAGAACTCCATCGCAATGATCCAGCTGAAGACGACGAGCAGACCTGCAACGGCGTCATCGTAATAGACCTGTTGTAACCGCCCCACCCCCCACAACCGCTATCAGCCGGGCATTATTTCCCCTTTATATTATCGCCCTTGCTTGTTAGGGATTGGGCATGGCAGGCCTGCTCACAAACCCAATGCCGGTCGATCTCAGGGCAGCAGCTCTTTCCTGGTCGGCCGCCCCCTCCGACGTCGACTCAATCGATGAGGGCCGCGAACAAGAGGGCTCGGATACATATGCGCCAGCCGCATCGATGGAGCGCGCCGTCTTTGCGTCCGACACTAGAGCGCACGGCCTCACGCTGCTCGCCTCGGACAACGCAGCCGTTGCAAATCATTCGACCGTCTCCGGTTACGATGTCGGCTTGATGGTCTTTATCGTCGCATCTGTAGCAGGCGGTTTCTATGCGTTGCGCAGGTATTGTCGCAACCTGACAAACGGCGGCTCCATTGCCGACATGGAGCTCGGGCAGAGGATCGAACAGATATCCGTGCAGCGCTCGACCGCCTGGACCAGGTTCTACACGAAATATTACGGCTCCTCCCCGCCCGACAGCGGAGAGACGGAGGTGCGCGCCCGCAGTGTCTATCGAGCGCTGCCGATCGCCCTGCAGTGGAGCCTTGCCATGAGGGAGGGCCTCTCGGGCGCCCTGGACATAGAACGGCATCGGCCCGATGCAGACCGCCTATTGCCGCCTGTGACCCTGGCCGAATACTGTGTGAGGGTATTTCACAGCGCGCAGCAAGACGACATCGCTGCGCGTGAGGTTCTCAAGCTGGATCGGACCGCTGCCATCCACGATATTGAAAATTACGCGGATGAGCTCGACCGCTACGCCCGCGTCTTTCAAGAGCTAAAGCGCAGGCTCTCTGCGAATGGCCGCGAGATATTCGGCATCGAACGGCCGGGGGGTCTCCCGACCTTCGAGACCGATGTCAGCGAAATCCATCAACGCAGCCATCAGATCGCGCTCACCTACGGCCGCGTCATAGACAATCTGGACGAGCAGAGGCGCGTAGGGCTCAAGGACCGCGTCCTGGCGCTCATGCTCTCCATAAAGGCAACCCACCTCATCCTCCGCGCTATACAGCCGGATGAAATAGATGAGTTCACGAACTCGGCCGTCCGAGCGTGGAAGCGGCTCCCCAAGACTGAGCGCGAGGGCTTTTTCGTGTTGGACATGATGATGGGGATGCGGGGGATAAGGGAGCGAGAGAAAAATCCCGCGCCGTTCGCAGTGACCTGGTGCTTCATGTGGGCGTGGCCGAAATTCTCCCCTATTTTGAAGGCTCCGCCCTCGTCGTAAAGACCGATACGCAATCCCGCAGCACTTCCATAAAACCGCTGCCCATGGTGTAGTCGCGGCGTTCCCCTGCGCCTCCCTTTTCGATCGGCCGGAAAAAAAGCGCGCCTTCTTTTAACGGCGTGAGCAGGATGTCGTGCCCGCTCATCGGGGTGATCTGTCCGGCGGCACCCGGCATGGTCACGGCATCCACCTCCGCCTCTATCGTGGCCTGGCCCTGTCTGTAGATGCGAAGTTTCATATTATGAAGACGCGAGCCGTTCGGCCTTCTCGCGCGCCTCCTCGATCGTTCCGACGTTGAAGAACGCCTGCTCCGGGATGTCGTCGTGCTTGCCTTCGAGTATCTCCTTGAAGCCGCGGATCGTATCGGGGAGCTTCACGTACTTGCCCGCCAGCCCCGTGTACTGGCTGGCGACGAAGAACGGTTGCGAGAAAAAGCGCTGCATCTTTCTCGCGCGCGCGACCGTGAGCTTGTCGTCGTCCGAAAGCTCGTCCATACCCAGGATCGCGATTATGTCGCGAAGGTCCTTGTATCGCTGGAGCACCTGCTGCACCTCGCGCGCAACGGTGTAGTGCTCGTTGCCTATGACCTCCGGCGCAAGGATGCGCGACGTGGAGTCGAGAGGATCGACCGCAGGATAAATGCCCAGCTCCGAGATCGCACGAGAAAGCACCGTAGTCGCATCCAGGTGAGAGAACGCGGCGGCCGGCGCGGGATCGGTCAGGTCGTCGGCCGGCACGTATATCGCCTGCACCGACGTGATCGATCCGCTTCTCGTCGTGGTTATGCGCTCCTGCAGCTCGCCCATCTCCGTGGCGAGCGTGGGCTGATATCCCACGGCGGAAGGCATGCGGCCCAGAAGGGCGGAGACCTCTGCGCCCGCCTGCGTGAATCTGAATATGTTGTCTATGAAGAGCAGCACGCTCTGGTTCTTCACGTCCCTGAAATATTCGGCGACCGTGAGCGCGGACAGCGCGATCCTGGCGCGCGCGCCCGGCGGTTCGTTCATCTGGCCGTAGACGAGCGCGGTGCGCTCCAGCACCCCGGACTGCTTCATCTCCAGCCACAGATCATTGCCCTCGCGCGTGCGCTCGCCAACACCTGCGAACACCGATGTGCCGCCATGCTGCAGCGCTACGTTGTGTATCAGCTCCATCACGATCACGGTCTTGCCAACGCCGGCGCCGCCGAAGAGGCCGATCTTGCCGCCGCGAGGATAGGGCGCCAAAAGGTCGATCACCTTGATGCCGGTCTCGAACATCTCTATTTCAGTCGACTGGTCCTCGAACGACGGCGGGTCGCGATGGATCGGGAGGTGCATGGCGGTTGTGATCGGGGCGCCTTCGTCCACAGGCTCGCCGATCACGTTGAGGATTCTCCCCAAGACCTCCTGCCCCACCGGCATCTGGATCGGGGCGCGCGTGTTCAGCACGTCCATGCCGCGCACGAGCCCGTCCGTCGCATCCATGGCTATGCAGCGCACGATGTTCTCGCCTAAGTGCTGCGATACCTCGAGCACAAGGTTCCACTGCCGATCGCCGATAGAGGGGTTCGTCACCTT
>JBBAAC010000196.1:0-4401 GCA_041658465.1 bacterium | reverse complement strand
AGTGGGTCCGTTGCCGATGAGCGTGGCGCCGCGAACCGGTTCCGCGATCCTGCCGTTCTCGATGAGATAGCCTTCCTGCACGTCGAAGACAAAATCGCCGTTGACGGTGTTCACCTGCCCGCCGCCCATCCTGCGGACAAAGAGCCCGCTCGTCGTATCGCGCAGGATCGCCGCGGGATCGTCCTTGCCCGGGAGTATGAGAGTATTCGTCATGCGCACGATCGGCATGTGCTCGTAGCTCTGGCGCCGCGCATTGCCTGTAGATGGAACGCCCATGCGCAGGGCGGTCCTGCGGTCCGTCATATAGCAGCGGAGCACCCCTCGCTCGATCAGCACGGTGCGCTGCGCCGGGGTCCCCTCGTCGTCAAATGTGAACGAGCCGCGCTTGCCCGCGATCGTCGCGTCGTCGACAACCGTGACGAGCTCGGAGGCAACCCTCTGGCCCTGCCTGTCGGAGTAGACGGAGAGGCCGTCCGCCGCGAGATCCGCTTCAAGTCCGTGGCCTACCGCTTCGTGGATCATCGTGCCGCCGGCCTCTGCGGACAGGATCACGGGCATCTTGCCTGAAGGAGCGGGCCTCGCGGACAGCATCATGATCGCGCGCTTTGCCGCTCGGCCTGCGATCTCCTCGGGCGGAAGTTCATTGAAGATCTCAAATCCCTGGGCGCCGCCGCTCGTCTCCAGTCCGGTCTGCAGTATCGAGCCGTCGCCCGCGATCACCTGGGCCGAGAGAACGGTGCCGACCTGTTCGTCCGAGGAAAAGGAGCCGTCCGAGGATGCGATCCAGGTTCGCCTCACTACATCCCTGTACGCGATCCGCACCTGGCGTACCTCGCCGCCGATCTGCCACGCGATCTCATTTGCGCGCATGACCACGTCGCACTTCTCCTCGAGGGGAATTCCGAACGGGTGTTTCTGGACGGTAGCGACTCCCTGAGAGCGCCTCTCCGTGAAACATGTCTCTCCGGCTTTTGTCTGTTTTGCCTGCGCGGCATGGCCCACCGCGCGCGCGAGCTTCATGAGCGAGCGCCGCGTGAGGTCGTTGGTCGAGCCGTACGAAGTGCGGCCGTCCTTCATCGCGCGTATCCCGATCCCCGCGTCGCTGAAGGTCGCAGCGTGTTCGATGCGCTTGTTGTCGCACGATATTGCGGTCGTGCGCGTGCGCTCTGCAAAGACCTCGGCAAAGTCTGCGCCGTGGCGCATGGCCGCCTGGATTATCTTCTCAAATGGCAGTTCATCTATCATTTATCGGGATGGGTGTGAGAGACAGGGTTTGGGTGCTCACCTGGCCTGCTCGTAGGGGATAAAGTCTTCGTCAGAGGGACGCCTTCCGGGCTCGGCCTTTTTCTTCTCCGATTTTCCCTCGTCCGCCCAGTTGGATTTCTTGTGGTTGGCCGTCAGGTAGTCCTGGCGCGCGGATTCGCCGTCCAGGTCATAGACCGACGGCTCAGCGCGACCGCTTGCGCGTGGAACCGGCTCAGTATATCGCGGCGCCGGCTGCTCGTATCGGGGCAGGGGCCTCTCTGCAACAGGCGGTGGGTTGTAAGCCACGCCCTTGTTCTGCGAATTGTACCGCTGACGCACGGACTCACCGTCGAGCTCGTCGACGGCTACATTTCGATCCTCCGCCCACGCGTCGCCTTGCTGTCTCTGCGCAATCGCCGCATTTTTCTTCGCGATCGCCGTCTTTTTCACATCGATGGCCGGCTTCGCATCTTCTTCATTATTTGCAGCATTCGCAGCGGTCTGTTTCTGCGGAAGGGTATAGACCGAAGGCGCTGCCGGCGCAGGGTCTTGCGCCTGGGCCGCAGGAGCATCCGGCGCTGGCGCAGCTTCCGGGATCGCGGGCAAGGACGCCATGCTTATCGATTTCGCCGCAGGCTGGGTAGCTGCCGGTGTTTCTCGAAATTTGTCGCCGAACGTCTGCAGTGCGTAAACGACGCCGAAGAGGATGAGCAGCGCCGCAAAATTTATCACGACGGATTTCGGGATCCTGCCGAACAGGCGGCCCTTGCTCTGCTGCTCTCGCTGCTGGGCGGCTCGCCTGGCTGCGAGGTCCAGGCCCGGACGAATCGGGCGACGATATGGGCCCTGCGTTTGAGGCTGCATTTCCTGTGAATTTTCCATTGTATCACCTCGTTGCTCGCTGACCCGCGCCTTATCACAGTTATCTGGCGGTTGTCAAAATTGGCTTGTCTTCGAGGGGCTTGGCGCATATAGTGCGACGTTGTTTTGTCGCTATAAATAGCTATGAATATCAAGGAGATGGGAGGTAAATCGATGAAAGGCCTTGCAGCGCTTATCCTCGCGGCCGGCAAGAGCACGCGGATGAAGTCCAGCCGTTCCAAGGTTCTGCACGAGCTGGCCGGCCGTCCTGTCATCTCGTATCCGATAGAAGTCGCGCGGAGACTCGGCGCCAGGCAAATAGTCGTGGTGCGCGGGGCCGATCAGCTCGATCTCAAGGAATATCTCGAAGGAGTGGGCGTCGCCGCGGCCGTTCAAAAGGAGCCCCTCGGCACGGGGCACGCAGTGCTCGCGGCGGAGAAGGCCCTGGCGGGGTTCAGCGGCCAGGTGCTCATACTGTGCGGTGACGTTCCCCTCATCAGGGCGGAGATGTTAAGATCGTTTGTGGAAGAGGTGCGCTCCGCCTCTGCCACGCTCGGAGTGCTCACCATGATGCCCGCTGATCCCGGCGCATACGGCAGGATCGTGCGCGACCTGGACGGCCGCATGACGAGCATCGTGGAGGCGCGCGACGCTACGCACGAAGAGAGAAAAATTCGGGAGGTGAACTCCGGAATCATCTGCGCGGATGCGAAATGGCTCTTCAGTTCCCTGCGCAAGGTAAAAAACGACAACGCAAAGGGCGAATACTACCTCACCGACCTCGTCGGCATCGCGCTGAAAGAAGACGTTTCCGTAGTGGCGCACCTCGGGGAGCCGGCTCTGGAGCTGCACGGCATCAACACCCGCGTGGATCTCGCGAACGTCATAGAAACCATGCGCGAGAGGATCAACAGGAATTTGATGCTCGATGGCGTAGGCATCATAGACTATCGGCATACGTACATCGATTCGACCGTGCGCATAGGCGTCGACACCAAGGTGATGCCGTTCTCGTTCCTTCAGGGCGACACGAAGATCGGCAGGGACTGCACGATAGAAAACGGCGTGGTCATACGCAACGCGGTCGTCGGCAACGGCGTGCACATCAAGGCGCATAGCGTGATCGACGAGAGCCGGATCGCCGACGGCGCCGTGGTGGGACCGTTCTCGCGAGTGCGCCCGGGATCTGTCGTGGGGCACAACGCGCACGTCGGCAATTTCGTCGAGCTAAAGAAGTGCGTGATGAAGGAAGGGGCCAAGGCGAATCACCTCACTTACCTGGGCGACGCGACCATCGGCGCGCGCGCGAACGTCGGCTGCGGCACGATCACGTGCAACTACGACGGCGTCGCAAAATACAGGACGATCATAGGCGATGAGGCGTTCATCGGCAGCGACACGCAGTTTGTGGCACCGGTGCGAGTCGGCAAGGGCGCCATCATCGGCGCCGGCTCGACGATCACAAAGGATGTGCCTGCGGATGCGTTGGCGCTATCCCGCGTCCCGCAGACGAACGTGAAAGGGTGGGCGGCGAAATGCCGGAAAAAGCGAAAAAAGGGCGATTGAACTTGCACCCTCCCCCTTTGTAAGGGGGAGTTGGAGGGGGTAGATCAAGATCTACCTCCCCTCGCCCCTCCCTGCCTGCCGGCAGGCAGGCTTACAAAGGAGGGGGATGTTTCACGAATGTTCGGAGGTCACAATGTGCGGAATCATGGGGTACGTGGGGAAGTCCGAGGCCACGCCGGTTCTGATGGACGGGCTCAAGCGCCTGGAATATCGCGGCTATGATTCTGCGGGTATCGCCATAGCCGGTCCCGATGGCGTCGCGATACAAAGGGTCGAGGGAAAGCTGGCGGGATTGGAGCGGCTCCTCGCCGAAAAGCCGATGCGCGGCTCCACCGGAGTAGGCCACACGCGCTGGGCGACGCACGGGCGCCCCACGGAGACCAACGCGCATCCTCATCGCTCTGGCGACATCATAGTCGTCCACAACGGGATCATCGAGAACTACATCGAGCTCAAGAAGTTTCTCGCGTCGGAGGGATTCGAGTTCAGCTCCGAGACGGACACGGAAGTGATCTGCCACCTGATAGCGTATCATTGCCGCAAGGGAGAGCCCACGTTGCGCGCGATGGCTCACGCGCTGGAGCAATTGCACGGCTCGTACGCGATCGTGGTCATGAACGCGCGGGAGCAGGGCGTCCTCTATATAGCAAAGCGCGGGAGTCCGCTGGTGGTCGGCGGCAGCGAGTCGGAGAATCTCGTCGCGTCGGACATAACGGCGCTTCTGCCTTA
>JBBAAC010000195.1:0-4405 GCA_041658465.1 bacterium | reverse complement strand
AGCGCTTGAAGACCGTATTCAGACGCTTGGCAGCGGCGCGCTGCTCCCCGGTAAATGAGGCGCCGGCGCCCCTGTAACCCCTGGCCGTGAGGGCTAGGCCCAGCGCGGCCTCGCATTCATTGTACGCTGCACCGCCCCTGGGGACGGATCTGAAATAAGATTCGATCCAATCGCCCATAATCCTCTCAGATGCGAAGAACGCCACCGCGCCCCTGCTCTCTACAGGGGCCACCTGTGCATGTTGTGCATGTGCTGCTATGCACCACGGAAAAATTGCGAAGACGGTAAAATAGACCCAGCGCCGCATCTTCTCCCCTCCAGAATCTGTCAATTACACGATCGCCACAGAAAGTACCAGACAAAACAGCTATTTGTCCGCGGTCGCGATGAATCGCCGGTACTTTCCGTACTGCTTTGCGTGGAGCTCGCACTCCACAGTCATGCCCTCGCCATCGTACTCTACCGAGTTCACGCGACCGACCTTGTAGAGATCGGAGAGCACGTCGCCGCGCGCGATCGGGAGCCTGAGCGTCACGCTGCGAAATTCCGCGGTCAGAAGGCCGTCCAGTCGGCGCGCGATCTCCGCCAGACCTTGCCCCCTGATCGCGGATACCCGGATGGCCTGGCGACCGCCTTCATAAAATACGTCCGGGAGATCGCACTTGTTCACGATATCGATCCTCTGTTTCGTGCCGAGCCCCAGTTCCGAGAGCACCTTCTCCACCACCTCCACATGCTGCGCCGCCTCCTCATCCCCGCCGTCGATCACGTGCAGGAGCACGCTGGCAGCCTCCACCTCCTCGAACGTGGACTTGAACGACTCGATGAGCTCATGCGGCAGCCTGCTTATGAATCCCACGGTGTCCGCGAGCAGCACCTCGCGGCCCGACGGGAGGCGAAGTCGCCGCACCGTAGGATCGAGCGTAGCGAAGAGCTTGTCCTCGACAAAAACGTCCGCGCCCGTGAGCGCGTTCATAAGCGTGGACTTGCCGGAGTTGGTGTAGCCCACGAGCGACACGAGCGGTATGGGAATAGACGCGCGCTTGCGGCGATGCAGCCCCCTGTGCTCGCGCACGCGCTCAAGCCCTCGGCGGAGCCTTGTGATACGGTCGCGCATGCGGCGCCGGTCGTACTCGAGCGCGGTCTCGCCTGGGCCTCTCGTGCCGATCCGGCCCGTCTGCTGCGAGAGCATCTTGCCCCGGCCCACGAGCCTGGGCGCCAGATACTCGAGCTGCGCGAGTTCCACCTGGAGCTTGCCCTCGCTCGAGCGCGCGCGGCGCGCGAATATGTCGAGGATCACGGCGGTGCGGTCCAGCACCAGCACGCCGAGCTTCTCCTCGAGATTGCGGTTCTGCACCGGCGAGAGCTCGCAGTCGAGCGCAACCAGATCCGCGCCGAGCTCCGTTCTCTGGCGCAAGAGCTCGTCCACCTTCCCGCTGCCGATGTACGTGGCCGGGTCGATGCGACGCACCTCCTGCGAGCTTTGGCCTATGACCACGCCGCCGGCCGTGTCGATGAGGCGCGAAAGCTCCTGCAGCGAGCGATCCATGCACTTGCGGGACATCCTCGTCCCGCGCACGCCGACAATCAGGGCCCGCTGGGGTCCAAGCCCACGACTGACAGATTGCCGCGATCTAGATATCGCCATCTGGGGCTAGTTGCCTACTCTCTGTTTGAAGTCCTCGAAGATATCCCGGAACGTCTTGAGCAGCTTCTTTGCATTGGAGCCGCCGGCCTCGCCGATGATGAAGCTGCCGCGCAACGCGAGTTTGCTCTTCGTCGCCGAATATACGAGCGAACCGTCGCTGGTGTCCGAAATCTGGCCGGCCAGCTCCATCCCGTCCATCTTGACTCCCAGGCCGGAGAGGTCGGTGTACACGCCGCCGCCTACTACCGAGCCGCCGAGGTTGACGCCGTAGCCGCCGCCAACGTTAAAGCCTCCAGGAAGTCCGAGCTTCACCTTGTCCTGCGTCTTCCCCACGAGCGTAAACTCCGCGACGTAGCGGGCCTGCGCGATACGGCCGCGGCCCTCGTAGGCCTGCTCCTTCTGCACATTGCCCACCGTCTCCCCTCGACCCGAGCATTTGAGTCCGGAGTCGTAGCATGCCTGCATCGCGATGCGGTGGATCTCCGTCACCTCGCTCTGGTTGAGCGAGAATCCGTCCGTCTTCACGGGATAGATCGACACGCGTACCGAGCTCACGGGCGAAGGTCCCCTCTGAGGTTCATTCTCCGCGAGCTGCTCTCCCGACTGCTGCGGCCTCTTTGTCACCGCCTGCGCCGCCAGTGCCACTGCAAGCGCTGAAACCAATACCACCGCTACTGCGAGCATCTTCTTCATCGTCTCTCTCCTTTTTCTGTTTTCCGTGCCTTTCACGAAACAAACCTCGTCACACTGTGCCCGAACAGCTTGTCCACCGTCGCCACAAGCTGCGACGACGGCGAGAGCTTCAAATCGCCCGGCAGCGAGAGCACGGTCTCGGTCTTGTCCGGCACGATGAGATGCACGAACGCCGGGCACTCGCCCGGGAAGCGCGAAAGTATGTTCTTGAGCTGCGCCAGGTGGTTCTGCGTCACCTCCGGCTGATGCAGGAAAAAGTGCACGCTCTTGGTGAGCCTCTGCGGCGTCTCCTCGATCGGCCAGATCGACCTGGCTATCACCTTGACGCTCTCGCCGTCCGCATCGGCGCTCCCCACGACAAAGAGCGGCCGGTCGCCCTTGATGAGGGTCATTGCCTCGCTGAATACATCCGAGAAAACGACGACCTCCGCGGAGCCCTTCAGGTCCTCGAGCGTCACGAATCCCATCCTGTCGCCGCGCTTTGTCGTGATCTCCCGAAGCTTTGCGACGACACCTCCCAGCCTCACCTCCTGATTGTCCGAGATCTCCGAAAGCGCCGAGGTGTCCGTGTTGGCGTACTGCGCCAAAAGCCCCTCGTACTGCGCGAGCGGATGGCCCGTGATATAGAAGCCGAGCGATTCCTTCTCGTATGCGAGCAGCTGCCGTTCGCCCCACTCGGAGACATCCGGCAGCTCTGGCTCCGGCAGGGCGGTACCCGTGCCCGCCATCAGGTCGAAGAGCCTGGACTGGCCGGTCTGCCTGTCGCGCTGCCTGGACGCGGCCATCTCCATGGCGCGATCAAGTGCCGCGAGCAGGGCCGCGCGCGCGGCCTTGCTGTAGTCGAACGCGCCGCACTTGATGAGGCTCTCGATCACGCGACGGTTGACCTTGCGCGAATCGATCCTCTCGCAGAAATCAAAGAGCGACGCGAACGGCCCCCGCTCGTTGCGCGCGGCTATGATGCTCTCGATCGCCGCATCTCCCACGTTCTTTACCGCGGCGAGCCCGAACCTGATCGTGCCTGCCTCCACTACGGAGAAATCGCGCCAGCTCTCGTTCACATCCGGCGGCAGCACCTTGATGCCGTGGCTGCGGCAGTCGTTGATGTAGACGAGGATCTTGTCCGTCACATCCTTTTCAGAGGTGAGCAGCGCCGCCATGAATTCCGTGGGATAGTGGAACTTGAGCCACGCGGTCTGGTACGCGACCATGGCATATGCCGCGCTGTGAGATTTGTTGAAACCATAATCAGCAAACTTGGCCAGCAGGTCGAATATGTATTCCGATTTTTGTTTCGGGATCCTGTTGGCCACGGCCCCTGAGACGAATCTCTCGCGCTGCTTTGCCATCTCCTCGGGTTTCTTTTTCCCCATGGCGCGCCTGAGGATGTCGGCTTCTCCCAGGCTGTAATTCGCCAGAATGTTTGCGATCTGCATCACCTGTTCCTGATACACGATCACGCCGTACGTCTCTTTCAGCACGCGCTCGAGCTGCAAAAGCTCGTATCTGATGGCGGTCCTTCCGTGCTTTCTGTTTATGAAGTCGTCCACCATCCCCGAGCCGAGGGGGCCTGGCCTGAAGAGCGCCACCAGGGCCACGATGTCCGGGAACGCGGAGGGCTTGAGCTTCATCACGAGGTCGGTCATCCCGGAGCTTTCCAACTGGAATATTCCGCGCGTGTCGCCCTTGGAGAGGTTTTCGTACACGACGTTGTCGTCAAGCGGCACCGTGTCTATGCCGATCGCTTCTCCCGTGCGCGCGTGGATGAGCTTGAGGGCGTCGTCTATGACGGTGAGGGTCTTGAGTCCCAGGAAGTCGAACTTAATGAGACCCACCTTTTCCACGCACTTCATGTCGAACTGGGTCACGACCTCGTCGTTCTGGCCGCGATAGAGCGGGACGAACTCCGTGAGCGGCTGGTCCGATATCACCACCCCTGCCGCATGCGTGGACGCGTGCCTTGGGAACCCTTCCAGGGCGCGCGCGATTACGAGCAGCCGCTCCACCTGCTTGTCGCGGTCCGCCATCTCCTTGAGCTTGGGCTCGATCTTGAGCGCCTCGCCG
>JBBAAC010000194.1:0-4414 GCA_041658465.1 bacterium | reverse complement strand
AGGCGGGCCCCTATGAGAACTCGAACCTCGGTTATCTGGCGGTCGCGGAGCAAGTCGCTGCGGGATTCGACGTCGTGAAGAGCCAACCGTACTTCGGCCGACGCATCTCCGGTCGCCGCGACATCGTCAACGCGAAGACAAAGGATTCCGGCGTTGAGGTGACGATCCGCTTCGAGCAAGGCGAGGGAAACTTCAAGGTCTACAAGATAGCCTCTGAGTCCAACATGAAACGGATCGTGGGGACATACGATAGCATGGAGCGCACCTTCAAGGCATACGGCAAGGGTCCGAGGGAGTGGTGCTATCTCGCGCGACGCGACCTCGTCTTTGACTGCCAGATGATCCCGCCCGATCGCCGGGGAGATTTTAAGGATCGGTTTCTCAAGGCAGTCGCCACCAGCGTGCCGTAGCTGAATTTTGAATTGCCCTGTTTGTCGGGACTCTGTATCCTTAAAACCCAATGGCTGATAAATCATTGCTCATCTCTAATATCTCCCGCCTCGTCACCATGGATCCGGCTGACGGGCGCGAAGGTCGGCTCGGAGTCATCGAGGATGCGGCAGTGCGCATCGAGGGCGATCGCATCGCGTGGCTCGGCCGCGCGGCGGAGTTGCCTTTGGTGCAGGGCCCCGAGCAGGTCATCGACGCGGCCGGCTGTGTGGTGATGCCGGGCCTTGTCGACTGCCACACGCATCTGGTACATGCGGGCTTCCGCCAGAACGAGTTCAACCTGCGTTCGCAGGGAAAGAGCTACCAGGAGATCGCTGCCGCCGGTGGCGGCATCATGTCGACCGTGGCCGCCACGCGCGCCGCGAGCGCAGAGGAGCTTTTGGAATCGGCCAGCATGCGCGCCTGCGCTGCGCTATCTCATGGCGTCACCACGATAGAGATCAAGACCGGCTACGGGCTGGAAGTGAAGACAGAGGCCAAAATGGCGGATGTGATCTCGCGCCTGCGCAAGAATACCCCTCAGACCATACTCGGCACGCAGCTCGGCGCGCACGTCGTTCCTCCGGAGTACAGAGACAGGCGCAGCGAATACCTGCAAATGGTCATAGGGGTAATGATGCCGAACGCGGCGCGTTCAGGCGCGGTCAGCGCATGCGATGCATTCGTGGAAGAGGGCGCGTTCACAAAGGACGAGGCGAGGGCAGTGGCAGGGGCCGGCAAGATCCTGGGCCTTGCGCTGCACCTGCACGCGGACCAGTTCACCAGCAGCGGGGGCGGCGAGCTTGCGGCGGAGATGGGGGCGCTCTCCGCTGATCACCTTGATGAGATAACCGATAAAGGTATCAGCGCCATGGCTTCTAAAGGGGTCGTGGGCGTGGTGCTGCCCGGCGCAAGCTTCTTTGCAGGCCGAGGCCATTATCCGGATGCTAGGAAGATGATCGATCTCGGACTCACCGTGGCCATGGCCACTGATTACAATCCCGGCACAAATCCTTCGCTCGACCCGTGGATGTCGGCCTCCATCGGAATAACGCAGATGGGACTCTCCTGCGACGAGGCGCTCGCTGCGATCACGAGAAACGCCGCCGCGGCGCTGGGCCTCTCGGATCGCGGCAGGATCGCGGCCGGCCTGCGCGCGGACCTTGTCCTCCTCGACGCGCCCGACGAGTACTTCCCCCTCTATCGCTATGGCATGAATTTCGTTAAACAGGTGATTATCGGCGGAGAGAGGGCTTCTTGATGCGCAAGCTCATCGCGTGCATCGCGGTCTGCCTGTTCCTCGGAAGCGTGATCTGGTCTTACAAGTACAAGCTGGTGGGTGTCCGGGCCGCTTACAGGGCGATCTTTGCAAACGACGAGACGATCCATGGCCCCCAGACAGGGTTCTTCATTCAATGGTAACTGCCCGATATTGTTGAAAAATGTTGACAAGCGGCGATTACTAAATGATAGTTACCGCCGATTTTTGCATGAAATCTGAAAACCTTTTAACCGTTGCACTGTTGGGGCTGTAGCTCAGCTGGGAGAGCACCACAATGGCATTGTGGGGGTCGTGGGTTCGATTCCCATCAGCTCCACCAGCGCAACGGTTTCTTTTTTGATCCTGGGAGGTGTGATGGAACGCTCAATCATACATACGGGATCGAAAGGGAAGTTAGCAGAGTCCCTCGTTTTGTCAGAGTTGATGAAAAATGGATTTCACGTTGCAATTCCCTTCGGGGAATATCGTTACGATTTCATAGTCGAGCATGAAGGTACCTGCCATAAAATACAGGTCAAATACGTAGGCCACCCATCCAAGCGTTCAACAATCCCGGTTCTACTTCATTCTTTTTCACGGAAGGGTCGAGTTCGTTACGCTGCGTGCGATGTAGATTTTCTGATCGTGTATTATCAGCCTGAAACGTCCTTCTATATAATTCCCTTTAAGGATGTTGCTGGCAAATCAGCGGTGAATTTGAGGTTAAAAGCCGCTGGGAATAAACAGAATTGCGGCATTATCAACGCTTCGATCTATAAAGATAGATGGGATCTACTAAAGGAACCGGCGTTTTGATTGCTGTCAGACCGTTCATTTCATAATCTTCATCCCGTCTTCACGCCGCCCGCCAAGCCGAGACCAGGCAGCATTAGCTGTGCGCCATCCACCAGCTGTTCCGCCTCATCCTCTGAGACGTCGTTAGAGGCGCCGCCATCGACGTTCAAACCGCTATCTATCTGAGCATCCGCGATTCGCTCCATCGATGCGAATCCTTCACGCTTTGAGTCGGGGAATTTGCCGGCGATTGCGACGAGCAGTGGTGCCGTGTCCGCGCCCGCAGCGGAGAGGGCTGCAATTTTGCGCAGCAAGGCGGTCGTGCTCACGCCGAGCATCATGTTGCAGAAGCGGCCGAGTTGCGTGCCGCTTTTTTTGTGGCGCGAGACCATGGTCGCAAGAAATTCTGCAAGTTCGGTCGGGTCACCGGCGTGCCACTCGAGGATCACCCTGGCGCGGAAACGCTCGAAGCGCTTGAGAGGCAGCTCCTTCATCGAGATGGCGGCCTGGATCGCATCCGCTGTCATCGGCGGCGCATATGGCGTGAGGAGCGATCGGAATTTCTCGCTGCCCATGTCCGGAGCGATGCCATGGAGCAGATTCATCTCGCGTGCGAGCAGGACTGCTGCGTCCGGGTCGCGTTGGAGCGTTTCGTTCGGCTCCGGCGTGAACCTGCCCAGCTCCGCGGTCGCCTTGAGGTTTGCCTTGAAATTGTCGACTGCGAAGACGAAATCGAAGCACCGCACGATATCCGCCGGCGTCATCCCGCGCTCGCGCAGGTCGTCAAACCAGGCGCGCCTCTGCTCGATCGCCGCCTCCCTCCCCGAGACGACGGATGAATGTCCGGCCGCCTTCCCGTAAGCAAGCGTCTTGGCGAAAATTCCGCCGAGTACATTGTTCCACATCGGCCACCGCGTCCACGATTCGAGCCTCCCGGCGCTCACATCGAGTCTCCCCGCGATCTCCGTCAAAAAGTTTCGCGAGGAAGGAGCAGGAGGGATGATCACCGCGTTGCCGTCAATGACGAGAGTCTCCACTATCCTGCGCGCGAGCCTGCCCGCGAGCATAGTGCGAACGCCCTCCAGTATAGTGCGCGTGTCCCAGACATAGGAGTTCAACGATCGGGCATATTCCATGCAGTAGAAGATGCTCGATTCGATATCCTCAGGGCTTGGCAGCGGGGTGATCTCGACGTTCTTTGCCCTGTGCAGGGCCTCATCCCTCGTGCTTAGAAAAGTTGTCTCGGCATCGGAACGGCCCGCCCCGTTCGAGGCGGCTTTCGCAGGGGTCTCGACAAAGAGTGCGTGCCGATCCCGGCGGGGCTTGGTGTGGGTGATCGCGCGGAGCAGAGTCTGGTACGCGGATTCGTTACCTTGAAGCGCACGTTCAATAAGCGGCAGGATCTCTCTTGAGATCAAGCCGTCCTCGACGAGGCTGCGCGCGCCTTCGCAGATCCCTTCCCTTGATGAGAGCTTTCTTACCATCCGGGTCGCCCCTTTCAGGAGACCGTTCAAGCCCTTATCGGATCTTTGCGAAATATGTTGCTGGAAATCTTACTCAAAAGAGGGGACCGGATCTACAGCGAAATTGTGCTGAAAAGCGGCTGCGCCGGGATGCCCTGGGCCGAGGGCATCCCATCGGGCAGGCACCCTGTAAAGTCATCCCCGCCGGAAGGTGGCTCCTGGCCTTCGTCCGCCGCCGCCGAGCCTCCGCCGCCCATTCCCCGGTCCGGAAACCTGGTTCCGAGCGCGTAGAGCAGCGGCGATACATCCAGCCCCGCCCTCCATAGTTGGCCGATCTTCCGGTCGAGGCTATCGACATTAGTGGCGAGCATGGTCTGGCAGAACTCTTCGAGCGTCTCGAGGCCGTCGTTCCCCTTGACTGTTGCGACGAGCCTCTCTACCAGTTTTTTTGAAGGGTCCTGATGCC
>JBBAAC010000193.1:0-4468 GCA_041658465.1 bacterium | reverse complement strand
CGCGAAGCTCGTGCACATAGCGCCGACACGCGGCGTTGCTGATCCATCGCGCGTCTCCGCCGACGGCCGCTATCTTGCCGTCGAGCGTGAGCGCGACCTTCGCCGTGACATACGGCATGCCGCTCGCGATGAAGCGATTGTAGGCTCGATTTATCTCGCGGCAGCTGGGCCCCTGCACGCCGTCGATCACCCGGATGCCATCGCTGCGAAGCGCGCGTATGCCGCGGCCGTTCACGAGCGGGTTCGGGTCGCGCGCGCCCACGAACACGCGCCGGATACCGGCCTCCACAATCGCATCGGTGCACGGCGGTGTGCGACCCGTGTGACAGCACGGCTCGAGGGTCACATAAAGGTCGGCACCGCGCGCCTTTTTTCCGGCATTGCGAATTGCGTGTATCTCGGCATGAGGGGTCCCGGCGCGGCGGTGATATCCTTCGCCAACGATTTGGCTGCCCCTCACCACCAGCGCGCCGACCATTGGATTGGGCGATGTGCGGCCCGCGCCCTCAAGCGCCAAGGCTATTGCCCACCTCATGAGCGATTCTTGCTGTTTTGTGGCCATAAGTCGTGCGATCGTTCGTTCGTTTAATAATTCATTTTGACGTCTTATCCTTATGCAACAGATCAGAAAGTTCGTTCATGAATTCGCTGATATCCTTGAAAGAGCGATAGACCGATGCAAAGCGGACGTATGCGACTTCGTCCAGCTTGTGCAGCTCCTCCATCACGCGACCGCCGATTGCGGCGCTCGCCAGCTCCGGCTCGCCCTGCTCCTGCGCCCACCGCTCCACGAGATCCACAACATGCTCTATGGTCTCCGTCGAGACAGGCCTCTTCTCGCACGCCTTCTTGATCCCGGCCGCAATCTTCATGCGGTCGAACGCCTCGCGACGGCCGTCCTTCTTTGCCACCACTGGCAGCGGCTCCTCCACCCTCTCGTAAGTGGTGAAGCGTTTGGCGCATCCCTCGCACTCGCGGCGACGGCGGATGATGGCGCCGTCCCGGGAGACTCGGGAGTCGATGACCTTGCTGTCCAGCCTGGGGCAGAAGGGGCACTTCATCTAGGAGTTCCGGTAAAGCGGGAATCCGGTGCAGAGTTCCCGCACGTCGGCCATGACCTTTTCCTGAAGCTTCGTATCCGCGATGCTCGCGAGCACGTCGGCCATCCACCCGCCGATCTTGCGCATCTCGCCCTCCTTCATGCCTCGCGTGGTGAGCGCCGGCGTGCCCACGCGTATGCCGCTCGTGACAAATGGCGAGCGCGTCTCGCGCGGGATGGTGTTCTTGTTGACCGTTATTCCCGCGCGGCCGAGCGCGTCCTCGGCCTCTTTTCCGGTTATACCCTTATCCGTGAGGTCCACAAGGAAGAGGTGCGTGTCAGTGCCGCCATTCACGATCCTGCAACCGCGCTCCGCAAGAGCTGCGGCCAACGCGCGGCTGTTCGCCACGATCTGGCGGCAGTACTGCTTGTATTCGGGCTCAAGATCCTCCTTGAAGGCAACCGCCTTTGCGGCGATCACGTGCATGAGAGGGCCGCCTTGCGTCCCGGGGAAGATCGCCTTGTCGATCTGCTTTGCGAACGCCTCACGGCACATGATCATGCCGCCGCGGGGGCCCCGCAGGGTCTTGTGCGTGGTGGTGGTGACGAATTCACAGTACGGGACAGGGCTCGTGTGAAGCCCGGTCGCGACGAGCCCGGCCGGGTGCGCGATGTCCGCCATAACCATCGCCCCGACTTCATCGGCTGCCTCGCGGAATTTCTTGAAATCGATATCGCGCGAATATGCCGAGGCGCCGCACACGATCATCTTCGGCCTGTGCTCCAGCGCAAGCCGGCGCATCTCGCCATAATCGAGGAGCTCGGTCTCAGGGTTCACGCCGTATGAAACGACCTTGAAGTAGGTGCCGGAGATCGAGACCGGCGAGCCGTGCGTAAGGTGTCCGCCGTGAGAGAGGTTCATGCCCATTATCGTGTCGCCCGGTTTGAGCATCGCGAAGTACACGCCCATGTTCGCCTGCGTGCCGGAGTGGGGCTGAACGTTCGCATGATCGCAGCCAAAGAGCCTCTTGGCCCTGTCGCGCGCCAGGTCCTCTGCCATGTCCACATACTCGCAGCCTCCGTAGTAGCGCTTTCCCGGATACCCTTCCGCGTACTTGTTCGTAAGCTGGCTTCCCAGGGCATCGAGCACACGCGTAGAGACGAAGTTCTCGGAGGCAATGAGCTCGAGCTTGTATTCCTGCCGCTCGACCTCCTTGCGAATCGCGTCAGCTATTTCAGGATCAAACTTCTGCAGTTCCGGCGTGAGCATCTGACCTCCTAGCGTGAACGGCTGATGTGCGGGACTTCGCTATATCCATCTCTTGTGGCGGAAATAGGTGAGCATGGCCGCGACGAGCCCCGCCATGCCGAGCACCGTGAAGAGCCAGCCATATGGATGCATGAGCCCCGGCATGGTATGAAAATTCATCCCGTAGAAGCCCACGATGATGGAGAGCGGCAGCATGATGGTGGCCATCATCGTGAGCACGCGCACGACGTCGTTCATGCGGTTATTTATCTGCGAGAGGTATGCATCGAGAAGCCCCATGATCTCTTCACGGAAGCCGGCCGCCTTCTCCGAGAAGCGATAGAGGTGATCATAGATGTCGCGGGCGAGAAAAAGCCCCTGCGCCGAGACCGCCTCAAACTCGCCGCTGGAGATACGGCTTATGACATTAAGCTGCTGTTGCGCTATGGAGCGAAGCCGCACCACATCCTTGCGCAGCCGGAATACGCGCTGCAGGTCTTCCTGGACGGGCCTGCCGAAGATGGCCTCCTCTGCGGCATCGAGCTTCGCCTCCACGCGATCCAGCATAGGGAAGAAGCTGTCCACCATCTTTCGGATGACCGCATGAGCGAGCGCCTCAGCGCCGCGGGCAAGAAGCCTCGCGAGCGCGGCTCCATCCTGAATGTAAGCATCGACCGCCCGGATGCGATTGCGATGCGCTGTGAGCAGGAAGTTCTTGCCTATGAAGAGGAAAAGCTCATTGGTTCGCAGGCGCTCTTCATCATCTTCCGTATCGAGGAGGACTATGTCCTGCAGGAGCATGAACAGGCTCCCATCGTACTCCTCCACCTTGGGGAGCATGCCGTGGCTTATGAGATCTTCGATCACGAGAGGGTGAAACCCAAGCGTATCGGCGAGAAAGCGCTGATGCTCATCGATGTTTCCGGAGAGATCGATCCAGACCTGGCTCTTCTCATTGGCAAGCCATGAGGGGAGATCCTCTGCGGGGATCTCTCCTGCGGGTCCGCCGTCTTTGCAGGCAAAGGCCTTGAGCACGCCAACCTCCTGTTACGGCAGACCTGCGAGCTTCTTCACGCGGGCCTCGTGACGCCCGCCCTCAAATGGGGTGTTCAGGAAGATTTCGAGGAGCTTTTGAGCCCGGTCAGCGTCCATTGTCCTGGCGCCAAGGCAGGCAACGTTGGCGTCGTTGTGGCGGCGACTCATCTCCGCGTCGTATTCGTTCTGGAGCACGGCCGCACGCACGTTGGGAAAGCGGTTTGCGGCGATGCACATGCCGATGCCGGAGCCGCAGACGAGAAGGCCCACCGATGCCTCGCCCTCGTTCACGGCAGAGGCGGCGGGCTTTGCATTATCAGGATAGTCGCATCTCTCCTCGGAGTACGTGCCGAAATCGGCCACGTCATGCCCGGCACTGGAGAGGCGCTCCCTGAGCGCTTCTTTTAATTGAAAACCTGCATGGTCGGAGGCGATGGCAATGCGCATCATGGCTCCTGGCGGCGTCACTGCGCTCGATTTCCTACAAAATCGATCACATCCTGCACCGTGCGGAGTTTCTCGGCGTCTTCGTCGTCGATCTCGCAGTCGAACTCCTCCTCGAACGCCATGATGAGTTCGACCTGATCAAGATCATCAGCGCCCAGGTCGTCCGCAAAGCCGGCATCGAGCTGCACGTCCTCTACAGCGAGGCCCAGCTGCTCGGCCACGATCTCCTTGACCTTGCTCTCTATAGATTCCTGTGATGACACGATATATAGCCCTATTCGACGGTTTTTACGACTTCGCGCCCTTTGTAGAACCCGCAATGTATGCAGACCCTGTGAGGAAGCTTGGGCTGCTTGCACTGCGGACAGGTCGAGACGGCGATCGCCTTGAGCTTCATGTTCATCGCGCGACGCATGTTCTTGCGCCCCTTAGATTTTCTTCTTGCTGGTACGGCCACGGCTTTCTCCTTTCGTCTCGGGAGTCGGTTTCACTTTGGCAGCACTCAAAACGCCAAAGTTCCCTCGCGTCTCCTCATTGAAACAACCACACGGACCTTCGTTGAGATTCTTTCCGCATCGCTGGCAAAGCCCTTTGCAATCATCCTGGCAAAGGTGCCTCATCGGTAACGCGAGCACAATAAGCTCGCGCACGACGTCTGCCAGGTCTATGCGATCTCCCTCGTAAAATCCGAACTCGAG
>JBBAAC010000192.1:0-4532 GCA_041658465.1 bacterium | reverse complement strand
TTTCCCCCTCCTTTATAAGCCTGCCGGCCGGCGGGCAGGCCGACACCGTGCCAAAGTACGCGGTGACCGGCGGCTGGCATCCGTCCTCACGCACCTTGTCCATCGCCACTGCGTGAGCGGGGTCCCCAGTCCATCATCTCGCAAGCCGACACCGAGTTTAGCTCAACTTATAAGGCTAACGGTGAATCACTAGCTCTGCGGTCCCCATTGCTCGAAGCTGGACTGGGGACCCCGCTCGTTACGCGCCTTGATATAACGTGCGTAACGGCACGCAGTAAGCGTGTTTCTCCCGTTTATCGATAGGCCACGCTCGGTGGCACTGAGCGAGCGGTGACCTGCGGCAGGCTTCGAGCAATGGGGACCGCGATAGCTGGAAATCCATCGTTAGCCGTAAGATCTGGGCTCAACTCGGTGTCGGCTTGCGAGATGCCAGCCGCAGGTCACCGCGTGTTTTGGCACGATGTCGGCTTGTTGAGCGATGAACGGGGGTGCCCCGCGCACTTCTTGGCACGGAGCCAGGCGTGGGTCACCGCGTACTTTAGCATGGAGCAGGCTTGCTGAGTGATGAGCGTATGCGGGGTCTTAAATTTCGACAATTATAGCAGTGGACTCGCCGCCGCCGTTGCAGAGGGTGGCAAGGCCCCTCTTTGCGCCGCGGTGCTTCATGGCATGGACGAGCGTCGTTAGGATTCGGGCGCCGGATGCGCCGATCGGGTGACCCATAGCCACGGCCCCGCCATTCACGTTCACCCTTGCAGGGTCTATCGAGAACTCCAGGATGGCTGCCATCGCGACCGGCGAGAAGGCTTCGTTTATCTCAAATAAATCTATTTTATCAATAGTTAAACCAGCTTTCTTAAGAACTAACTTTACAGCTCCAATCGGGGCTGTGGTAAACCACTCAGGCTCCTGTGAAAACGCGCCATGCGCCACGATCCTGGCCAAGGGACTTAGCCCCTCCCTCTTTGCCCTCGCCTCGGACATGATCACCAGGGCAGCGGCGCCGTCTGATATGGAGCTGGCGTTTGCAGCAGTGACCGTGCCGTCCTTCTTAAAGGAAGGCTTCAATGACCGCATCTTCTCGAAATTCGCCCTGCCGGGCTCCTCGTCCGTATCGAACATCAGAGGCTCGCCCTTTTTCTGGGGCACGGGCACGGCTACTATCTCGTCCTTGAAGGCCCCGGCCTTG
The DNA here is from genome assembly GCA_041658465.1 of bacterium. GTDB lineage: Bacteria > UBA10199 > UBA10199 > 2-02-FULL-44-16 > JAAZCA01 > JAJZQH01. The sequence goes on along the minus strand of JBBAAC010000192.1, from coordinate 3,343 downwards.
ATGGCAGCCTGGGCCTTGCGAAAGCTCCCCTCGGCAAAATCATCCTGCATCTCACGGGTAAACCCATACTTTGCCGCGCACAGCTCGGCGCACGAGCCCATGTGCTGATCGGTAAAGATGTCCCAGAGGCCGTCGAAGACCATGGTGTCGACTATCTTCCCGTCGCCCAACCGAAGCCCCGAACGCGCGCCAGGCATTGTATAAGGCGTATTTGTCATGGACTCCATGCCGCCGGCCACGACCACCTCACAATCGCCCACCCGGATAAGCTGATCCGCAAGCATGACGGCCTTAAGCCCTGAGCTGCAGACCTTGTTGACCGTGAGCACCCCCACTTCCTTTGGAAGGCCAGCGCCGAGCGCGGCCTGCCTTGCGGGCGACTGGCCCAGGCCGGCCGGCAACACGCACCCCATGATAACTTCATTCACCGAGGCGCCATCTATTCCTGCGCGCCTGACCGCCTCACGGATGGCCAAAGCGCCCAGATCCGTCGACTTTATGGCGGAGAGCCCGCCCTGAAAGCTCGCGACAGGGGTACGGACTGCGGAGACGATGACAGAATGTTCCATGGAAACCTCCGTAGCTACATCCCCTCCTTTGTAAGGAGGGGAAAAGGGGAGGTAGATCATGGTTCTACCCCTCCCTGACCCTCCCCTTACAAAGGGGAGGGATTTTATCGGTCACTTCTTTGGGTCGTACGGATATTCCTTGGCCAACGACTCAAATGCCTTCTTGGCGTCTGAAGAGAGATCGCGAGGGGGCACGACGTTGACGATCACAAACTGGTCCCCATGCTTGCCCGCCGAAGGTGTAGTGGCGGGCTTTCCCTTGCTGCCGAGCTGAGGCGCGCCCTTGCCGGCCAGGCGGAACTTCTGGCCGCCTGCAGTGCCGGCCGGGATCTTCATGCGCGCGTGGCCCCCGAGCGTTGGCACTTCCACGGTGGCGCCCAGGATCGCATCATATATAGTGATCGGAATCTCCGTGTAGACATCTGCATCCTCGCGCCAGAAGACCGGGTCAGGGTTCACGTGGATCCTGAGATAAAGATCGCCCGAACTGCCGCCGCCGAACCCCGGCTGGCCCTTTCCTGCAACTCGGACCTTGGAGCCGTTGTCCACGCCGGCCGGCACCTTCACGGTCAGGTGCTCGACCTTATCTCCGCGGCGGATCGAGACCTTGCGCTCGGTCCCATCTATCGCCTCGTTGAAGTCTATCTCGACATCCGCGTATGTATCCTGACCATCGACCGGCGCCTCGCCGCCGCGCCTCCTGGACTGACCCTGACGGTACGCGCCCTTGCGCACCCCGCCCATTTCAAAGAGTTCGCTGAACAGATCCCCGAGGTCGACGTTGCCGAAATCGGCTCGCGCGCCCTCCGTGCCGGGCTCCCAGCGGAACCCGCCGAACCCGCCCGGCCCGGGGCCTACGCCGCCGTACTGGAACATGATGTCGTATTTCTTGCGCTGCTCGGGATCCGAAATCACGTTGTACGCCTCCGAGATATCCTTGAAGCGCTCCTCGGCGTCTTTGTCTCCCTTGTTCACATCCGGATGATACTTCTTGGCGAGGCGGCGATAGGCCTTTTTGATCTCCGCCTCGGTTGCGGTCCGCGGCACGCCGAGCACCTGATAGTAGTCCTTCATGCTCATAGGGCTCCTGAAAGCGGGCTCGCACCTGGTGCCGAATTGGCGAGCAGCTTCTCCTTATCGTACAGAAGCGACGCTCGATTAAACGCCGTATTTTCGTATCGGCCGGTGTCCATGCGGATCGCGTCGCACGGGCAGGCCTCGACGCAGAAGCCGCAGAACACGCATCGCAGCTCGTCTATCACAAAGGTTTTGGCCCGTTTTTCGACGGCGGGGTCGTCCACCTCTTCCGCCTCGATAGATATGCAGTCCGCAGGGCACGCGGTCGCGCAGAGCATGCACGCCGTGCATCGCATGGTCCCGTCCTCGCGAAGCATGAGTCTGTGTTCCGCGCGATAGCCGGGAGGAAGCGCCTTCTTCACCTCCGGGTATTCGATCGTGATGCGGGTATCCATGTGAATGAGATTCCGGAAAAAATGACGCGCTGTGGTGAATAGCCCGCGGACCAGCTCAGGCAGATAGATGCGCTCCCAGAGCGTCATCCTGTCGTTTCTCTCTATTTGATAAGCCATCTTGAGAGAAAAATACCACAGGGAGCGCTCAATGCAAGCGGCTCGACTTGCTGCGCCGCAGCCTAAGCAGAGGTGACAAGGAGCGGCGCGCTGCAGAGGGCTCTGTCACCGAATGCCAGTGCCTCACATCAGGCTCGCCGTATTGCCAGGAGAGGCAGATTTCCTCGCCGTTGAACCAGGAGTAGAATCTGACTATGCCAAGATCGGTATCCTCAACGACGACGCCAAGCCCTCTGATCTCCTCCAGCCTGCGGAGATATTCTTCGGACAGCACGCGGACGCTGTCGTCGGCGTGCAGCTCCTGCTGCTGCGCCCGCTCCGCCGCTCTGCGGCTCAGCGTGTTGACTCGATCCTGTATGCGCGCCAGCTCGGCGAAGAGATATTCGAGACTGGGCACCAGCTCGTTCGCCTCTGAGAGATTATAGTATGTTCGAAGTTCGTGCATAGGATTCAGCCGTGCCCCTTTGCAACGGTGATATCCCGCTGCGCCTGATACTTGCCTTTCTTGTCCGCGTAGGAGACCTCGCAGGTCTCCTCTGCTCCGAGGAAGAGTATCTGGCCTATGCCTTCTCCGGCATAGATCCGGGCGGGGAGAGGCGTGGTGTTCGATATCGCGATGGTGGCATGCCCTTCCCACTCGGGCTCGAACGGGGTGACGTTTACGTGTACGCCGCAGCGCGCGTACGTGGATTTGCCGAAGCAGATCGTGATCACGTCGCGCGGGATGCGGAAATATTCTACCGTGCTTGCAAGGACGTAACTGTTCGGCGGGATCTCGCAGACGTCGCCCTCGAAGTCGCGGAAAAGCACGTGCGCAAAATCCTTGGGATCCATCACGCCCATGCCGGCCGGCTCGAAGATCTTGAACTTGCGGCCGATGCGGAAATCGTAGCCATAGGACGCGAGGCCGAACGAGATCCCGGTGCGGATCTGTTTCTCCTCGAATGGTTCGATCATGCCGCAATTCCCTGCCATCATCCTGATCCAGCGATCCGACTTGATAGCCATCCTGCCTCCGCGACCCATTGGGCTTAAGGCGCGGCAATATACAGAAGTGACGCGCCATATCAAGTCTCAAGTCTCGCCTGTCTCGCTTGACTCGCCTGACCAGCCTGACTAGCCTGACTAGCCTAATGGACAGATCGCGCGCACTCTTTCTTGCATCCGCCGCCATGGTGGGCCTCT